>JBLHJD010000052.1:0-14640 GCA_047618705.1 Luteibaculaceae bacterium
TCAGCAATGATCTCATAAATAAGGCCAATTAAGGTATCGTCAATCCAACCTTCTTTTATTCCAAGGGCAATCAGCCCTAAACCATCTTTATTTTTATTCAAAATGGAAATGAAAGCCTCCCCAACCAACTCAGAAAATTCCGGGTTTTCAACAATCAAGCTAAAACCAAGAGGGTTTCCAGCAAATAGACCTTCCAGCAGGCCAAGTGAATTGGGAGAGGCAGACCAAATTGCTGCATCATAACCAAACTTATTCAAGTACCAATTAATGATGGTTTCATTTGCACCGTAAATAGCAGCCGACAACAATGATTGCCCATCCACACTAATGTGTTTCCTGTAGTTTATTGGGGGGGCATCTTGCGATTTTATTATGTCCAGAAACAAGGTTTCCATTCCTTTGGCTGCTGCGAACATAAATGGGGTAATCCCATCCGAATTTACCGCATGACCATGCAATTTCAAAAGTTCTGGATTTACTTGAGCTAGTAAAAAAGGCTCCTGAGCTACTACAGCATAATAGAAAGTGGAGTTCCCACCATCGTCCGTATAACCCCATTTTTTTTGTGATTTCTCCCAACTGCTTTCAACCAAACTTCCGCCTTCGGTGGTTAGGATACTTTGTTGTACTGGAGTCCTACCATGGCAAACAGAACACGGTACATCTGGGTCGAACTGGTCGTGCCCTAATAACGTTTTTGCGTTACCAAACTTCTCTTTTTGCAATGCATAGTTAAACGCAGTACTTAATGCTACTGAAGTAAGTTTTCGGCAAGATGAGAGGTAATCTTTAAATTCATTCCCATCCAAAAAACTGGAAGCCAAGGTGAGATTTTCAAACTCGATTTCCTCAATGGAGATTTTTTCAGACCAATCTGGATTGCTGGAAAAGTACAGTTGCAGACTATCAACATTAGCCGAATGAGCCCATTGACCTACTTGGGAATGGGTAAAGGATTGTGCTGAGCCCAGCAAGGGCAAAAACAAAAAAAGCCATCGTGTCATATGCAGTGTTTTGGGGGAGGACTATCTTCCTGCTACTTCCAAAACACGAGTGAATTTTTTTAAGCCTTTTAAAACTCCAGCAACCACGGTTGCAATAATTACTCCTTTTACCCAAAATTCACTGATTTCGAGCGTTCCGTTTTGAAAGTAAGATTTGGTTAGGTCAATGAAAGCATAAGATACAAAAGTGGCGAGAAAACCAGCGTATTCCCGCTTTAAAATATTCCGGAGAGAAAAATTCATATCTGGTTTTTTGAATAACCAAAACTTGGGAACAAAGGAGGGTACATTTTTTGCCCAATCTAAATACGTGTCACCAAATTTGTTTCTTAGGAAATCTTCCTCCGCAAACATGATGCGTTCGTAATACAACCAATACAACAACGTAGCAGTAATAATGAACCATACATTTCCTACATACAAGGCCAAACCTAACCACATAAAGTAATTTCCTACATACAATGGGTGGCGCACTGTTTTGTAAATTCCTTCGGTATTCAATGAATCCGCTACCTGAGCCTTCGTATTTCTTCCGGACGTAGCTTTGGGGACAAAACCGATCACCAAAAAGCGGATAATCATACCTAAAGCACTTACTCCAATTGCTATCCATGACCACATTACATCGCCAGGTTCAATAAAATTGGCGGGGTCCAACAAGAGTACTCCAACTGCTAAAACATACATTACTAACGGAATGTAACTTCTGTATCGGAAAAAGATGTTTCCCGTTGCTGCTAATTCTTCAATCATTGCCATGTTGCAAACATAGCAAAGTATTTTTTGTTTTGTTTAAAAATAAAGAAGGGGCATAGTTACTCACCATGCCCCTCCCTTAATCAAAATTATAAAAACCTATTTCCGGACAAAAGAGCGAACTCCCATTTTGTCTCCGTTGAGTACACGTATTGTGTATACTCCAGAAGTAAGTTCACGTACAGATATTGTGTGGTTCGATGTACCATCTTGGACAACTTCACTTAGTACCACTTGGCCAAGTGTGTTGATGATTTCAAATTTTTCAAAATCGCCAGATAAATTCAATATTTGATCTGTTGGATTCGGGAATAGCTCGAAATCCACTTTTTCAAATTCCTCAATACCAACAAGGACTAAGAATTGTGTGCAGAAACGAGATACACAAGCCTCCGCAGAGGTAACGGTAAGGCACACTGTTTTGTTTCCTGAATTGCTGAATTTATGGGATGTTACAGCTCCAGTTGCCGATGCTTCACCATTAAAGTCCCAAACATATTCAGTGGCACTTTGATCGTTGGCGACAAAGAAATAAGTGTCACCGTCGCGCTCAAAAATGAAATCAGAATTGGGTTGGTCATATACGTCCACTTCTTTTTTAGCGGTTACAATTACGGGGTCCGAAGGGCATTGAACTGAGGACTCTACCCGAGCATATATTTCATAAAACCCAGAAGCAGGTGCCTCAAATACATAACTGGTCCCGTTTTGACCTGGTTGTTGAATGTTGTTCTTATACCAAGTTACCTTTGGATTTGTTCCTAAATTGGAAAAAGGAGAAAGGTTGGCCGCTATGGTTTCTGTTGCACAACCTGTATTATCGGGTAAGTTCAATTCAGCCGTTACGGGTAAGGTTGGAATATATTTCACAAAAGCAGTATTTGAAGCTGGTTTTCTTGGATACACACATTGCTCGCTCGAAACCAATTCGGCATGCACCAGGGAACCAGTGGCTAGTCCACTAACGTGCCATTCTGGAACCGAGGTGATGTCTGCTAAAACGGCATTAACATACCATTCGTAACTTGGGTTGTCACCAGCTCCAAAAACAAAATCACCTAAAAAGGTAACGTCATCTGTTGCACAAACTAAAGGCGCATTGGATGAAATTTCAATTAAACCTTCTTCGTTGTCAATAATCAATAGATCGAATTTGTCAACACCATTTCCAAGGTCAAAAGAACAAGATCGGGTGGAAATAATCTCACAGCTAATTGTTTCGCCGTTAACACCTTGATCTAAAACTAAGGTGTCGCCATTAAATCCGGGACCTTCTAATAAAACGTTCCCTCGGTACCAATTAAAGTACCCGTTAGTTCCTAAACCGCTGTAGGTGTGAGCAACTAAGGTTACTTCATCCAAGGCACAATTCCAGGGGTCAACCGTTTTGGCGAGCACAAATTTTTCTTCGGAAGTAAATACATCAAATGTGTGGGATTTTGAAATAGAGGCTGGAGAGGAACAACCACCACCTTTGTATTCGGCTGTTACGGTGTAGTTTCCAGCAGCCAGGGTGTCTACCTCCCAAATGATGGAATTAACCGCGATGGTGTCACCATTTAAAGTCCATATTATCTCGGATTCAGAAAAAGATGTACCAAGGCCTGAATCTCCTTCAAAACGAATCATGAACCCCTCACAAACTTCAGTAGGGTAGGCAGCAGCCAAAGTCCAGGTAATGTTTTCTACGGGTGTTAGAATTACCTCAATAGTATCGCTAACCAGCTGAGGTGTGGCACAGGTCTCTTCTGCCATTAGAAATACAAAAACAGAATCTCCATTCAGTAAGTTACCGTTGTCTGTGTAGCTTAATCCGCCAGTTTGGACATTGGTCCGTGTTGCTCCAGATTGTACGTACCATTCCACAGTTGGGTTACTTCCTCCTTCAATGATATCTAGTATAAAGTCGGTTGGCTCACCTTGGCATATAAGTCCAGAGGAAGAGGTGCTTAAATCAACTTCAGGAGTAAAAGGAAGGGTGATTTGCATAAATACCGTGTCTGTATCACTAACCGTAATACATGGAGTAACTAGGTTTAGAATTATGGCCAAGGTGTCCCCATCCATAAAATTAGAGGCGGTATACGTGTCTTGGTCAGCTCCAACCACTACGCCATTGTGCTCCCAAACATAGTTAGAACCAACAGGGAAAGAACTTGGAGTAGCAGTAAACGTGATGGATTCGCCATTGCAAAAAGGGAAATTTAGTGTGCTGTCGGTTACATTAACCTCCGCAGTGGTTGAACCAAAGGGTTGGATTTCTATTGAATCGTTAATTATCCGACAGTTATTAACCACTAAGTTTGGCTTATAAAAAGTTGCCTGGCTGGGTTGCGCTCTAGTACTATCACCCAGGTTTGTTCTCAAGCCCTGGTTTGGAGTCCATTCAATAGAAACTGGGCCAAAAGTCATGGACCAGTCATCTAAGGTTCCTTCAGACCCTGTACCTGCATTGTCATAATCTTGAAGGCTGATACTCCAATTTGCGTTTGGATCTACTCCTAAAAAAGGATCAAAGGTTTCTTCAGGTAAGTACGTGCCATTATATGGTGCAGTTCCGGAACTTGCAAGTGCTGACGCCGTAGGGGAAAAACATCCAGTAAAATCTGAACCACTGAGGGATCGATCAAACAAAATCATTTCTTTTCCTGTTGCGTTATTTTTTAAAATTGCTCTTATGTCCCCCATTTCTGGATGGCTTATATTCAAGCAAACCTCTTTTACAATTAGTGGATCAAATACACCTGGATTTATTCCTGCTCCAGTGAAATCAATAGTTGAAACTAATGGGATTCCTCTTTCATTTGAACCTGATTCAGCATCAGTGATAAGAGCTGCAGGTGTTGCAGAAATAGTTACGGGTTTATATGTGTATGTTGTCTCCAAAAGAGAACTATCTCCAGGGCATAGTGATGTGGGTGTGGCGGTTAAACTATTGGTTTTTGGTTTAACCACAGATACCGTGGATGAAAAACCTTCATCAGAAATACATCCGAAATCGGCGATACTCATTTTAGCTCGAAGAAATAGAGTAGAATCGTAGGAGGGTAGGGCATAATCTTGGTCAGCAACTCCTGTTGCTACCCAAGGACCATTGGGGTTGTCACTTGTTTCCCATTCATATGGGAAATTGGACCCAACTAAGGAGATATTGTTTCCAATATTACAAGAGAAATCTGAAGCGGTAGGTGTACCGTCCCCACAAATTCTAACTCCGAAATCCATGGTATGTCCATATCCGACATTCCCACAAGGATTATTGAAATTATTCAGCACCAACCGGATTCGCATTTTTGTAAAGCCTACTTTGGTTTGATTGGGCACCAAAATTGTTCGGGTTGCAACAAAACTGTCAAATAATGGATTTGCAGATTCCACTTCCCCTATATAATACTGTTCTGTTGTAGTATTAAACACACCATTCCGGTCCCAGTCGATCCATGCAAGAACTTTGAATGTGGCCTCTGGGTTACCTAAGTCAAATAAAGAGCTAGTCCAGTTTACTGTTAAATTATGTGCCTCTCCTGGTACAACGAAGGTCTCCTGACTAGAACTTACATCTATTTGAGCCTGATTCGTTACAGTGTTGGAGTAATCTAGGGTGTTAAATCGTACACGTTCTATGGTCTGATTTATCGACTGAGTAGTAACCCCTGCAGCGCAGTAATTATTAATTAATTGCCTCTTCCCTACAGGGTTTGTTGTTGAAATTGCACCATAGGCTTGCGCTCCTCCAGAGTTTTCAGATGTGAAATCGATTATTTCCACATCAATAAAATTATCAAGCGTTCCAGAACTAGGCACGTCTGCCGCAACCCAAAAATAATTATCGCCTGGCTCCAAGTTTTCATCTAAACCGGAGAATGTCAATAACCCGGTTGCTGAATTAAGGGATTTTAGCATAGTACCCGTTCCAAAAGCGCCACTCTGGTTGGTGGAGTAAAGTTTAATAGTGGAAATATCCACAGTAGGGTTATCAGAAGCATCAATCGAAATTTGAACTGATTTTAAACTAATTGGATCCGAACATCCGATAGTGCTAATTACCAGTTGGCCAAGTACATTGTTGTTTGTTCCAAGTAAAACATCATTAGTGCTAAACTGGTTTGTAGCAACCGTTGTAATTGACAATGCTGGTTTAAGTCCTTGGTCAATGTTTATGGTGTAATCTTCTGTTTCACCCCAATAAGTATCTTGATTGGTCTCACAAGCGCCGCCATTCGCAACATCATGGGCAACCAAACGCATCCTGTAGTTACCAGATTCCGTATTTCCTACCGTAAAATTACCGGAGGCACTTGTACTTGTGGCTGTTTTATTAATAAATAGCTCACCTGCATCAAATGTAAAATTCCTGTTCCAATCAATCCAGCCATAAAATCGGTTATTTCCAGCACTATTGATAGTGACTGTGTAGGTTTCACAACCCTCCAAAGTTACTGGTGATCCAGAATTATCAGTATAAGTGGAATTACCTGAAGCGTTGTCAAATGCGGGAGTGGTATTGCTAATGCGCACCCTACTAATATAATTGTTCGCGCCACCTTGTGCAGAGTTACAATATTGCCCCATCAACCCCACGTTGGCCAGAATGGCCAAAAGGAAAATCAAAAATCCTTTCTTCATACTTTTTATCTTTTGACCACTCTGGCCGTAATTTTTTCTTTTTGATTGGATATTATTACCTGATATATTCCAGACGGCATTTCTTCCATGGAAACTTTCCAGGTTTTTTCTCCAACCTTACTTTTGTCAATAAGTAAAACCTGTCCTAAGGCATTCACCATCTTTATTTCCAATTCCTCGGATTTTTGAAAGTCAATCCAAAGGTTTTCGGAAGTTGGATTCGGGTAAATATGAATCCTTTGTGCCAAAAGTTCATCACCAGAAATAGAAACCAAGCTAATGGTTTCACAATACCGAGTAACACAGCTAAATGTGCTTGTTACTTCCTGACATACAATAATTGTTGTGTCATTGTTGGTTGTGAATGTAGGGTTGGGATCCGTGCTCGATTCCAATTCCCCGTAACTCCAAAACCAAGATGCTGCGTTTGGCTGACGAGTTGTAAATTCATAACCACCTTGCGGATTTAAAGCAAAATCAAATTTGGCATCCGGATTTTCGTGCACAAAAATATTGAGGGTTTCAGTTTTCAGAACCTTTGGTCTAGCACACGCATTACCCGAGAGCACTTCTGCATACACAAAATAACTTCCTGGCGCATAATCTTCCAGTTCATAGAAGTTCTTAATCGCCCCAATCTGACGATCTGCATCGACGTACCAGCGATAGTCCGGTAAATTACCTATGTTAACTCCATTTTCTACCGTTACTAAGGCATCCTCTCCTTGACATAAATCAAATTCGGTAGAGCTAAGTTCTGCACTCGCCGGAACAGTGTCCTTTAAGGAAAGGTAAACCATATTGGAAGCCAAGTTCTTTGGAAGTGCACACGAATGACTACTTTCTAGGACACAGTAGATACTGTCGTTTTTTCCAAAAACTTGATCCTGGAAGGTGTTTCCCGACCCAGTTTGAACTTGTACATCATTGACATACCAAGTAAAAGTTGGGTTTGCCCCTTTTCCTTTACTTTCAAATTCAGCAAAGGAGATAAGATCCCCTTCACATCCAAGTATTCCATCGGAACCTATGGTGAAGGCGGTGTTTATTGCGTTGGAAGTCGGAACCTGAATTCGGGCTGAGTCCAGTTCTATTTGAGTTGCACAACCAAAATCACTGATCATTTCGGCCCGAACAGTGGTGTTGTTTTGGAAGTTGGGAATACCAACACTTGAACCATTTTGGTTGGTCATTAAAATATTCCCTTTGTACCAGTTAACGGAGTATCCGGCATCAAACCCACTAGCGTCAAGTACCTTAAAAAACCCAGTGTCCCCATTACAAATAAAGGGGGTGGATTTTCCGATTTTTAAATAACTGTCGCTTGGCTGAGCAATAGAAAATTTGAGGGTGTCGGAAATACTATCTGGAACTACGCAGAGTCCGTTGGTTGCTAAAAACACCAATTCATAATCACTTTGGCCACTCAAGGTGTCAAGAACTAAATCAGCAGTGGGTACATTGAGGTTTACCCCGTTTAATAACCACTGGAAATCCATGCCTCCGTTAAACCCGTTGTAACTTATGTCACCCAAAAATTCCAGCCTTTCATTGGCACAAATAGAGTCGCCTCGGAGATTGTGATCCAAACTTAAGTTAGGTGAGGTTGCCTGGACAAAGGTAAGTAGCGTGTCAAAAATCACCATTGGCGGAAATGCACACGGGTCATCTACTTCCAAATAAATATTGAGTTGTGAAGATTGCGGAAGGCCATTTACAGAAAACAAGGTGTCTCCTTGGAGTACGGTATCTCCATTTAATATCCAAGTATACCTTGGAGCACTTCCTGTGTCAACCGGATTAATTTCGAAATCCAAGGGAGCACCTAAACAACTTTGTCCTTTTACATAAGAAGTCTGGAAACTAAAGGCTGGGTTTAATGTTGGGAAAACCACCGCACGAGCCGTGTCGATGTATGATTTCACACAGCCACCATCCGTGTTTGTTAATTCAACTTTTAGAATGTCATCATCCGCCAAGGCTGTTGTGAAAAAACTTGTGTTGTTTACTCCTTGCGGTACCCCATTAATAAACCAATCGTAAGTGTAGTTTGGACTTTGCTCATTAATAACTTCTGCAACATAGGTGTTGGCTCCGCCACAAATAGCAATAGTGTCATTCAGTTTATCCTTTATCGTAACATTGGGAACGTAATAATTCAGTAAATAAGAGTTAGGTATTTCGCAATTCCCATCACTAATAGTGGCAGTATATTGGGTGTTTCCATTGGGGTTAGCCAGTGTGTTATCCCCGGTTGTAACAGTTAGTCCAGTAGCTGGTGCCCAGGTATTGGTAAAGCGCCCAAACTCCATTCTCCACGATTGGATTTCACCAATTCCACCCGTTGTATTGTCGGAAACTTGCAAAATCCATTGAGCATTTGCATTCTCATTATTAAAAAAGCGGAAGTCGTCTTGTGACTTAAAGGTTCCGCGAGTTGCACTTTGATTTGGTTCTGTTCCGTCCCAAGTAAAACACAGTTCGGAGTTTTCGGCTCCAGAAAAATCTTGGAAATCGAAAAGACGAACTCGTTTTCCTGAAGTGGTTTGGAATAAATCCAAGGCTAATTGACTAAAATCAGTATGCGCAATTTTTACGCAAACTTTGGCAATACTTAATGGATCAATGCTTAAAGGTTGAACTCCAGAACTTGTAATGAGTTTTGAGTAACTTGGAACTGGGATTCCAGAACCATTGCCGTCCATAATATCCGTAGTGTCGCCATCGTTAAATAAGTTAAACCGGTAGGGGTAAGAAACAATCAAATTAGCTGGAACTTCATTACAAGGATCTCCGGCAGTTGTTCCCGTGAAATCGGGAGCCGTGGGGCGAATTCCATACGTCTCTGAAGAGTAGGTTGGAACGGGGCACCCTATGTTAGAAGCGTCTATTTTTAATCGGGTTCTTATAGTTTCAGTGGCGGTATTTGTTTTGTAGAAACCGTCATTATCCCCTGTTCCATTCCAGGTAGAGGTTGTGTTGTTTAATAATTCCCACTCAAAAGAGCCATTGTAATTACTCAATCCAAAAACTGCTTCATTGGATTGGCAAATATATTGCTGGGATAAATCGAGGGCTTTACCACAAACACGGACCGTGAAATCAACAAAATGACCAACTCCAGCATCGCAAGGGCCCCATACGCCGTTGGATGGTCCTGCAACAACTCTCAATTTGGTGATTCCGGGAGTCATGGAATAAGGAACAGGAAGAGTTGCCTGTAGGGGGTAATTTACAGCACCGTCAGGGACATAACCTAAGTCAATACGTTCATCCGGATCCTCAAAATCACCATCAAAGTTCCAGTCCACAAAAACGCGGATAAAACTTGCCGAATTTTCCAGTCCATCTTCCCACCCAGAGCTAAATGTCATGGTGTTACCACCAGTAAAAAGCAAAGTGTCATTTTCCTCAAACTGAAAAAATCCAGGGGAATCAGGAACTAAGATAGTTGTTCCAAAATCCAACCTCAAAGAGGCTAAACGCGCATATCCTTTTGGATTTTGAGGGAAACAGTAATCGTAAACAATGATTTGTTCACCGGCTGGATTCTCGTCTGGATTAATGTGGTCAATAGACGTGAAATCATCTCCAACCAGAAATTCTGTAGCTAAGGCATCAATTTTATTTCCAGGTTTGGCAATTTCAGTTACATCATAACTGATCCAAAAGAAATTATCCCCATCAGCAAAATTCATGTTGAGGGGAGCAGTCATGGTTGCTGCCGTAATAGCGTCATAAATGACACTAGAACTATTAAAATCGTCCGCCGTATTGTAATGGATATAAAAATGTTCAATATCAGCCGGGTCGGTCGTGTTCCCTTGTTTAAACTTAATAGACTGAGGGTACTTTACAAACTCACATCCATCATCAGCTCTAAAAGCAAATTTAGCTACTGGAACTTGGCGCTCACCGGGATAAACACGGATTGAATCTGGTTGTGTCATTCCTAAAAAGGAATAATCAAATTCATAGGTAGGACACCGAACTGTTAATTTGTAATCATGGATTTCGCCCCGAGCAGTTAATTGGCATGGATCCGTAATGGGAGAGTTGGTCATGAAAACCCGAAGTCGAGCGTTTTGAGGAGTTTCATGAGCACTCGATATCATGAATTGAGAGTTGAAATCGAGGAAATTAGAGAAGGATGCCACAGTCTGACTTCCATGAGATTCGAATTGTTCAATCCCACCGTCATTGTTGTAATCTAAAAACGTGTAGAGATAATACGTTTCTCCGGGTTCTCCGTAAAATCGCAGATAAAAGTCCTGCATATCTCCTTGGTGAACGTCACCGGTATAACCCGTGTTTTTGTAATTGTTTTCGTAATTGGCAATTCCAGAAGAATTTCCTATGCCTGAATTCCCTTGGTGAAAAACAGTACCTCTGGAATTTTCCAATTTAAATTCTTGAATGAAATCATTGTTCGAAATGGTGTTGGGAGTACAACGGATGTTCACTCTGAAGTCTAGAACTTCACCTTTGCTATCAGGGCTGGGAGGGCCACATGAGCTACTAGCCCCGCCATTCGAGGTATTTAGAATTATCCGCAATCGAGCTTTTCCCAAAGGGGTATTGTTGGGGATGAAAAACTGAATTGAATCCGAAAAGGACTGAACTTTTGGTGACCCTGCAAAAACTAGGTAATTAAAGAAACTGGCACCAGTATTTGCATTAGATAATTGATCATCCTCGTAATCCAAATAGGCGGTAAGAAAATAACTATTTTGTCCTGGAGGTGGATTGTCTATGCGGAATTGCACATAGGTTTTATAATTCGATCCTCTGAAATAGTCTAAATGATCATCAATATCCGCTGTTCTATCATCAAAATTAAGCAAACCAACGGTATTGGCAGGACCAAATTTTGAATAGTTAAATAAGGGGAAATTAGCAGGTGTAACAGAGGTGAAGTAGCACTCTGGTGTTGGTGATACCACAGGAGGGTAACACATCTGACCAAAGGTCAATCCCGACCAACTTGTCAATAGTAATAATAAAAGGGTTTTTATCGTCCTTGGCATAATGCACAGGTTTGCGACAAATAAACGAAAAAAAAGGATTTGGTTGCCTCCTTTACCGCTGAACGACAAAGGTTTTACATTATTTGTTAGCCTTTTTTTTGGAATGCTAGAATTACCTCGAATTCTGGGTCCAATTTCCACGGTCTAAATTCCGAAATTGAATGGCTTCTGCCAAATGTTCTGTTTTTATTTCACCGCAAAAATTTAAGTCGGCAATACTCCGTGCTAAAAGCAAAATTTTGTGATAAGCCCGCGCTGATAATTGCAGTTTTTCCATCCAAACTCCAAGCATTTTTTGGCCATCGGGAGGCAAGGAGCAAAATTTTCGAATTTCGGGAATAGAATAATTCGCATTTGGAATATAGGGACTTGTCCCAAATCTGCTTTTTTGGAATTCGTGAACTTGCATGTTTTCGTGCAGAATTTCCTGTGTACTGCGTGCTTTTTCGGAACGTGTATCTTGCAGTTCCGCAATTTCAACTGGAGTTACCTCAACATGTAAATCGATTCGGTCGAGTAGGGGGCCACTTATTTTTGAAAGGTATTTGCTAACCATCATGCTGCTGCAAGAACAGGTTTGCTTTGGGTGGTTGTAGTATCCGCACGGACATGGATTTAATGCTGCTATAAGCTGAAAATTGGAGGGGTAGGTGACCGTAAATCGAGCCCGGGAAATTTTGATTTCTTGGAGTTCAATAGGCTGCCGTAATACTTCTAGAACCTGCCGTTTGAATTCAGGTAATTCGTCCAAAAAAAGGACTCCATTGTGCGCTAAGGAAATTTCGCCAGGCAGGGGGTAACTCCCTCCTCCAACCAAAGCTACATCAGAAATGGTATGGTGAGGATTCCGAAATGGGCGGTGGTTTATCAGTTGTTTTTTACCCAGTGAACCGATGAGGCTATAGATTTTGGACGTTTCAATTATTTCATCTTCCCGCATAGGAGGGAGGATGCCAGAAAATCGCCGCGCTAGCATCGTTTTACCAGCCCCAGGAGGACCTATCATTATAAGATTGTGGCGGCCAATAGCCGCTATTTGAAATGCCCGTTTAATTATCTTCTGTCCTTTTACGTCCGAAAAACACAAGGAGCTTTTGGGGCCGTCATTACTTGTGCTGTTAATGGGGAATTCACCACTTTCTGAGCCTTCAAGAATTTGGATTGCGTGAACCAAAGTGTCCATGCCTTTTATGGTGATGCCTTTAATTTTTTTTGCTTCGAGGTAGTTTTTCCTGGGTACAAAAACAGCTTTTAGTCCGGCTGTTTTTGCGTAATGAACTATGCTTAGTATTCCTTTTACAGGAGAAAGGGATCCGTCTAACCCCAATTCGCCAATAAATAAGGTGTTTTCGAGGTGATGTTTCGGGATTTGTCCGGTGGCGGCCAATAAACCAAGGGCCATAGGAAGGTCAAAACCGCTTCCTTCTTTGCGGATGTCGGCGGGACTAAGGTTGATTATTACGCCATGTATTGGACCTTTGTAGCTTGAGTTTTGAATGGCGGCGTATATGCGGCGTTCACTTTCTTTTATGGCATTATCGGGGAGTCCTACGATATGAAATTTCACGCCTTTTCCAACGTGTACTTCAACTTTAATGGGGATGCACTCAATTCCCAAAAGGGAGGCAGATGTTACAGAAGCCAGCATAGTCTTTTAATTAAACTACACTCTTACTGAAGAATAGGTTAACCGAAAAGGGCTTTTTCGATGTGGAAAATGAAGTTGTGAATTACTTTAATGTGGATTTCTTGGGCCCGATCTGCATAGTGCGTTTTTGGAGCTCTAATTTCAAGATCACCCAGATCTTTCATTTTTCCACCGTCTTTTCCAGTTAAGCAAATTACCGACATACCTATTTTTTTAGCCGCTTCAATAGCCTTTATTACATTGGCACTGTTCCCGCTTGTGGAAATAGCCACAAGGGTATCCTCGGGCTTACCAAAGGCTTCTACACCTCTTGAGAAAATGGAGTCGAATCCATAGTCATTACCAACGCAAGAAATGTGGCTAACATCGGAGAGGGCAATTGCCGGAATTGCTTTTCTGTTTTCCCGATACCTACCGGTAAGTTCTTCACAGAAATGCATAGCATCACACATGGAACCTCCGTTGCCACAAGCCAAAATTTTCCCACCACTTTGGAGGCTTTTGACCATAATGTCCCCAGCTTGGGCAATTTTCACTTCCGGACTAGTTGCTAAAAACGCCTCCAAAACAGATAAACTTTCTTCCAATTGTTCTCGTATGCTTCCCATCCTTGTAGTTTCTATGTCTTGGTGCTAAAAGTAGGTATAAATAAAAAAGGCTTTCCAAATTGGAAAGCCTTTTTTAATGGTATTCAAATTCGGGATTAATTGGTCTTAATCTCTTTTTTAATGGTCTTCACATCTTCTGTGTTTTCCATTGCTGGATTAACAACAGTATCATTAACAACAGTAATTATACCGTTATCTGTTGTTGTTGTTTTTGTAATTCTTAAAGTTTCAACTGAAGTTTCTCCAGTTTCTTCATTCAGAATATCTCTAGTTTCATTGCTTATTTCTTTCTCAATGATTCTTTCTATTCTCACTTCATCAACCTGAGGAGTTCCGTGATCACCAACACTAATGTGAGGAGCAATTACCAAAGAGACAATAGACATCAATTTAATAAGGATGTTCATTGATGGTCCAGAAGTATCTTTAAATGGATCTCCAACAGTATCTCCAGTTACAGAAGCCTTGTGTGCCTCAGAACCTTTGTATTCCATTTTACCGTCAATCTCAACTCCTTTTTCGAATGATTTTTTAGCATTATCCCAGGCACCACCGGCGTTACTTTGGAAAATACCCATCAACACACCAGTTACAGTTACACCAGCCAATACACCTCCAAGAACCTCAGGTCCAAAAGTGAATCCTACGAGTACAGGAACAACCAAAGCAATAGCTCCTGGCAACATCATTTCACGGATAGATGCCTTTGTTGATATCTCAACACATTTTTCGTATTCTGGCTTTGCTTTGTATTCCATAATTCCTGGAATCTCTCTGAACTGACGACGTACTTCATGTACCATCTCCATTGCAGCTCTACCAACAGCCGAAATCGCTAATGCAGAGAATACAAAAGGAATCATACCTCCAATAAACAAACCGGCCAATACATCCGCCTTGTAAATGTCAATAGAATCAATTCCAGCCAACCCAACAAAAGCAGCAAACAATGCCAATGCAGTTAATGCAGC
>JBLHJD010000053.1:0-14454 GCA_047618705.1 Luteibaculaceae bacterium
TTTGAAAAACGAAGCCTACTAGACCGCTTTTGGTGCCTTTGAAGAATTTTTTTCGATTCTCACCCCTACCCCAAAAGAAAAAAAGAAGGGCTTTTTTGAAATATGCCACCCCGCCTATTCGCATCCAAAAGAGCACTGATTTTGGCGATTTAATTTGGTAATATGAATTAGGTAATAAGCGGCTTGTTGGAAAAGCAAAACCCAAGAATGCACAGACTCCAGTTAGGAACAAAGTAAGGAGGAAGGCAACCAAACAGGTTTGAAAACAGCCAAAGTCACTGGGTTTATTGGCATGGATAACATCCAATAAATCCCAAGTTCGGTACCCAACAAATAGGGAAAGAGCACTAAAAACAACTTTTTTTAATATCGATTTTACCATAGACCTATTTTGGGCGGCTTTGCCAAATACTTAAATACTGGCCTGAGGCCATGTTCCTCGCCGCTTCTTTTGCTTTGTGAGCCAATTCCCCTTCAAATAATTCATCCAAAGTTCCGAACCACAAATTAAGCCACACTCCAAAATGTTCCTGCTCAATAGTATGTCCTAGATTTTTATCCACTTGAATATGCTTTTGGGTAGGACTCCCTTTAAACTTGGGTATCCCAAACAAGTTGGTTTCCCAAAAGTCAGTGAGTTTACTCAGATGCTCAGGCCACTTACTATCGGGAATATGTCCATTAAAAATTGAACCCAAAAGCTTGTCCTCTTTAATTTTCCCATAAAAGGTGTGTACCAATTGGCTTATATCTTCCCGCGATTCTATTTTTCTCATGCCTTTAAACCTAGCAACGAAGCTCATTGAATTTGGGATTTTGGTCCCAATGAGGCCAATTAATCAAAGTGATTTTTTATCTTTTTCTTATTTAGGAACCAAATCAAAATTCCAATTGGTACGGACCAAAAAAGACCACCAAATAAAGCGCCAAAACTGATAAACTCCATTCCTCCTTGTTGCCTTGCAATTAGGAAGAAACTTGTCATAAGGCTCCAAATTACTAATATCAAGATTACAGATATGACGCTAACCATTTGATTTGCCCACATTTTGTATTTCCGAATAAATATTCCACCAATTAGAGATGTAATCCCAACCATTACCATGATTAAACACATTTCAATGTAATGAGAAAAAAGAAAGGACAATAGGTGCGGATTTTCTGCCGGTTGAGTATCCAATTCTTCGCCCATTCCCATTGCTGAGAAGGACAAAGCTCCCATTCCATTACTAAATATTACAAATCCAGAAAAAATGGCGACTAATAATCCGCTTGTTTTAATTGATTTTGGTTTTTGCTCTTCCATAATAGCATTTATATTTTGATGAAATTCGTCAAAAATTAGGGGTTCTCTCAGGAAATTTGGCAAAAAATCATCCCAAATATTCCTTTTTAATTGGAAGGAATCAAAAACAACATCCTTGCAGCAAAAAGGGAGTGGACCGATTAATTACCTTAATCGGTCCACTCCCTATAAATCATAAACAACTTCTATTCGGAATTCTAGCCTTTCTTTTCACTCAACTCTTTCACCTTTTTTGCCCAGTTTTTAAGAATGAATTTTTGATTTTCATAATCGGCACCGAACGGGCCACAAACGATGAGTAATTTGGCCTTACCTGTCTCTTCATTTCCGGAAAGAAAGAATTTCTCAACATACTGATAATCATCTAATTCACTGTCGTTTTGAATGTACATATTACCGTACAATTCACCCGCATAATCGGCCGTTCCTATGCCTGCATTTTGGTATTTAAAATTGACATTTGTCGTTGATGTCCAATTGGCTGTGAAGGAGTTGTTTTTATCGAAAATATTTTGAAATGTTTTGGCGTATTCCGGTTTAGTCATTATTCCCCAAACTACATCCCGGGGTGCATTAATATCCACACGGTGGGTCACAAATTTCGAATGACTCAAACTTGCTATTTCGTTTTCGGACATCAATTTAACATCCTTGAACCAGGCGCTTCCATTACCTCCATTTAGGAAACGGAATCCAACCACAGAATCATTGGAAACATTTACGGCTTGGATAATAATAATGATTTCCTCTTTTTGCGAGGAGCGATTAAAATAACGTGCGAGTTTGGGCATGGTCATATCCAAAGGTTTCGCGTTCGGGTATTTTTCCATGTCAACGTTAATCAGTGATGTTCCATTCTGCGTTTCTTCCTGAGTTGGCATCCTTCCATTTACAACAGGCACTTTATCCCAATCGTTGATATCCACAGCTGGGAATCCGCCCAAATTATCGGGACAATACCAGCCACCATACCGGTGATTTTCTTTTTTGACAACAGCCCCTTTTTCTGCTGGTTTTTTGGCATTGGAATTTTCAATTACTGGGCTATTCTGGGAACAGGACATTAAGGCAATAGTACCTATTACGGCCAATGTCAATACATTTTTAGTTTTCATAATTCGATTTTTTTCGATTGATTACATAAAAGTATAAGGGCCCTAACTTCAATAGGTTAATGTGTGTAAATTAGTGTAAATGATTGTTCAGCAGCGGATTTAATATAAATTGAAACCCAAGTTTGTTGATCTATTATTTTCTTGGAAAGAAAATCTCCAAGTTCAATCCTAATCCGTTTTAGCCCCATCCATTACTCATTCCCAGCTGATATATTTCAGCTGTTTCCAAAAGTCCGCGCGGTTTAGTAAACCAAGAATGGGTGGTGACTTTTGGATCTATTGTGCATCAAAAATCAAAGCGATAGACTTTCTAATTAGCATTTTCCCGACCACATATTGGGCCTTAAATTTCCGGTATACTACCTTGTTTTTGAGTTGTTATTGGACCAAAATTTTCCGTGTAACAGTATGGGTAGAAAAATCCAAATTGAGAATATACAAATTGGGACTTAGCCCCGAAATATCTAATTTAAACGAGCGTGCATTGACGTTTTCGTAGGATAAAATGACCTTCCCAACTCCGTTTAGAACTCGGATTCCAACCATTTTTTCACTTTCCGCCAAAATCCGGATAGAATTGTCGGAGGGGTTTGGGAATACTTCAATCATTGCGCTTGTATTACCCGTTCCAGGTAAAGCACTGCCACAAGGATTGCAAACACTTCCGCCACAATCTATGCCTTCTTCGTCTCCATTCTGAATATCGTCCTTGCACGACCAAGAATTCCGCCTTTGGTCAGCCTCCAATTCCAAATCCAATTTTATACTTTCTTCATCGGACGTTAAGGTTCCTAACAGGAGGTTATTGGTTTCTAACTTATCACTGATTAGATTGAATAGTTCTTGTTGTCCAGTATGGTATTCAATGAGTTTGTAAGTGGTATTTCGGATGGCAAAACCCTGGGTTTTAATGGTCAGCAAATTGGAATCCAATTCTGAAAAATTGTATTGCCTTTTGGGAAGTTCTGAACTTTGGAGTAAATGCTTAAAACTGAGGCTATTATTTATACCACCGGGTAGTTCGGACCCCGTAAGTTCCAACACCGTTGCATAAATATCGATGACATTAATTAGGGCATCTTCAGACTCCCCTATTCGTGCAACGCCATACCCCGAAACAAACATGGGCACGTGAACTCCTCCTTGGTACAAACTGGCTTTTCCGTGCAGGGCTGGATAATCTTGGAGCACGTTATTGGGACTTCCGTTGTCTCCAATAAATATTATTGTCGTATTTGCTTTTTGATCGGGGGTTAAGGAATCTAGTAAGCGCCCTACTTCATAATCCAAGGACTCCACCATGGCCAAATACTGTTGAAAAAGGGAGTTGGTAGCCGCTTGAGTAAACATATGAGCTGGAGGAACATGCAAAGGAGTATGCGGTGCAACGTGGGCCAACCACATAAACCAAGGGTTGTTTTGATTATTAATCCAGCCAATGGCATCATCCGTAAAATAGCTCGTTACATAATCGGTGGAACTATTTGTGGTATTACCCTCCGTTTTCTCCCAATTGTCGTAGGCCGAAACGGCACCTTCAATAACTCCCATGTAATGGTCTGTTCCGTGCAAATACGGGTGCAAAACATTTACCGGCATAGTAATGTGCCATTTCCCAGAAACGCCAACGGTGTAGCTTGGGTTAACGGCTTTGAGTTTCCTAAATAAGGAAGTGTGGCTCGTATCCAGGTTTCCAGGAACCGATTTTACCCCATTCTTACTTCCATAAAGTCCGCTTAACATACCTGCTCTTGTGGGGGAACACACGGGTGCTGCCCAAGCATTGGTAAAATTAAGTCCACTATTCCGAAGGCTGTCGAGGTGCGGCGTATTTGGTTTAATAGAACCCACGTTATACCCATTCAGGGCGTCTACCCCCAAATCATCGGCAATAATTAAAAGAATATTGGGGTTTTGGGCTATTAAGCAAGGCGTACTGTAAAGAAATAGGGCAAATAAGAACAGGACGTTTTTCATATTAGTTGAATTGTCATATCTAAATTTCATTTGCGTTAATTCCATCATACTCCGAATGTGTTCCCAAAAATTGAATAAAAACCCATTGGCGTTCCTAATTGAAACTAGCAACAAGCCTGTAATGATTCCCTTTTATATTAAAAACTACCCTCGAATTTGTTAATTATCCCAAATCAAACTTCCAAAATTCATTATCAGGCATTGTTCCCTCGTATTCCTTAGGTTCGCCTGAGTCTAGGTCTGGATAACTCAATTTCCAAGCATGCAAGCATATTGATAGGGCTTCGTATTTTTGATCCGATCCATACTTTTCGTCCCCAATTATGGGAAGACCTATGTGGGCTAATTGCGCCCGAATTTGATGGAAACGGCCTGTTGTTGGTTTTACCTCCAGTAAGTAGCCAAACTCATTTTTCCCCAGTAGTTTGTAAGACAACTTCGACTCTAAGGCTTCCTTAGACTTACCCGGAGCAACATCCGCCCTTTTGTCTTTCTTATTTTTAATTAAAAAATGGGTGAGTACAGCCTCCTCCTTAGGTGGTTTCTTGGCCACAATAGCCAAATATGTTTTCTGAACCTTCCGCTCACTGAACATGCCATTAAATCTAACTAAGGCACTTTTTTTCTTAGCAAAAAGAATGACCCCACTCGTCACACGGTCTAGCCGGTGTATGACTCCAATAAATGGATTTCGTACTGCCGCTTGAAGGTGATCTAAAACCTGGTTTTCCACGGTTATTTCCTCAAATGGGCTTTTCTCACTAATGAGGCCCGCTTGTTTGTTAACCACTATAAAAGCCTTATTCTCGTGTATTATTTCCATGGTAATTTTAAGTTAGAATTGCTAATTAACCCAGGGGACTTTGAAAGAATAAATCAAGAAAATAAGCGCATCATCCTCAAAAACTCAAGTCTTTTTCTTCCCTGAAAAATTCAAATAATTATTACGTCTAAAAGTTCATCTCCCTTTATTTATCGAAAATCCTGAAATTCAACATAAAGACGAAGCTGAAAAAACTAGGAAGGAAAGATACCTTAATCAACCAAAAGAGGCAATAAAAAAGACGTAGAAAATGGAAGGTTTTCTTGTGACATTCACAACCCAAACAAGAACATACTATTTGGAAAAGGGAATCAATTTAATAGAGTCCTGACTACTTTGTTTAGCCACCTCCTTTACTATTTCACAAGGTTTCGGATCATTCCATTAAAAATAAATCCGTGAAATGGCAAAACAGCATACCAATAAAGACGGCCTAACACGCCCAATGGCCGGAAGGTAGCTGTTTGCACAAGGGTGTCTCCTTTAATTTTAAATTCCAACCAGGCATTGCCCGGCAGTTTCATTTCAGCATACAGGAGCAGACGTCCCTCCTCTTTATTGGCATACAAAACCCGCCAAAAATCCAAAGCATCACCTGCGTTTATTGTGTTTTTTGAAGTTCTTCCCCGTCTTATGCCCACACCCCCTGCAAGCCGATCAATGAATCCCCTAGTTTTCCACAGCCAATTGCCAAAGTACCAACCTTGTTCACCTCCAATACTCCATATTCGGTTAAGGCACAATTCCTTGTTATTGATTACTCTTTCCCGCGTATCCCGAAAACAGCCAAACGAAGGAACCTCAATAAATTCGCCAATATTAAAATTAAAATCGCTGCTTATGCCGGCATCCTTCCAACTGGAAACAACCTCATTTTTTTCAATTTTACTGAAGGCATTTTTTAATGCTTTTTGATAAGACATGGTAGTAACACCCAAAATTTCATTGATTCTTCGGTCTCTACAGATTACTTCAACTTTCATGCTGTGGACAAGGGCAATGGCTAATTTATACGAGGTAGAAGTCACAAAATACAACCAATAGGAGGACAGTTTTGGGGTCATAATGGGTAGCGTATAAATAGATCGTTTTAGGCCCCTAACTTTCCCAAGTAGCAATAACATTTGTTTATACGTATAAATCTCCTCCCCACCAATATCAAAATCTTGATCGAAGGTTTTTTCATTTAAAATGCTTTTCGATAAAATCTGGATGACATCCGAAATAGAAATGGGTTGACACTTGGTATTTAGCCATTTTGGTGTAACCATGATGGGGATTTTTTCCACCAAATCACGCATGATTTCAAAGGATGCGCTACCCGACCCAACAATTACCCCAGCTCTTAAGGTGGTGAAGTGAAAGCTACCTTGCCCTAAAATAATTTCCACGTTTTTCCGGGAAGCCAAATGTTCTGACAAATTGGTTTCATTAACGATTCCGCTGAGGTACACCACATGTTTTGCCGATCCGGCACTAATAGCATCACGAAAATTTTCTGCTGATTCTTGTTCTAGTTGCACATAATTGGAGGTGGACGACATGGAATGGACCAAATAGAAAGCTCCATCTATATCCGTCGGGATATTTTCTAGGGTCTCCCGATTCAATAAGTCTAGTTGGATAACCGTTATTCTTTCCAACAAGGAAGGAGGAGGCGTAAAGCGCTGCACATCTCTAACGGCGCAAATCACCTCATGCCCCTGTTCTACCAAAACTGGAAGAAGTCGTTTCCCTATATATCCTGAGGCACCTGTTAATAATATCCGCATACACCAATGTAGCAAAACCATGGACAAAATCGCTAAATCAATGAACACATTCTCTTTGGCTAAAGCCCTCGTAGGTTAGCAAAGAATTATCCTGATTATATTATAAAAACAAAACAGTTCCGAAGAAGTAAACGCCTATAAAACCCCCAATTACAAACTCCAAAAACTCGACTTCAAACACGACCTGGTAAAGACATGAAACTAACCTTAGTACACTGATAATCGCTAGAATATGTTTACCGATTTAGCGTTAAAAAGGGTGACAATTAATAATTTAACCCCGGGTGAATTGGGGTGTTTTAAAAACAGCTACAATCAACTAAAAAAGCACTTTGGTTAAACCTTGGCTCCAACAAAACCCCATCCATTCTATTGCATCCAACCATCCCAACCAATTGCCGGGGCCTTTTTCTAAAATCAGGAGAAAAATGCATTAAAAACGCATTTTCATATCAATTTGAATAAAAATCGATGCAAGATTTAAACAGAGGCAACTAAAACTTGCAAAAACAAGGAATAAAAATCACCTTTTGCCCCTGAGTTTGCAGAATAGTGCCCACCTTTGTTGCCAATTGTAACCATCCTTGATGTTAGATTTTGTAATTATTGGCGCGGCGCAGGCAGGACTTTCCATAGCTTACCACCTAAAAACCTCGGGTAAAGAATTTTTGGTGATCGACGGGGGACAAGAAATTGGAGATTCGTGGCTAAACCGCTGGGACTCGTTAAAATTATTCACACCTACCGAATACAATCACTTACCTGGTCTCAAATTTGAAGCTCCTAAAGGGCATTATCCAACCAAACACGAGGTGGCCAATTACTTTAAAAGCTATGTGCAGAAATTTGACCTCCCTGTACAACTAAACACCCTCATTACCTCTGTACGTAAAGGGGAAAATGGTTTTGTAATCACCCACAAGGATGGCGAGTTTGAAGCCCAAAATGTAATTGTAGCCACAGGTCCTTTCCACACACCTTATACCCCACCTTGCCACACCAAACTTTCTACCTCGGTTACCCAAATGCACAGTAACTACTACAAAGGCACGCATCAATTGCAAGCAGGGGATGCTTTGGTTGTAGGAGGTGGCGATTCGGGATACCAAATTCTGAATGAGATTTCAAAGGACCCGTCCAGAAACGTCTATTTTTCTGGCGACACGTCTGTTCGCTCGTTACCTCAAGTATTTTTGGGAAAAACCTTGTGGTGGTGGTTTTCTCTCATTGGCTTTTTGAGTTATAATAAGTATAGTTGGATCGGTAAAAAAATCAATTCGATTACCCAACCGGTCATTGGAACCGATGTGAAGGAGATTTTGTCGAGACCCAATGTCATAAAATCTGGAAGGACAAAAGATGCACTGGGCGAAAAGGTGATTTTTGAGCTCAAAACCATAGACACCATCAAAAACATTGTGTGGGCAACAGGATACCGCCCCAATTTTCAGTGGATCGAAGGATTGGAATTGGATGCAGATAGCTACCCCAAAAATCACCGGGGTGTGAGTAATATTGATGGATTATACTTCATAGGCTTACCCTGGATGTACACCCGGGGATCGGCTACTTTGGGTGGGGTTGCTAAAGATGCGGCTTATCTGGTCCGGCATATTGAAAACCAAGGACAATAAAAAAGGAGCCTGAGAAAATACTCAAGACTCCTTCATACTGTTTTCTACAAACTATGTAATGCCTTTTCGTAATTAGGTTCCTCTGTGGTTTCTGAAACCTGTTCTGTATATACTACTTTTCCAGTCTCATCCAGTACCACAACACTTCTGGAGTGCAGTCCTGTCAAAGGTCCATCAATAATATTCAGGCCATAATCCTTTCCAAAATCTCCGGTATTAAAATCGGAAAGCATTACCACATTTTCGATTCCTTCTGCACCACAAAAACGGGCTTGAGCAAAGGGTAAATCACGAGAAATGCACAATACATTGGTGTTTTTGAGCTCCGCTGCCGATTTATTGAAGTTCCGAACCGAAGTTGCACAGGTACCGGTATCAATACTTGGAAATATGTTTAGCACCAATTTTTTGCCTTTAAAGTCAGCTAAGGTCTTGGTGGATAAATCGGTGGCTACTAATGCAAAATCCTTTGCCTGACCACCAATGGATGGTAATTCGGCTAGGGTATTAACTGGATTTCCTTTTAAAGTAATTTTTGCCATTGTTTATTTTGTTAGTGTTAATAATACATTGCTAATGTCGGATTATTAGGCATATTACAAAATCCTAGAAATAGTAGGAGCCCATTTTTCTAAAACCAACCAAGTTTTGTCCTAGAAAGCCCTGAATTGTTGCGAAAATTAACGGAATGTTTGCAGGGCTATACCTAAAAATTGGACAAACCAAATTTGTTGAGTAGCAGGGAGCCTAATTGGTCTATATCCCTTTCGAGATTTACATGTCCTTCAGAAAAAGCGTTCTTCTTTTTGGTTGCCAGCAGCGCCCGCTTCAATTCTACCATTTGAAAATAAAACGAAGGTGATTTTAGGGTATAATCTAGTGCAGCAAATTGCTTCTCAATAGCCAATTTTAATTGTTTGGCCTCCTGGACTGTTCCTACTGCTGAATCAAAACTTAACTCCTTCTGATCCACTGATTTTAAGAGGCCACATTCGAAGCTGGCACATTGCTTGGGACGATCTTCATAAATGGTACATGCATTGCAAAACTTTTTACAGGGTTGAAGGAAAAAGCCATCGCCATTTTCTTCTTCAATATCCATGACTTTCCGAACTGCATTTAGCTCTCCAGCCTCTAGTTTTACAAACCCAACCAGGGTTCCATCACAACAAATTCCACACGACAAACAAATATTGGTTGGGTCACTCATATTCTATTGGAAATAATCATTTTTAAACTAAAGGATTCCTTCATTGAATGAAAGGAGGCCTATAAAGACGGAACCGAATTACAGCAATTCTGGTTCCGGCACGAAAGCTAGGGATTTAAAACAAGAATAGCGCTTAGAGAAAGTATCTAAGCGCTATTCATTTCGATAATAACACACCCAAAATAGGGACGTAATCCAATTGGACCAATTAATCTAGTCCGAAGAAGGGCATCGGAATTCCAAAAATTCAGGTTTACTTCTCTCCTTTTTTTAAGGGTGAAGGAGTACCATGCTCCAGGTAATATTTTAGGTCTTCCGCAATTTCCTTCGCAGAATTCCTAATTCCTTTTTTAATTAATGGGGTCATCATGAAACCGAGTAGTCCCTTTGTTTCCATATTAAACGCTATAAAAACAGTGCAGGCATTTGGCCCTTCTTTTTTGAGTGACCAAACAGAACTTGCATGTTTGGCAATTCCTGGAGCTCCTTTGGTAATGTGATATGCGAGCGAATAATTGGCTGGGTCAAAAGAATCTAGAGCTTGGATGGTTTCCCCGCGATCAGTAATTGTTATTCTTTCAGAAAAAGAAATACCTGGAAATTTCTCAAATCCACCTGGTTTTGAATCTTTAAAATTAGTTGACCAAAGGTGCACCTGATCGAACTGATTTCCCATAATTTCCCAGACTTCATCCACACTTTTTTGAATGACAAGATCCTTTTGAACCTGCACTTTTTTGTCCATGACTAAATATAGACAAAGGATCAATGCTGCAATACTGGCTAAAATGTACATAATTCTTTTTTTCACGCTTGTATAATTTAATATTCATGCCTGGATTTCGAGCTCCAAACTAATACTTAGATGCAAAACAAAGGAAGGTGTTACAAACCGTATCTATTTTAATTAAAAAAGGTATGTAGAGTCTTGTCATTTATGATTTCTGAAACCACAGTTTCCGCACTAAAATCTGATTTTGAAGGGTGTTTTTGGAAAAAATCAATGTACTTTTTGTCCACCACATCTGCAACTTCGTCAGCCACCTTTTCAGCATACGTTTGGATAGTAGAATAATAGTTTGGGTCGAATAATTTTTCATTGACCTTCATTTTCCCGGCGGCTTCCATCGCCTTCGCTTTTTTGGAACACCTACACGGGTTGGCAAGATTAACAAGGCCGCATTGCTGATTCATAAATGCGTGAAATTCTTTGCGTGTTCTCGCCAATTTTACCCGGTAGTTTTCTTTGCTAACATTAAATACTTCTGCTCCAATATTGTGGTCTATACCAAACACATCTCCCAAGAGGTACAACAAGCGCTGTTCCCGGGTTAGGCACATTAGCATTCCCGACATGCACCTAGTGCGAGCCGTTTTAGTGCGTGATTCTTGTTCTATTTCTTCCTCTGCGGACAACTCAGGACTTGGAATAGAATTTAACTCGGTGGCAAAAGATTCTAGACTTTCCCATCTATCCTCCATTGGGCGGCGTTTGGTTTGTAAAAACTGGTTCACAACAATTCGGTATACCCAGGTTTTAAAGGAACTTTTCCCTTCAAAAGTGGATAGTTTGGTAATTACCTTTATCAGCACCTCTTGGGTTAGATCCTTGGCTTGCTCCGGATCATTGGTGTACTTCCAAGCCACGTTGTAAATAAATGGTTGGTATTGTTTAACCAAGGTTTCTAGGGCCGCCTTATCTCCAGTGAGTGATTTTTGAATTAGGCTATTTTCTGGGTCTTCCGAGGATAGATTGTGCAAATTGTTTTTCATGGAATTCTTTTGGATTAGATACACGGGGAGGCAAAGTGTTACAATCCTAATTCTCCACACAAATATCGAGCTCTGCTGAGTTGCATTACTAAATACCAATTACCTTTGGGAAGATAAAAAAATTGCAAATAACATGACTTTCGGAACCCTCGGCTTACCTCAATCATTTCTCGACATACTAGAACAGGAAAATTACAAGCAGCCCTACCCTATTCAGGAACAAGCTATTCCAGTGATTCTCCAGGGGAAAGATGTGCTTGGAATTGCCAAAACGGGATCTGGAAAAACAGCTAGTTATGTGCTACCCGTATTAGCCCAACTCAATGGAAAAGAAGGCCCAAAAGATAGGCAAGTAGATGTTCTTGTATTGGTGCCTACGCGGGAATTGGCAGAACAGGTGAAGGATGTTTTTAACCAGTTCGCTAGAGGGGTTAGCACTCCGGTGAAAACCATGGCTATTTATGGGGGTGTTTCTATCAACCCACAAATGAAAGCTCTGTATGGGATTTCGGTGTTGGTAGCCACGCCCGGCCGTTTGTTGGATTTGGTGAAGTCCAATGCCGTTCAGTTCAACAAACTACAAACCCTTATTCTAGATGAAGCCGATAAATTACTGAATCTCGGTTTCCAGGATGAAATGAAGGAAATATTCGCTTTGCTTCCAAAAAAGCGACAAAACCTCCTTTTTTCGGCCACTTTAAGTGAAAAAGTGGAGGAAATTAATCAATTCCTCCTTCAGGATCCGGTTGTGCTGAATGTAGTTCCGGAAGAATCCAACGTAGAGCAGATTAGTCAGTTGGCCTACTATGTTTCCGAAGAGAAAAAGGGGCCATTGCTGCGCTACCTTCTGAAGCAAGGGAATTACAAGCAGGTGCTTATTTTTACCTCTTCTACCTACAAAGCAGACAACGTGGCCGACAAGCTCCGGAAAAATGGGATTGATGCCAAGGCAGTCCACAGTAAAAAGAGCATGAATGCCCGTACATCTGGATTGGACAATTTTAAGATGGGCAGATTAAATATCCTTGTAACCACCGATCTTCTGGCCCGGGGAATTGATATTGAGTTTTTGCCGTGTGTTATTAACTACGAATTACCGCGTTCTCCCAAGGATTATATTCACCGAATAGGTAGAACAGGACGGGCTGATGCAACTGGAGAAGCAATAACATTGGTAACCCCAGAGGACGAGCACCACTTTAAGGTGATTAAGAAAAAGTTGAATATTTGGGTGGACAGAGTTGATGGTGATGCTATTGACTTAAATGGATTACCCCCTGAAAATCCAGGCATTAAGGAAGAACCTACTTCGTAAATTTTATTTGAGTTTACCCGTTTCCTACAATTAGATCTCCTCAAGCACAGAAATCCCTTTGGATTTATCACCAGAGGTCCACTCCCATGTTTCGTGAAGGCGGATTTTGCCATTGGGTAGTATTTCAGGTTTGGAAAAACAAATACCTGCCATTAAAACACCTTGAAGGTTTATTTGGTGGTAGCGCATTTCAATTTCCCCATTGGGGTTGACTAGTCCAATTAGATGTCCCGCCTTTATTTGACCACCAGAATAGGAAGAGCTAATAATATTCCCTTCTTGGATGTACTCGAATATAGTTTCTCCGGAGGTTTCCGCATTCGGCGTATTCGAAATAGGTCTAAATTTTTTATGGTTATAGTTCATTATCCATTCGATTACGAAAACCTAAAAGTAAGAAAAGAAGAATCCTTGACTATCTCCATCCAAGGTTACACTTCAAAACTTTCGACTTCCATTATTTCCCCAGATCCTAACTGATTCAATTCAATCTCCCCTATCCGAACCCGAATCAGCCGAAGTGTAGGAAAACCCACAGCCGCTGTCATTTTACGGATTTGCCGGAATTTACCTTCAACTAGGGTTATGGATACCCAAGTGCTGGGCCCGTGCCGATCGTCCCGGACTCTCCTAGATCGTTCTGGGAAACTGGGGGCTGGCACTAACTTTTTAATGGCACAGGGCAAGGTGGTGTACAAGGACGTTGGCAAGCGAATTTCAACGCCATTCCTGATTTTTTGCACGGCTTCATCTGTAATTTCGCCATCAACCTGCACATAATATTCCTTTTCCACTTTTTTGCTGCGCACCAACTCACTCATTGCCCCATCCGTGGTCAACAACAACAGGCCTTCAGACGTTTCGTCGAGCCGACCTATAGCCATGGTCCCTTCCGCAAAGTCACCCAACTCGCCCAGCAATTTTTTGTTCTTGCGTTTGGTCTGATTATTAACGAATTGGGATAAATACGCGTAGGGCTTATGGATGATGTAATGGTGGTGCTTTTGCATTGCAATAAATGTTTCACTGGGAAATGAATAAGATTCTCCTATACAAGCGTTTAGAATTAAGTTAAAACTTAGCCAGGCCGAAAGCTCAATATCAGGTAAGCTTAATTAGCTTCAAAACTAGGTAACACCTAATATTATAGAGCCATCAGGCTATTTAGATTATATCTTTCGGGCCTGAAAATCACTTCATTTTATCCCGAAAATTCATGATCGGTTTTTCATAATATTTAAATAAGAAAGTCGATACTCCAATTACTATTCCCCAATATAAAAAATACGTCAACCATCCATCAATAAGGCCTTCAGGCGGAAAATTATTCCGAATTACTTCCGATACTAGAGCCAGATTTATCAGGTACATTGAATATGATATAAGGCTTATGTGCGTTGTGATTTTAGTAATTCCCCGAGGCGCAGTCTTGATACTATCGAATTTGGGCAATAATAACGCACAGCCCAAACCTTCAAGAGCAATTTTAAAAACTTTTGTCGAAAAATCGTTGGGTAACCAGGTAGAAT
>JBLHJD010000054.1:0-14379 GCA_047618705.1 Luteibaculaceae bacterium
TGGTTACTAGTTTGGGTGGAATTACGGGAACTTTCTTTTTTTATTCAATGGCCGGTTATTTCATGAGAAGAGCGAAGGCTAAAAGAAAAGAAGGGAAAAAAGTATTTACGGTTTTTAATAAATTGGCAGTTTGGGCTAAAACCCGGATCGGTTTAACGGGTATTGCTCTTTTAACGCCCATTATTTTTTCGATTCCCATTGGGACGATTATTTCTGCCAAATTTTTCAGAAACAGTGGCGCAACTGTTTGGGTTCTCACTGCCTCTGTTGTTTTCTGGTCCTTTGTTCTGAGCTTATTTTCCTGTGGTATTTTTTAATGCGTTTACCAAGCTTAATTCTTTTCGATTGGGATGACACACTTTGGGATTTCCAGAAAAATTCGGATGAAACTATCCTTGAACTGGCGAAGAAGTATAAACTGCCAGTGGGGACCGCTGATCTCCTGTCTACGTACCATGAAGTAAATACCTACTTATGGGGACAGTATCAAAAGCACGTGTTGAGTCAGGCCGAGTTTCGTCAAAAGCGATTTCGGGCATTTTTTGAATCATTGGATTTATTGGGAATGTATGATCAATCTACCATATCTCAGTTTTCCTCAGATTATATCGAAGCCTGTCCGCAAAAGAATAACCTAATTCCTGGGGCAAAGGGTGTTCTAAATACATTGCAATCAATGGGGATACGAGTGTCGGTTGCTACCAATGGTTTTCACGAAGTACAGGAAATAAAAGTGAGGCATTCAGGTTTGTCTCCTTTGCTCAGCACTATTCACTCTCCCAAGTCAACCGGATTCAGAAAACCTAATCCGGCTTATTTTAAAGCCATTTGCGACAGCGAAGCAGTGAAGATGCAGGATGTTTGGATGGTGGGAGATGAGCTGCATACGGATGCTAAAGCTGCTGATGAGGTGGGTGTAAAGGGTATTTGGTATAATCCAGCAGGACATAAAAAAGGGCAATTCAAAAATGAAATTTCTGAATTGCCCCAATTACTTGAGATGTTCAACTGAATTAGTCTTTTTTCTCTATCGTTTTTTCTGCGTTTTTTTCAACCTTTTTGTTGCAGCTTTTTGCAGTAGACTTTTTGCAACAAGCCTTCGCTTTTTTACACTTTTTCTTCTTCTTTTTCTTGTCCTTACCCTTAACAACTATCTCTGTTGGGTTTTCGTTTCCAAGTGTGTTTGCTAATACAGGAGCAGTAAGTCCTAATGCAAATACTGCCGTACAAATTATCGCTAATTTTTTCATAGTAGTAGATTGTTTGTCTAAATATACTAAATCGTTGCGATAATGCTTTCAATCCCTTTCACCTTTTCACCTATTTTAACATGTATATCTGCTTCTAGTGGTAAGTAAAGATCTACACGGGAACCAAATTTTATGAAGCCATAATTTTCAGCGTGCTCTAATTTATCTCCTTTAGTGGGGTAATAAATAATCCGTTTTGCAACAGCTCCGGCTACTTGTCGAAAAAGAACTTCTTTACCGAAGTCGTTTTTTACAACTACGGTAGATCTTTCGTTTTCTGTGCTGCTTTTTGGATGCCAAGCCACTAGAAATTTTCCTTCGTGGTATTTGTCGTACATCACTTCACCTTCAATTGGACTCCAGTTTGCGTGAACGTTAAGGGGTGACATAAAAATAGATACTTGCAAACGACGATCCTTAAAATATTCAGGTTCTTCTACTTCTTCAATAACAACTACCTTACCATCGCATGGAGAAACCACTTGATTTTTTCCAGCATCTAACTTCCGATTTGGGAATCTGAAAAATTGAAGGACCAAAAGAAAAAAGATTAAACCTATTCCATATCCGATAGCTCGGAAAGCGGGGTCATCTGTTAGGCTAAAAACGGTATAAAACTCAATGGCTACCAATAACATGGTTACCAAAATGATCCGATATCCTTCTTTGTGAATTGTCATAGTTTAAAAAAATAAAATAATGAAACCGCAACGGGTACTGCAAATATAAAACCATCAAAGCGGTCTAGCACTCCGCCATGGCCTGGGAATATTTTTCCCGAATCTTTAATTCCAACTGATCTTTTCCAAAAGGATTGAACCAAGTCGCCAATGGTACTTCCTAAGCCAACGGTTGCTCCAATAAGGGCCGCCAAATACCAAGAAACGTCAGGAAACAACAACACCATTGCTGCAGCAGCAAAAACAACTCCTCCTATAACTCCTTCCCATGTTTTGTTTGGGGAGATAGTTGGTGCAAATTTGTTTCGTCCTAGCATGCGTCCTGTAACATAAGCCATAGAGTCATTGCTCCACACACCTACCAAAATAGCTAACGCATGTTTGAAACCAAACTGATGGTCGCTTAAAAAACCAATAAAAATGGCAAAGGGAATTCCTAACCAAAGCAATGGGATTAAAGCATGAACGGATTTGTTCCAATCCATTTTTTTAGAGCTGGCAATTTCAATTCCAAAAATGATGGAAATGATTAATCCCAACATTAGGCTGAATGCATTTGAGCTTAGGTAGGTGTTTAGAAAAACAAAGGCGCCAATGAGGATGGCGTATAACTCCGTTTTTATATTGACCTTTTCCTCAAATGCAATTCGGAAATATTCCTTGCAGCCTGTATAGGTAAAAAAGGAAAACAAGGCAGCAGCAATTACCGGGTCGAAATACAAACTGGCTACCACCGAGATGATAAAAACAATGCCAGTAATTATACGGGTTACTAAATTGCTCAAACTAATCCTTAATTAAGTGTTTGGCTTTCACTGCAAATTCCGATTTCACAAACAATTGGGCTTCACCAAAGCCATAAGAAGTATCCTTTTGGTTGTGGATAATTGCTGGAATGCCCGCCTCTTCCAAAAGAGACTTAAATAGTTCCACTTTAGGGATAAATCCGGAGCTATATACAGCAACCCAGTCTGAAGAATCGAAATTAGCCATTAGCTTTTTTTCTCAGGTTTAGCGTCAGCAGCGTCGGTAGGTTCCTCCACTTTGGTTTCCCCTTCCGCATCCTTCTCTTCCGAAATCACTTCAGCATCTTCGGCTGCTACTACAGGTTTAGGTGCTTTTTTTATTGGCTCCTTAACCTCCACAACCCAAGGTCGTGGTCCAAAAATCTTTTCAAGATCTTCCTTAAATATGACCTCTTTTTCAATTAATAAATTGGCCAAAGTAGTTAAGCCTTCTTTGTTGTGACTCAGTAATTCTAAAGCGCGTTTATATTGCGTTTCAATCAGTTTTTTAACTTCCTGATCAATCAATTGTGCTGTTTGCTCAGAGTAGGGATTGGTGAAGCCGTATCCTTGGCCTGATGAATCGTAGAAGCTGATGTTTCCAACTTCTTCACTCAAACCATAAATCTTCACCATTGCATACGCCTGCTTGGTTACTTTTTCTAAATCGGATAGTGCTCCGGTAGAAATTTTCCCAAAAATGGTTTTTTCAGCGGCTCTTCCTCCAAGTGCGGAACAAATGTCATCTAAAATTTGCTCCGTAGTTGTGATCTGGCGTTCTTCTGGAAGATACCAAGCGGCACCTAAACTTTGTCCACGCGGAACAATGGTTACTTTTACCAAAGGATGCGCGTGTTCCAATAACCAACTAATAGTAGCATGACCTGCTTCATGGTAAGCGATGGTCTTTTTCTCGGAAGTGGTTATGATTTTATTTTTCTTTTCAAGCCCACCAACAATACGGTCAACGGCATCCAAGAAATCTTGTTTTACCACTTCTGTTCTCTTTTTCCGGGCAGCAATTAATGCCGCTTCATTACACAAGTTGGCAATGTCGGCACCAGAAAAACCAGGGGTTTGTTTGGATAAGAAATCAATGTCCAAGTCCTTGGCCAATTTTAATGGCTTCAGGTGAACTTGGAAAATTTCGTGACGTTCGTTTAAGTCGGGAAGATCCACGTATATCTGACGGTCAAAACGACCTGCCCGCATTAAAGCACTGTCGAGGATGTCAGCTCGGTTGGTCGCGGCCAGAATAATTACGCCTGAATTGGTCCCAAAACCGTCCATTTCAGTAAGTAATTGGTTTAGGGTGTTTTCCCGTTCATCATTGGATCCCATGTTCGCGTTTTTTCCGCGAGCACGACCAATAGCGTCTATTTCATCAATGAAAATAATACAAGGTGCTTTTTCCTTAGCTTGTTTAAATAGGTCACGTACTCTTGAAGCACCAACACCCACAAACATTTCAACAAAGTCGGAACCACTCAAGGAGAAAAAAGGAACCTGAGCTTCACCAGCTACTGCTTTTGCAAGCAAAGTTTTCCCAGTTCCTGGAGGTCCTACAAGTAAGGCCCCTTTAGGAATTTTCGCTCCAAGTTCGGTGTATTTTTTTGGCTTTTTAAGAAAGTCAACCAATTCTTCCACTTCTTCTTTTGCGCCTTCCAATCCGGCTACATCTTTAAACGTAATGTTGGTTCCCTTGCCTTTATCAAAAACCTGAGCTTTCGATTTTCCGATGTTGAAAATTTGTCCACCGGGACCACCTCCACCACCAACTTTACGCATAATAAACATCCAAACCCCAATCATCAGGGCTAGGAAGAAAATCCATTGAAGAATTTCTCCACCCCAATTTTCGCGGGTTTGATAGTCCACAATAATTTCAAATTCGGTCCGACTTGTCTCCAAGAATTCCGAAAAACGTTCTTTTCCTGCGGGCAGGTTGAACTTAAAATGAGGTCCGTAGTTGGTTTCTCCAACCAAGGGTTTTTTCACTTTACCACTGTACCGCGATTTATCGAGGGCATCTATTTTTATGGTAACCTCAGCAAATTGTTCGTTAAAAACGATCACTTTTTTTACGTCACCTTCTTTAACCATCGTGGTAAATTCACCATAGTTAGTAGGGGCAATAGCTGAGTTCCAGTTTAATAAATTAAGGGATAATAATATGAGGGCTACAGCACCATAAATCCAGTAAAAACTAATGGATTTTTTGGTGTTTTTGTTGTCCTTTTTAGGAGGGGTGTTGTCTTTTTTGTCTGTCATGTTTAGCCTGCTTGCTTAATTTCTTCAATTTCTCCGTCACCCCAATATTGCTCAAGGTTGTATACTTCTCGGAAATCGCGATGGAAAATATGAACAACCACATCAAAGTAATCTAAAATAACCCATTGCCCCACTGCTTTTCCTTCTCGGTGGATGGGTAAATCTGAAAGTTGTTCTTTAGTAGATTTTTCTACACCATCACCGATGGCTTCAGTTTGAGTGGACGAATCTCCATGGCAAATGATGAAAACATCAGCTACGGCACCCTGTACATTTGTAAGGTCTATTTGGACGATGTTCTTGGCTTTTTTGTCCGCCATACCGTCAATTATGGCTTTGCAAAGTGCACTTGTTCTTTGATTCATTGAATAAAATTAGGGGTAAAAATACGAAAGGGTTTCCTAAGAACCATAAACAGTTCTAATTTTGTGGGGTGTTTCAAATTTCAGAAAATATTATCCGAATTCCTTCCGTAGATTCTACTAACAATTATGCTGCCAATTTAGTTAAAGATGGCGAAATAGGTTTGGGAACTGCTATTATGGCAGATTATCAGACGGGCGGCAGGGGTCAGCGTGGAACTACTTGGCATTCACCGTCTGGAAAAAACCTTTTATTGTCCATTTGTTTGCCTGGGTTTCAGCTTACTTTTTCCAACTTTTTTATTCTCTCCAAATGGTTTGCATTCCAGGTTTCGAACCACCTCAACACCGAATATGGGCTCAAATCCGAGGTGAAATGGCCCAATGATATCCTCATAAACGGTAAAAAAGTGGCCGGAACCCTCATTGAAAGTGTAATGTCTGGTGGGAAATACACAAGCCATATAATAGGTGTAGGATTGAATGTTAACCAACTGGAATTTCCTGAGGATGTGAATGGAACTTCGCTTCAAATCGAGACAAAAAAAGTGGTAGCGGTACAAGCGGTTGCTCAGGCTTTATTGCAATTCTTGAATTCCGGTATAGCTTTACTTGAATTGGCGCAATATGATTTGATTGAGCAGCAGTATTTGGATGTGCTGTGGAATATGGGGAAACGGATGGTGGAAGATCTAAAAACAAACACAGTAAAGGAACTTCAGGTTTTTGGTGTAAATAATCAAGGGGAGTTACTTGCCCTTGATTTAGCAAATAACTCCCCTTGTACCTATTCGATGAAAGAAATCCGCTGGTTAGGCTAGATTTTTTTCCAATTGTTCTGCAATGTGATTGAACAGTTTTGTGAGTGGTTTTTCAACCATCATTTTTAGCATTGCATTTAATTCAGCCTCGCACACTTGGCTAACCACACAGGTTTCACCAACCTCTTCTATAGATACCGTAAGGGTAAACCGAAAAGGAGTTGGAGCTGCTGAACCGTATATAATGGACGATTCTGTAACTTCTTTAAGAACCAAATTAATGGTTGCAGCTGCTTGAATTTTGAAAGAACACTTCTCTGTTCCGCCTTGGAAATCGGATATCTTATCCGAAGGAAGAAGATGTTCGAAATTATTCATGTTAGCCAAATAAGCTTTCACTTCCGCAACACTAGAATTTACTTGTGCTGTATTCCCTGTAATTGTTGTAAGTCCCATAATTATTGTTTCCAAGTTGAAGGGGAAGATTTCCATTCCCGCAAAGATTCTAGTACATCCTTTTTAATATATCCTTGATCCGCAGCCTGTTCAACTAACGTTTCGTAATTCGATAGTGTGTAAACAGGAAAAGCCTCCTCCGCAAAAGCCTCCTCAGACACTTTAAAGCTATAGGTGAAAATGGCCATTAGCGCTTTTACGTTGACACCCAAAGGTTTTAACGCTTCCACCGCTTTTAAACTACTTCCTCCAGTGCTAATGAGGTCTTCAATAACCACAATGTTTTGGCCTGCTTCTACAACACCTTCTACCTGATTTTGCTTTCCATGTCCTTTTGCTGAGGATCGGATATAGCTGAAAGGTAAATCTAACTCCTGAGCTACTAAAGCCCCAATTCCGATTCCACCTGTAGCCACACCAGCAATGCCATCAATGCTACCAAATTCTTTTTCAATAAGCTTTGCAAACTCCTGGCGAACGTATGTTCTTATTTTAGGGTAACTTAAAATTTTTCGATTGTCGCAATAAATCGGGGACTTCCAGCCAGAAGCCCAAGTAAAGGGAGTTTCTGGATTTAATTCCACTGCTTTTATTTGCAACAAAAATTCTGCTATTTTTCGGGCGGATTCAGACGTTTTAAACATGGGGCAAATTTATAAAGTTTTCAATAAAAAATATTGCCTTCTGCTTTGTTCGGAACAGGCTTACTTTCAGGAGTTTGCGGGAAATAAGCACGTTTATACCGGTAAAGGAAGACTCGAACGGGAAATCGAAAAATGGTTAAACGAGCCAGAAGACTTTTTAGTGTACGGGTTTGATTTGGACACAATTTGGACGGTTTTTAAGCGTTATTTTAAGGTGGTCCCAGCAGCAGGAGGGTTAGTTCGGAATGATCTTGGAGAAGTTTTGATGATTTATCGCAACGGCAATTGGGATTTCCCAAAAGGGAAATTAGAAAAAGGAGAGAACATTGAAGAATGTGCTGTCCGTGAGGTAAAAGAGGAGTGTGGGCTAAAAAGAGTCCACATTGAATATCCTTTGCCCGTTTCTTATCATTTGTATAAAAATGGTGGTCCATGGAAACTGAAGCCTACATACTGGTACTCAATGAGGAGTAATGATGTGAAGGTGAAAGGGCAGATTGAAGAAGGTATTGAAGAGGTGAGATGGGTGAAAGAGGCGGATGTTGATGAGTTGTTGAAAAAAAGTTTCAGGAGCTTGAAAACGTGGTATTCCCTTGTTTCTGAGGGGTAAAGCAATGTGTTGTTTAGCCAACTTTTAGCCTTGATGAGAATTGAAGTAGAACAAGTGGGTTAAAAATGTATATTTAGCAAACTTAAAGCCCAAAGTGGGGGAATAGGAGAAGCTTATGAAAGGATTATTGGTGCTAGCCTTTAGTGTGTTTTCGCTAGGAATCTTTGCTCAAAGCAATGGTCAAGAAAGTATCAAAGTAGAAACGTCTAGCGTTAACTACGTAAAGGTAAAAGTGGGGAAGGAATTCCTAGGGGGTGATTATTTCATTACTGATACAAAAGGAGTAATGGTTGCCATTGGGAAACTTAGAAATAAAAGTGTAGAGTATTTTCCTGAGTTTTATGAAGCAAAACAGCTGGTTTTTAACGCTGTGAATAAGGTGAAAGGAATTTCAGCTTCCAGAGATTTGTTTTTAAAATAGATTATATTTAGTGAAAAACCCCCTTTCGAGTATTCGGAAGGGGGTTTTTTTATGCCCAATATTTTTTTGACATGTGTGTTTGCGTTAAACATTTTGTCGCAAAAAAAAAAAACCAGCTGTTGAGCTGGTTTTTTTATATCAATTATCGAAAAATAAACTAGATGTCGTATTTGTTTGCGTCCAATAAGTGTTGGGCCAACTTTCTTCTAGTTTCGTGAATGTTGCTTTGCTTGGTTTTAGAGAAGCGTTTTATACCAATTTGAGCCATGCGCAGTTCGTCACTTTGTCCGAGTGACCACAAAGCTTCTTTTCCGGCTTCAAACACACCAACACCTGCTTCATAAATTAGGAGTTCGCCGATGTGCAAATGGTAGTCCTCAAGCTTACCCATTTCTTTCACTTTTTTGAGTCGCAGTACTAAGGAATCTGCGATGTAGGAATGAATAGCTAAATCAGAAATGTTCATTACTGTTTCCTGCTCCTCTTTCAAGTCCATACCTTTTGCTTTAATGGCAGCTCCCGCCACCAGTAAAACGGCTTTCTTGAAGTTTTCACTTGATTTCTCGAACTCTTCTAAAGGCGCTAAGTCATCTCCACCAAAATCAGGGATTTCGAGTAGTTCTTCACTAACTTTTAAGGCCGGTCCCATTAAATCGAGCTCACCTTTCATCGTTTTCCGTATTAACATATCAAAGGTTAATAGGCGGTTAATTTCATTGGTTCCCTCAAAAATTCGGTTGATTCTACTGTCCCGGTACATGCGTTCCACTGGACTTTCGGCAGAATATCCCATTCCACCATAAATCTGAACGGCCTCATCTACACAGAAGTCCAACGTTTCAGACCCGTGTACCTTCAAAATTGCAGCTTCGGCAGCAAATTGCTCCACCCCTTTAAGTAAACTTTTTTCCTTAGAAAGTCCCGAAGCTTCTAGTCCTTCAATGGCACGTTGTATGCTTTTTGAGCAACGGTAAGTGGCACTTTCTAAGGCATACACTTTAGTAGCCATTTTCCCAATTTTGGCTTGAATGGCTCCAAAATTTGCAATCTTCTGTCCAAATTGACTTCTTTCATTGGCGTGTTGGATGGCAAAGGAAATACACTTTTTTGCTGCTCCTAAAGTGGCTCCAGCCAGTTTTACGCGACCTATATTTAGGATGTTCAGGGCTATTTTAAACCCGTTTCCTCGGGTGCTTAACAGATTTTCTACTGGAACTTTAACATCCGAAAAAAATACTTGAACGGTGGAAGATCCTTTAATCCCCATTTTCTTTTCTTCCGGATTTAAGGTAATTCCCTCGGTATTAGCATCGATGATAAAAGCCGACAAATTTTCATCGTCATCTATTTTGGCAAACACAGTAAAAACATCTGCAAAACCACCATTGGTGATCCACATTTTTTGACCGTTAACAACGTAGTGTTTCCCATCGCTAGTTAAAACTGCTTTGGTTTTTCCTGAGTTTGCGTCGGAACCAGCGTTGGGTTCAGTAAGGCAGTAACTCGCTTTCCATTCACCTGAACCTAGTTTTGGGATGTATTTTTGTTTTTGTTCTTCGTTTCCGTAGTACAAAATAGGTAGAGTCCCAATTCCCGTATGGGCTGCAAATGCTACTGAGAATGAATGTCCTGGTCCACAAGCTTCTGTGGCTAACATTCCTGAAATAAAATCTTTTCCCATTCCGCCATACGCTTCTGGGATACTAATGGATAAGATTCCTAATTCTCCTGCCTTTTCTAGCAAAGAAGACATTAAGCCTTCTTCCATTGCATCAATGGCATCTAGTTTCGGGAAAACCTCTGAATCAATGAATTGCTCGCAGCTTGCGTAAATCATTTTTTGCTCTTCATCCATTTCATGTGGGATGAACGTATCTTCTGGTTGCCCTTTTTTGATGAGGTATTCTCCTCCTTTTAAATAATCAGTCATGGTCGTATAAATCGTTGGTTAAAGTTTTTCAAATATTCCAGCGGCACCTTGCCCAGCACCCACACACATGGTTACCATTCCGTACTTTTCGTTGTCGCGCTTAAGTTGGTGAATCACCTGGGTAGTTAACTTTGCCCCTGTACATCCGAGTGGATGCCCCAATGCAATTGCACCACCGTTTACGTTAAGACGGTCGGTGTTTAATCCTAATTCACGAATGATGGCAAGGCTCTGACTCGCAAAGGCCTCATTTAATTCAATATTGTGAATGTCGTTGAGTTTTAATCCAGCTCGTTTTAAGGCGCCTGGTATTGCCTGAATTGGTCCAATTCCCATGATGTTGGGTTCTACTCCACTCACATGGTACGAAACCATACGAGCAATGGGTTGCAGGTTTAATTCCTTTAATTTTTGCTCAGAACAAACAAGTACAAAAGAAGCTCCGTCACTGGTTTGTGACGCGTTTCCTGCTGTAACTGATCCAATGGGAGAAAACACAGGTCTAAGTTTACTCAGTGCTTCTACACTCGTACCTTTTCTTGGTCCCTCGTCTTGCGCAACGGTTATGGTATTCTTCACCACTTTTCCATCACGGAAAGTAGAATTGATATATTCTATTGGAACTATTTCTTCATTAAAAGTTCCGTTTTCCAAAGCTCTTAAGGCCCGGTTGTGCGATTCGAATGCGAACAAATCTTGATCCGCTCTGCTTACTTTGTAGCGATTGGCTACTTCTTCTGCAGTGAGCCCCATTCCCCAATAATAACCGGGGTTTTCTTTTACCACGGCAGCATTGGGAGAAATCCGCCATCCTCCAAAAGGAATGGGCGACATGCACTCTACACCTCCTGCAATAATACAGTCGGCCATTCCACTGTGGATTTTTGCCGCAGCAATGGCAATGGTTTCAAGACCGCTGGAACAGTACCTGTTCACAGTCATACCAGGAACTTTGTCGGTTTTAAGTCCCATTAGGGAGATTAAGCGACCAACATTTAATCCCTGCTCTGCTTCTGGAGTGGCGTTTCCTACAATGACATCGTCTATGGTGTCTTTGTCGAGTTGAGGAACATCTGCCAACATCTTTTCGATCAGCTGTGCAGCGAGGTCATCGGGACGCAATCCCGCAAATCCACCTTTACCGGATTTCCCTACTGCTGTTCTTTTGGCTATGGCTATATATGCGTTCATGATTAATTTCTTAAGATTTTTCCTGATTTGATTAAGCTTTGGAGGCGTTCCATTGTTTTGCGGGTTGTACATAACTCCACAAAGGCTTTGCGCTCCAGTTTGAGAAGGTAATCTTCTGAAACTTGGGTAGGTCTGTTAAAATCCCCTCCAGCTAATACTTCTCCAAATTTTCTGGAAATTAGGGCATCGTGCTCACTGATGTAGTTTGCACTATGCATGCTGGACGCTCCGGAATAAACAATTCCCAATCCTTCCGCTCCCAAAACAGTAATGTCCTTTCTTTTTATTGGTTGTACGTATCCGCGTTCTGCTAAAGCCAAGGCTTCTCTTTTTGCGGTAGCCAATTGGTGTTCCCGGGAAGTCACAAACATGTCGATTCCTTCTCGCAGATAACCCAATTCGAAAGCCTCTTTTGCACTGGTAGATACTTTGGCCTGACCAATAGTTAAGAAACGTTCTCTGAATTTGTTCAATCTGATATCACCTTCGCTGAGTTCGTCGGAAAGGCGAAGTGCAAATTCTTTGGTACCCGCACCGGCTGGAATTATTCCAACTCCAAACTCAACCAATCCCATATAGGTCTCCGCGTGGGCCACTACTTTGTCCGCATGCATACACATTTCGCAGGCACCCCCAAGGGCTAAGTTGTGCGGAGCAATAACAACAGGAATGGAGCTGTGACGAATGCGCATTACCGTGTTTTGGAATGTTTTTACGGCTAAGTCTAGCTCGTCGTACTCCTGCTCAGCAGCAAGCATAAAAATCATCCCAACGTTGGCTCCGGCACTGAAGTTATCGCCTTCGTTGTACATGGTAACTCCTTTGAACTGCTCTTCTGCAATTTCAATGGATTTAATGATTCCACCCAAAATGTCGCCCCCAACGGCATTCATTTTACTGTGAAAACCAATGTTGAGGATTCCATCTCCAATGTCAGAAGCGGTAACACTTTTGTTTTGCCAAACGACATTGGTTTTTTGCAGGATTTCAAAGTTTAAGCCTTTGTCTGAACCCGAAACCCATGATTTTCCGTGGGTGTAATGGAGTTTTTTCCCGCCTTCTATTTTATAGAAACTTCCATTTTCCTTGATCCAGGATTGAACGGATTCGGGGATCGTAAGGCCTGCTTTTTGAAGTAAGGGAAGGGTGGACTTGGCATCCATAATGTCCCAATACTCGAAAGGTCCATATTTCCAACCAAAACCAGCTTTTACCGCATCATCAATGCTCTTTACATTGTCGGCAATTTCGGGCATTCTGTTGGCAACATAGGCGAATAAATCCAAGAAGGTAGCTCGGATAAACTGCCCGCCTTTATCATCCGCGTTGAACATCGTTTTTATCCCCGCTTTTTGGGATTCGCCACGTGCTTGACCTACAGAATCAAATCGTTCTTTATTTAAGGGTACATAATCGAAGGTGTCGGGGTTGAGAGAAAGAATTTCAGATCCCTTTTCTCCCTTCACTTTTTTGAAAAATCCAGCCCGGGTCTTACTACCCAATAGGTTCTTCTCAATCATGTCTCTGATGTAGCTGGGTGTTTCAAATACATCTACTCGCTCATCGTGCTTACAAGCCCCAAACAAGCCATCGGCAACATGCACCAGCGTGTCTAGCCCAACTACGTCACACGTCCGGAAGGTGGCGCTTTTCTGGCGGCCTAGTAATGGGCCGGTTAAGGTGTCTACGGTTTCGAAGGAAAGTCCAAGTTCTTTGGTGTGGCGGAAAGCCGACATGATGGAGAAAACTCCGACGCGGTTAGCAATAAATGCGGGAGTGTCGTTACAGAGGATTACTTTTTTACCTAGAATTTTTGATCCAAAATCAGTTAAAAAGTCAACCAATTCCTGTTTCCCCTCAGGGCTTGGAATAATTTCCAATAAAGGAAGGTATCTCGGTGGATTAAAAAAGTGAGTACCTATGAAGTTTTCTTTAAAATCGGTGCTTCTGCCTTCCGACAGAATTTTTAGTGGAATACCACTGGTGTTGGTGGAGATAAGGGATCCGGCTTTGCGGTATTTCTCAACCTTTTCGTAAAGTGATTTTTTGATGTCGGCCCGCTCAATAATGGCTTCAATAACCCAATCGGAATTAGCAATTTCGGGGAGGTTATCATCAATATTTCCCGTGCTTATTCTGGACACAAATTTGGCGGAATAGATGGGAGATGGCTTGGACTTTAAAGTGCTTTGCAAGCTATCATTCACAATCCGATTTCGGAAGGCGGGGCTTTTTTCTGAAAGGCCCATGGCTTTTTCCTTGTCGTTGATTTCTTTTGGAACAATGTCCAATAATAGGACTTCGATTCCCACATTGGCAAAATGGCAAGCAATGCGGGAGCCCATAACTCCGGAACCAATAATGGTTACATGTTTAACAACTCTTTTTCCCATGATCTATGTTCAATTTCTCCAGGTTACTGGAAATTTTTTTTAATCCTTTAATCATTTCTTTCATTGTGTTGTCTCCCAATTTTTCGTTCAAAAGGGTATTGACATTCACAACGGTTTCTTTACTCACCGCTCTTTTTTTTACTCCATCAGGTGTAAGAAAAATCTTCACAACGCGTTTGTCCTTGTCGTCCTTTTTTCGATAAATAAGGCCCTTTTCTTCAAGGGTTTTTAGGGGACGGACTAAGGAGGTGCTTTCTAGTCCCATTTTTGGGCCCAGTTGTGTTGAAGGTGTCCCGTTAGCGGCGTCGATATTGAGCAGAATGAAACCGGTAGTTAAGGATCCATCGTGCTCGGCGGCTGTATTGTTATAGTACTTTGCAAAGCGCAGCCAGGTATTTCGCAGGTGGAAATCGATGGTTTCTTCTGGTTTCATGCATACAAGTTAGTAAAATAAACTATGCTAGCATAGTAAAAGGTGTAAAAATAATGCAACTCTTTTGAGGAATGTAGGTATAGTAATGTGGGTAGTATCGCAACCTGAAGTTGGTCTAGGACCGACGGGGATGTGCGGAGAGGGATCTCCGAAAAAAAAGGGAGGCTGAGTCTTATTTTTAGACTTGGCCTC
>JBLHJD010000055.1:0-14365 GCA_047618705.1 Luteibaculaceae bacterium
AGCCATTCTGCTCTAGCTAAAGGGGACGTTTCCATCCATTCGATGTTGTAGGCTATTGGGATTCCGGCTTTTTCGATTAGCTTAAATTTGGGGCTGATTTTCTCGTAAACCGTTGCCATTAAAAGGGCTGGAGCTAATTCCAAAATAGATTCCACGTTCACCCCCTGATCAGAGCCTATTTCCCTCACTTTTCCAGCTTCAATGGCTTTGTTTAAAGGACCGTTGTAGATGTATTTGAATTCGGAATGGGCTATGATTTTGTCTTCCAATCCTAAACACGCTATAAAGCCAATGTGCGAGGCCGACATGGTGGCAATATCGCTGACGGGTGTGCGGATAACCCGATAATTGGGGTCCAAGTTGGGTGGTAACGAATCTGTTTTTGGTACGAGGTAATATTGAACGAGTGGGGCTGCATTGTGGGACCAGGGATTCATGAGCTCTACCAAAAATTGATTGTCCAGATGTTTTTCAACCCGAAACTGTTCGGCGTATTTTAATTCGTTTTTCCCAGGCTCGGAGGCACTGTTTTTTTGCTGTGGCTTGCATGCTACAAGCATCAAAAATGCAGCAAGGGGTAAAAACAGTTTCATGGAATTCCTTTTGCGGGCCAAATTAAGTAATTCCAACGGGCTAGTGGGGTTTTTTACTTTGATTAGGGGGATTAGGTGGATTTCTTGATTTTTGGATTTGGGTTGTTGTTATGTACGCGTTTGAATTGTACGCTTTTCGATCCGAAATTGATTAAGAGTCCTATTTTTAGTTTCTAGGCTTCTACGTAGTTCATGGCTTGGGCTAGGTGGACATCTTCTAAATTAATTTTTGCTTTGATTTCGACCATTATTTCATTCTCTACAAAAAAGTCTACTCTTCGCTTTCCGATATAATGGCCCTTGTATTCCACGTCCATTTCATGTTCCCGGCTGAAATCAATTCCTAACTGCCCCAATTCAATGGCCAAAGCATGCTGGTAAATCACCTCTTAGAAACCATTTTCTAGGTATTTGTGCACTTCCATTGCCGCTCCAATAATTGTATGGGTTAGATCCTCGTGTTTCATTTTACAAGCTTCATATATTGGCTGAACCTAAATGTTCTTGACCTAATAATTCCTGTAAAATCAGGTAATCTTTAAATCCTCTTAGTTAAAGACTTTTTTCCCCGCAGAAACTGGATGGCGAATTATTGATTAGGTCCAATAAGGATATATACGAGCGCTTATGATTTTTCGTTCTAATTTTTCAACCTCTTTTTGGTGGCCAATTGCCATTTCTTAACACTTACCTGCATCAGTTTGCCCAAATCTACCTCTCGGTTGTGGTCGTGTTCGTTTTGCTCTACCAAATAGTCATTTTTGTTTTCTGTGAGTTCCTCTTGGCGCTCCGACCAAGCTATACTTCTGTTCCAAAGCAAGTCGTAATTGGCTAGTTGTGCGCTCAAAAACTGGTTGTGTTCAAAAGCCATGGTCGACAATTCAATGAACTTTTCCTTGAGTTGATTGTTGCGCGCTAGGAAATGGTCGTACACAAACCAAACACCGCGGATACCATCCTTTTCTTCCATGTTTTTTAAGGTGATTTTGAGCTCCTTGATCAATTTATCCGCCGCTTTTACTTGGTCGAATGCGTCTTCTTCCAACATCTCTACTGGTAACTCCGTATTGTAAATGGAATCGAGTTCTTCAAAATTGTGGTTCAGGATTATACCTATGGTATCTATGAGGTCATTGAAGTTGATGGATTTGTGTTCCAATGCCATGGCCCGTCTTTTTAAGAGGTAATTGTTGCGTTGCAGTAGGTATCCGGCATCCAATAACACCGTATTTTCTTGGCGCGTTTTCCAAAAGTCAATGAGGGTATCTAGCTTTGCTTCCAGGGTGTTCAGTGAGTCTAATTCTGTGGGGACCAGACTTAAATCGGCCCGGACGTCATTAAAATCGTAGTTGGTAACATCGGGGTACTTACTTTCTGATTTGGCAATTTCTGTTCTGCTTTTTTCGCGCTGACTTGGGAGTTTTTCGAGCCTTTTATCACAGCTTTTTAAGGCTTTTTCATTCCATTTTTTCCCTTTGTTTCCGTGTTTTAAAAAGTCCTTATTTTGTTTTTTCGAATCCTTATTGATTTCCTTGTAAAAGGATTTGAATTCTTTAAAACGCACCTTTTCAGTGCTTTGCGATTCCTTAACAAAGTGAATGGTAGTATCAATTTTATCCAACATATCCCGGTACAATTCCACCTCCATTTCTATTTCGAGGTCTTTGAAAATGGCTTGCACTTCTTTGTCGTTGAGGATGCTGAGGTATTGGAATAAATAAAAGGCTTTTGCCCGAGGGTTTTTCGGGTTGTAGTAATACGCATCATCTGCGGTGTACAGCGATTTTTTGAGAATATTAAAATCCAGATATTCGTTAATGTTAGCCTCGTAATCGAAGCCTTTTTTGTTGTGGCTTTCTTTTAATAGGGCATTCAGAAGTTGATCTTTTTTGAGGAAGGTTTCAACAGAAATAATGCCGGGTCTTAATTGCCACATAGGGTTAAGTGGGAGGTGGCGAGATGTAAATTTATCCTTGTCAACTAAAAACCAATCTTTGGAAGGCTCAGAAATAAACCCTTGTTTACTTTTTATTTTTTTTGCTGCGTATAAAGAGTCAACGTTTAATAAGGGTAAAGTGTCATTGCCTGCTTCGAACAGCTTGACATTTTTGGAGATAATTTTTTGTTGTTTCTTTTCCAGTTTATCTTCCAGCTTTTTAGCATTCAAATTCCCAATATATCCCGCATCCCAGGTAGGATCAGCTAATTTCCACTCGCCGTCTATCCGGATGGCTAACCACACATGGTTGTCCAAAATAATTTCGGGCACAAAGGTGTTTTTATGAGCGTAAGTGTATCCGGCCACTACTTCAGAAGTAACGCCAACACTCTCCAGCATTTCTTGCATCAATCGCGTGTACCCACTGCACAATGCCTTCTTTTTTTTGAGCACCTCCTTGGCACCTTGGAAAGGAAAACACTTGTCCGATTCGGTCTTTTTAACATCATAATCAATGTTCTGAGTAATCCAAGTGTGGATAGCTTCCACCTTTTTTTGCTGATCCTCCATTCCTTCGGTGAGGAATTGCGACAAGTCAGGTACAGATTTTCGGTATTTTCGAGGGACTTTGGTTTGAGCTGATGCGCAAAAGGCGAAGGCTGAAATTAAAATACTCAGGCAAAAAATTCTCATGCTTAAATCTACAATGGGGAATTGGAAAATAAAAGGGCTTTGCGTTATTTATTGCCCTTGGGCATAAATCAAGGGGATATTTAGATTTGCACGGAGCAAAGCGGCCAACTTAGTGTATTGCAAATCCTTAAACTCAGGGTAGTTTATACTCGATTCCGAACTGGATTTAGCCAGGTAATCCCGAACGGTTTTGTTCTCGAAAATCCCGTGCATGTAAGTTCCCCAACAATTTTCGTGGAGCCAATAGCCTTCGTTTCCACTTTCTAAATGATTCAGGGTAGATAGTGTAGCATCCAGAAGGGTGGTTTTCCCCATGTGGATTTCGTAACCCTGACATTTTTCTGGAAAATCAAGGAAATGAAATTGAGTTTGCTGGGTGGTTTTTTCTGGACTCATTTCAGTTGTAATGGGGAGCAGATTAAATCCAGGCATAGTAGGACTTTCCCCCTCAGACTGAAAGGGGTCCGATATGCTTTCTCCCATCATTTGTAATCCGCCACAAATGCCTATGATGGGTTTGTTGTTTTCTGAAAAGGTTTGGATTACCTGACGGATTCCCTTGGCCTGAATCTCTTGTAAATCAGCTATGGTGTTTTTGGTGCCCGGTAAAAGGAGAATGTCGGCCTCCTCCAACAGCTGGGGTTTATCGGAATAAAAAACGGTAAATCGTTCATCGTTTTCGAGTGGGGTAAAGTCAGTGAAGTTCGACATGTGGGACAGCAAAACAATGCCTATTTTTTGCCGGTTCTTGGATGGGCTGGTGTTTTTGCCATGTAATGAAAGGCCGTCCTCCTCCTCAATAATTATGTCCCTGAAATAAGGAACAACCCCAATAACAGGCACTTTACAGAGTTGCTCTATTTGTGCAATCCCCGGTTTTAATAAGGCAAGATCACCCCGAAATTTGTTGATGATTATCCCCTTAATTAATGCTCTTTCTTCGGGCGATAATAACTCCATTGTGCCGTACAAACTCCCGAAAATCCCGCCTTTATCAATGTCGGTTATGAGGTAACAGTTGGCTTCGTTGTGCAGCGCCAGACGCAGGTTGGTAATGTCCTTATCCTTAAGGTTGAGTTCGGAAATGCTTCCTGCACCCTCCATAACGATGGGGTTGTGCTTTTTGCCTAACCGATCCAAAGCCAAACAAACTTCCCCAAAAAGGAGGTCTCGATTTTGGTCTTTAAAAAAAGAGGCCGCATCTGAATTCCCCCAAACAGAACCATTCACAATTACCTGGCAGTTTTTATCCGAATTGGGTTTAAGCAAAACGGGATTCATGTCGGTGTTGTAAGGCAGTTTACAAGCGTCGGCTTGTACCGCCTGTGCCCGACCAATTTCTTTACCATCCGGGGTTGCCGCGCTGTTGTTCGACATGTTTTGGCCTTTAAAAGGAGCAGGGGAATAGCCGTCTTCTAGGAGGATGCGACAAAGTCCAGTGGTTATCACACTTTTTCCAACATCAGATGCCGTCCCAACCAACATGATGGGTTTTAGTTTTTTCACAGCACGAAATTATCAAAAGGAAAGGAATGCTTGCAGATTTTTTAAAGTTGAATTTGGGCGAAATATAATCAGAGCGTAGGGGTCATGTTTTGTTGAAATACACCTATGTTTTGTTGAAAAAGGAGGCTTATTTATATTGAATTAAAATTTTTGTGAATAATAGCCTGATCGGCGGTAATCCCTTGTTAGTGTTAGGCCGGGGGGGGTGGGTAAACAACAATTGGCCTTTCAATAGTGGTATTTTTTTAACTTGAATGATTCATTGTTGTCGACAAAAATGTTCCTATACTGATAATGAATTTTAAATATTAATGTGACGATCAAATAGAAATTGTAACTTTTTCCACAGTTATTTCATCTTATGAGAGTAGGGATGATGGGGTATGATCAATTGAATAATTACCAAAACTCCATTATGCCTGTTACTAATTATGCCCAAACCATTGATTATTGTTTCGAATACAAAGCAAGAATCCCCCGTATGGATAATTATATTAAACCCCGTTTAACAGCTTGGGCCGATTCAAACCAATGGCCGCAAAAAGGCTTGTGTTATTGTATGGTAAAAAAGATTACCAGACATGTATACGGCTAAGGCCAGTTTAAATCCTATAGGAATTTTTATTCAAGCTGATTATTGGGTTACGCTGGGTGATTCGCACGAATTAACTAGAATTTAGAAAACCATGACTATGCGTCAATTTTTAATGATACTAACTGTGGGTTTGGCTTTGGCCAAACCCACATATTCCCAAGTAGCCAAAAACTTTGTTGTTGATAGTATACAACCGAGGATGTTTTTTGAATTTAATGAACGTTATTTTGCCCATTGCTGGAATGGGTTTCCAGATGTGGTATATGAAATAAAATCCGATGGGGATTTTGTGGAGTCGGTGTTCGATATGGAAAGAGTCCTGGGTCCGGATTCTATTTTGGTTACCATGGGCTGGAAAACGGGAATCAATCATGTATTTTCCTATGGTTTTGTCGATTCCTATGAGAACGGGATTATTATTCGGGAATACCCCCAGTTTAGGGGTTACGATAAAAACTTGAACAAGGTTATTGATTTTGTGTATCCCGACAGTACTTCATTATGGATAAAAAACTTTTTTCAAATTGAGGAAGATGTCGTTTGTTTTGTAGTGAAGGAATGGGATTGGACAGATCCTATTAATCTGGTCGTGAACAATGATTCCATTGTACTTCTTAAGGTGCGGATATCGGATTCAAGCCTTGAAATCCAGAAAATTCCCTCACCCCATCCTAGTTTGGGGTTTGATGACATGGATCACTTTTTATTGTCGGGGGATAAAACCGCTATAATAGCTAAAACCTATTTTGGCGCAAATCAGGAAAGGGCGTACCGACTGAATATTCAAACCGGACAATCAGAAAATATAGACATTTCATTCAATGCCGTCGCCACTTTTGACAATACTGGTAATAAAACTGCGTTTATTCGAAACCCAATAAAAGAAGAAAAACAATATTTATTCAGCTCCAATGAACCCATACGGGAAGGTGATGGCCCTTTTGACCCTCAAAATCCGGATCAAAAAAAGGATTACCTCTATTTTTTGAACGAACAAATGGAAATAGTACAGTATTCGGTTTTAATGGATTCAGAATATTATTTTTCCTACTTAGGTATTTCCGAAAAGTGGGCAGCTTTTGATTTTTTTAATGACACAATAGAGGGGCTTTCCGCCATTGATTTTACAAGTTTGGATACGAGTCACAGCCCCCATACAGGAGAGAAATACAGCAATGGCTTTTTTTATTTTAAAAAAGTGCTGGAAACCAATGAAGTTATTGAACGCCGATTTTTATCCAGGGAAGACGCTTTGGGTGACTTTTCTGCGGATTTAGTTTACAATCAAGCTTCCACTGGCGGAGTTTTTTTTGAGGACACAGGGGCTGTTTACTTGCGAACCAACCCACCCAATTCCGTAAATTATTTGGAGAGATCTTTGTTTTCAATTCCATTAAATGACATGACCCTAGCTTTGCCGCAAGAAAGTGGGAATCTCCATATTGAAATATATCCTAATCCAACGCAAGAAAAACTGCAAGTGTTGTCTAAGGTTATTGGTGAACTGCGGATTCTTAATTCTTCGGGTCAGGCGGTTAAGGAACTCCAGCTTTCTGGAAATGCCCTTATTGATGTTCAAGAGTTCGGTTCAGGTGTTTATTTCCTAGAAGTAACCAACACAGAAAGCAGAACATCGGTTTTTCGGTTTGTGAAGGAGTAGGTTAATTATGAATGGTAAATTGTGAATTAATAATTAACCATTCACAATTAATCCCCATCCCACCCGTTAATCTGCCATGAAATCATTACGAGTTTACGCAATAGTATCGGTAATTCTGTGTTTGTTTTTGTTTTACATCGACGAAGGTTACTACGATTTTCGGTGGATGAAAAGCTCGGGTAACTGGATTGTTTTTTCCATTTATTTTGCTGCGTTGTTCTTGGCCCAGTGGGTCGTTCATTTGGTTTGGACTGTATTTGGTAAACCCAACCCAGCCTTGGTTTCTTTTTTGGGTTTAATGGTCGTGGTTGGGCTCTTTCTCGGGGCTTTCTTCCTCATTTAGGAGGATAGGCGGGGTGTTTTCTGCAGGCAAAGCCTCTACTTCTTTTAACTTCCGCATCATAACCCGGGATCGGGTTCCTATTAATTGATCGAGGTCGGTGTGGACATCGTTGATTTTTTTCTGAGCCTTGGACAGGACTCCTCCAAATTTCTGAAACTCGGTTTTAACCTCACCCAAGGTTCTCCAAACATCACTGCTTCTTTTTTCGATGGCCAAGGTTTTGAAACCCATTTGTAAACTGTTCAGCATGGCAGCTAGGGTGGTTGGGCCGGTTAAAATTATGCTGAAATTGCGTTGAATGTGTTCCATCAGATCCGAGTCGCGTACCAGCTCTGCATACAAACCTTCCACTGGGAGGAACATAATTCCAAAGTCGGTGGTGTTGGGCGGGTCTATGTATTTTTCCCGGATGTCTTTGGCAAAACTTTTGACGGTATTGTAAAGCGCTTTTCGGGCTGCAGCCACAGCTTCAGCATCACTTGCTTCAAAGGCCACTTGGAGGCGATAAAAGTCCTCCTGCGGGAATTTGGCATCGATGGGCAAATACACGGGCTCGTCTTGGGTTTTCCCTGGTAACTTTACGGCAAACTCAACCAAAGCATCACTGCCTTTCTTGGTTTTAACGTTGGCTTCATATTGTTCCGGAGCCAAAATTTGCTCGAGGATATTACCCAATTGAATTTCTCCCAGAGTTCCTCTTGTTTTTACATTACTCAGCACCCGTTTCAGGTCACCAACTCCGTTGGCTAGTTCTTTCATCTCTCCCAATCCCAATTGCACAGCTTCGAGGCGTTCCCCAACTAGTTTAAAGGATTGACCCAAGCGCTCTTCTAAGGTTTTGTGCAGTTTTTCGTCTACGGTTAGCCGTATGTTCTCGAGTTTAACTTCCGTGTTTTTGATGAGTTCTGCTTGTTTTTCCTGCACTAGTTGTAGGCTGTCCTTTTGCGATTCTTTTAGGCGTTCCAAACTCAATCGAATTTCTTCCTTCAGGTCAAGCAAGGAAACGCGAAGTTCTTCTCGGTTTTGTTTGGAGATCAGGTCGAGCCTATCCTGGGAGTTTAGCAGTTGTTGGTTGAGGTTTTTCCACAGGCGTTCTTCGGAGTTGCGGGCACTTTTTTCTATTTCGTTGGTAATGGGGAGGAGTGATTCGGATCCCTTGCCCGCGCTTTTCTGCTGGATAACTAGGTAAAGCAATAATAGGAGGCATGTTCCGCACAGGACGGCAATGAGGGTGAGCATGATTTAGGTGGTTTTTTCAAAGATAGGGATTGACTGGAATATAGCGGTAAGGGAGAAGTGAATGGCTCAATAAAATTCGCGCGGATTAAGACTACTATATATAAGGTATGATTAATCTCGCGTGAAATGGGCTTAAACAGCTGGAAAGAGGTAATACTGTTTTGATTTTTTTTTGCCTGGAAAAATCCCTATCCCCGAATTGGACGTATGTTTTCCCAAACCGATTTATTATGATATCAAAAATGTTTCAACGAATTATGCTGGGCTTGGCTTCAGTGGTGGGGTTGTTCGTCCTTGTTTTAGGGGTACATATATATATGGTAACAAATCCATCAGGAGAGCACCACAATAATTGGCAATTATCCAGATTGGATTTTTCGGAGGAAGTAGATGGTACTCTAGTTAATAATGCTGCAAATGACATTCGGTCCATGGATGGAATTAAAGCAGTGTATGCCAACGAGGAGCATAAAACAGTTGTTTTTGCTTATACACCAGGGACTGTTGAGAAGGATGAAGTGCTTCAGAAAGCTTTTTCCTTTTCGCCTGACGTGGTTGTTTTTCAGAATCCTACCAGGGAAAATGGAAAAGCAGGTGGGTGCCCGGTCATTGATAAGAATACGATTACCTACAGAATAGGGACCTTTTTTACGCGAATTTTTAGTTAAACCATATAATCAAACAAAAAACACAACACCATGAAAAAGTATTTACTGATTTGTGCCGCGGCACTTGTATTGTCTGCGGGGTTGAGCTCTTGCAAGGACGAGGAGAAAAAAGAAGACGCGGTGGAGCTTACTCCAGACCCAACGCTTTATGAGCGAGTTGGAGGATCAACGCTTGTAAATGATCCTGCGGCGAGCGGTCAGATGATAGAGCAAGGTTACCTTACTTTAAGGAGTGTTGTTGATTCGTCCATTTTAGTAATTGCCGGGGACGCTGACATGCAACCATTTTTTGAGGTGTTGTTAACAGAGGTTGGTGCTGGAAATACGACAGGCTTTGCCGCTTTAAGTAAAAACCTAACGGATTTCTTTGCTTTTGCTACCGGTTCTGAAAACCACACGTATGCGGGTATTGATATGGACGCAGCCCATGACCCATCGCGGAATGGACGAATGGGGAAACTCGCCAACAATGACGATTTTACTCGTTTTATTGGTGATGTAGCCGTTGGTCTTACTCAGAATGGAGTTTCAGACCAAGAATTAATTAACGATCTTGTGGCCTTAATTGAAACGCTAAGGACCACTGTGGTTCAGGCTTAAGGGTATTTGTTGAAAGGGGAGGGAGGCTTGTTTTGGTCTTTCTCCCATTTTTATTCACTTATTTATGTCTAGGTTTGAAATATTGCCTATATTTGCAAAGTGTAATTACAAACACAGAAGTTGTAAGCTTCCGATTTGTGAGTAACGTAATAAGTTTGAATAATCTCTTTATCAATATTCCCCCTAAGTTCTCTTCTCGAATCGTGAGTTTGAATGTGTCTATCCAGATGGACGGACGTAACTGCTATATTTTGGATCAAAAGTCCGAAGATTTTCTAACTAAAATTTAAGGTTATTAAAAAGGTAAAGTTTTCAAAAGAGGTGCACGCCGATTTTTCATCGGTATTGAAGCAGAGGGTTAACGCGTTTTTAGCGACTAACAAGTCGGGACGTTTCGCTAATTCAAAGTTGCTATTCAAGTCTATTTTTATGGTGTCGTTGTATTTGACTCCGATTGTCTTGATGTACATTTTCCCACCAACCACGTTTCTGGGATATTTCACAACTTACATTTGTAGTGGAATAGGAATGTTAGGATTTGGTATGGGTGTAATGCACGATGCTAATCATGGTTCGTATTGGGAAAACAAAAAGCTTAATTTCTTATTTGGGTCAGTGTTAAACTTGATTGGAGCAAGCGAATTAACTTGGCGTATTCAACACAATACTCTTCACCACACGTTTACGAACATTGAAGGGTACGATGAAGATATTGAAGTTCCTGTAGTGTTGCGTTTTTCTCCAAATGGTAAGAAGCGTTGGATACACAACTTCCAGGCATATTACTTCTGGTTGTTATATGGACTTACGACTATTATTTGGGTTTTTTATAAAGATTTTGTTTCCTTAGCACGCTACCGCAAAATGGGGTACATCAAAACTGATGAAGCTAAGAATAAGGAAGTTCGGAAGATTATTATCTGGAAGGTTATTTATTTCTCGTACATCGTTATAGTTCCAATGTTTATTTTCTCGAACATGGCTTGGGAGATCCTAGGAGCTTGGTTACTGATGCACTTCTTTTGTGGAATGGCTTTGAGTCTTATTTTCCAAGCAGCGCATGTAATGACTGCTAACGAGTTTCCTATGCCAGATGACAAAGGAAACGTGGAGCAAAACTGGTTGGTACACCAAATTGAGACTACCACTAATTTTGCACCGTATAACAAAGTATTACACTGGTACATTGGAGGTCTTAACTACCAAGTTGAGCACCACTTGTTCCCGAATATTGCCCATATTCATTATCCAAAACTTTCGCCAATTGTGAAAGAAACAATGGAAGAATTTGGTTTTGAATACAAAGTAAAGCGTACCTTTACGGGAGCATTAATAGACCACGTTAAAATGTTGAATCGAGTAGGTAGAATGGATGAAGATCCAAAGTTTACAGAGACTCAACTTTCCAAAATGAACTTAACCGTGTAATTTATCTTTACACGACTGAATACAATCTTCAATATAAAAACAAACAAAACAAGGTTATGAACGAAGGAACCGTTAAATTTTTTAACAACACCAAAGGATTTGGATTTATTAAGCCAAATGACAACAGCGAAGACATTTTTGTACACGAAAGTGGTTTAGTTGACACAATTAGAGACAACGACAAAGTAAAGTATGACGTTGAGCAAGGAAGAAAAGGTTTAAACGCTGTAAACGTACAAGTTGTAGGTTAATACACTCCTTAATATTTACTAGAAAGGGACATCGTACGATGTCCCTTTTTTTTTATCCAAGAATTGATTATTCTTAGGTGGTAATTTGAGTAATAGCGTGGGACTTTCCACTGATGGAAAGGGACTTATTGTCTAATCCAGCCTCTTTAATTTGTTTTCCCAAAGGCGAGTGGAAGGAAATACAGAAAACTGCTTTGCCTTGAACTTCAATTTTGCCCATAGGTATTCCTAGAAAAAATAACATTTCAGGGGTGAACACCATGGTTCCCACTCCAATCTCTTTGCCTGGTTCTTGGCCTTTTAACTGATCGGCAATTTCCCACAAACGAACTTGCTGAATTAGCTGCTTCTCCAAAGAATCCATCTCCTTTTGGGTCATGGCTCTACTGGTCTCAAATTTGTCTCCAGCACTGCTTTTGGTGTCATTGTCTAAGGACTCCTTTAAATCTCCAATATCTGATTTTAACTCATCTATGGAAGTTTGAAGTTTTGCCTGAATTTGTTGTATTACGTCTTCTTTATTCATGGTTGGGTATAATGGGATTAATTTATAAAAAAACCGTAGACAATGCGTTGTAGAAAAAAGAATATCTGGGAATTTACCCAACCTTAAACATTATCTTTGATGTGGTCTCACAGACCCTAATAAATATAGCATGAAATTTAAAGATCTTAATATTATACAGCCGATACTTCAGGCTTTAGAACAAAAGGGGTACGAAACACCAACACCTATTCAGGAAGCAGCCATTCCGGTTGTGTTAAACGGGGAGGATTTATTGGGTTGCGCCCAAACTGGAACAGGGAAAACAGCTGCTTTTTCCATTCCAATTATTCAACAATTGGTGGAACGCGAACAAGAACGCGGAAATCAGCACGTAATACGTTCCCTCATTGTTACTCCAACACGGGAGCTGGCCATTCAGATTGGAGAAAATATCCAAGAGTATAGCCGGAATACCAATTTGAAGCACACGGTTGTTTTTGGTGGAGTAAACCAAAACTCCCAAGTTCGGGCAATCCGTGCTGGTGTAGATATCCTTATTGCAACACCAGGGCGTTTATTGGATTTAATGAACCAAGGATTCATCAAAATTCAACACGTTGAGATTTTTGTATTGGATGAGGCGGATCGGATGTTGGACATGGGATTCATTAATGATATCAAAAAACTGTTGAAGGTGTTACCTAAGCAGCGTCAATCGCTGTTTTTTAGTGCAACCATGCCTAAGTCCATTGTGGAGTTAAGCAATACCATACTGAACAAGCCGAAGAAAATTGAAATCTCTCGGGTATCTTCCGCTGCGGAAACGGTTACTCAGAAAATTTACTACACCAATAAGGACAGTAAGAAAGCATTGTTGTACCACATCCTGGAGGCAGAAGAAATAACACAGGTATTGGTTTTTTCTCGAACCAAACACGGTGCAGACCGTATTGCTCAACAATTGGGTAAAAAGGATATTCAAGCCGCAGCAATACACGGGGATAAAGCCCAAAACTACCGTCAAAAGGTTCTTTCCGACTTTAAGGATGGAAAACTACGGGTATTGGTAGCTACGGATATTGCTGCTCGTGGAATTGACATTGATAAGTTAGCCCATGTAATCAACTACGACATTCCAGACGAACCGGAAACGTATGTTCACCGAATTGGACGTTGTGGAAGAGCAGGGGAAACGGGAGTGGCTATTTCCATGTGTGAACCAGAAGAAAACAAGCTCACCAAAGAAATTGAATTCCTGATCAATAAAGATTTGATCCCGGTAAAAAATCATCCTTTTCCACAAACGGAGAAGCCAATGAATGCTGCGGAAAAAAAGGAATTTAACAAAGAAAAAGCCCGAAGAAAACAGGCCTTTTTTGCGGATCGTAAAAAAAATGATAGTGGTGGTGGTCGCCAAGGTGGTGGTGGAAACCGAAGACGCTAGAAAACGGTGTGTTTTGATGTCAGCCTACTCCCTTTAATTTACTGATTTGTAATTGAAATAATTTGATATGAAGAATCTATTTGTTATTGCCCTGTGTTTAGGGTTTTCCTCTTTTGTTCAGGCTCAGTGCCCTGCAGGAGAATTGGAAGCTAACATTACAGTGAATACGGATCAATGGGGTTACGAAAACTACTGGGAGCTTGTTGCTTTAGGGAATAACTGTGGTAATGGTACTATTGCTAGTGGTGGGAACACCAACGTAGGATGTAATGGTGGAAACCAAGGTAACGCACAACCTGGATCGGGGTATGGTGATTTTCAGCAAATTAATGAGGGGCCATTCTGTTTAACAGAAGGCCAAGTATTTACCCTTATTTCGGTGGATGATTATGGTGATGGTGGTACTGATTTTGACATCAATGTAGCTGGATACCCTATCCTTAACTTTGCAAGTGATGGAGCTGTTTCCTCGGCGGACTTTCTGGTTGTTTTACCACCAGAATTGGAGGTAGAGGTAAATAGTATCGACATAGATTCTTATATTTTATTGGGGGAGAAAGTGGTTGCTGGAGCTATGACTAACAAAGGAACAAATGTTGTTTCTAGTTTTGATGTAGGATACCGAATTGATGGAGGAAACTGGGTGATGTCTAATTTGGCTAACCTGAATATTTCCCCTTTCGAAACGATTACTGTTGCGCATCCGACTATGTGGACGGCTTTAACGCCGGGTACCTATAATATTGAATTTGCTATTACCAACATCAACGGAAACGGAGATGATGCAAATCAGGCTAATAACAAGCAGATAAAAACGGTTACTGTAAAAAGTGAGATCCCAAATATTATTCCAAGTTATTTGAGTTCAAACATCAGTATAGACATCCAGGTTAAGGCTACTTCTACCGATAAATTGAAT
>JBLHJD010000056.1:0-14072 GCA_047618705.1 Luteibaculaceae bacterium
CTAAAGATTGTAAATAGTTAGTTATATTGTTGTTAAACAAAATGTGACTGACTGGTGTATGAGAGGAAACGGGGCTAGGTAAGTTAACTATACCGAAAAAAAGGATCCCTCCATACACTTTCTAATCCTTTAGAGTCTGGACTGTACTTAAAGCCAATATTGAGCTTGCATAAAACAAAAGGGTAGTCGATAAAGAATGTAGGCCTAAAAAAATCCCCGAAGAATTAGTCTCCGAGGATTTTGAGTGTGTCCGTATTTAAAATGGAGTGTACCCCCATTTCTTTTTTCAAAATTCTAACGCAAAAGAACCTTTTCCACCAGAGTAACCTGGTCACTTTCCCATGTCAACAAATAAAGCCCTGCTTGGGGTAACTCCAAATCCAAAGTCCGGATATTTCTTAATTCTTTTTCCAATACAATTTTCCCGCTAGGGTCCTGTACCACTATTTTCCCGCTTATGGGCTGTAAAAATTGCAACACACCATTTTCTACCGGATTTTGGATCCAGGGTTTGTTATTAGCTGATGAAAACTCTCTAATTGAAGTAGGTTCAGCCAATTGGCAGGGTTCATTGATTTCAGGGGCGTGAAACGGGGAAGCCCAGACTTTATTATCCCCTATAGAATAACATAATTTCAGAACACTTGTATAATACTTATTATCAAAACAAGATGCAACAGGAAAAAAAATTGCATCATCATACCCTTCCTCAAAGAGTAAATGTCCAACCTCAAGAAACTTATTCTCTCCGTATAAAGTGAAAACCCCGTCCTCATCTAAGCCATTGATAAACATTCCGTAATATGGACCCAAATTTCCTAGTCCTCCAGTACTTCGAATTGCGGAAACCGAATTTTCATACCGATCCGTAACCGGAATAATTAAGTGATTAGTATTCGGTTTTATGGCTGAAAAATCCATCAACAATTCTTCTCCTTGCTCTGCGTCAGAATCAAAATAAAGCCGCGTTTTAAAAATAGAATTGCACTTATTTAGCGGCTTATACAAGGAGCTGTGGATAAATACCTTTTGCAAAATTGTATCTTCCCTTATATAAGCATAATCAGTTGTATCGCATCGCTTGATACCTGTAGTGTCAATAATATTTTCCATCAATGAATCCCATTTCCGGTAACTTTGATAACTACAGGTCCTTTTTACCACCTCATACACCTTCCCGTCCAACTCTTTTTGTCCATCGAACCACAATAAGGTGTGGTCATAATCAAACAGACCATTAACATCCGATTCCTCATCAAGGGTTCCAAGAACCCATCTTTTGGTGGTATCCAAAAAGGGAACATATTCTTGGGACTGGGAAAATGCTGTTTGCCCTAAAGTAAGGCCCAGTATTAATAGAATAAAAATCCGCATAATTTTATTGTTTTAACATTTTATTCACACCAACTACTTTATCCTGCTTATTATAAAAAATAAAATAATAGTTTCCAGCTGCAAATTCAGAAACGGGTAATTCGCGGGCTTGGAGTTTAGTTCCAAACGTTTTCCCGGTGGCATCTACAATGGAGTAATTTGTGATTAAGTTTGCCGCAATTAACGAAAAAAAATAATTGAAAAAAAAAAAAACAATCGACAAATCTTAAATAATAAACCACTAAAACACCTCAAAACCCCTTGTTAATGTGTTCAATTAAAATCGATGATGATTAACATAATCAATCCTTCCAGTGGATGATGATTGTCAAATCCTTAGGAAGATGTAATCCTCCCCAAAAAAATAATCAAAATTTTCAATCGTAACATTTCGGATGAAATCACGGTAAACCTAATTTCGAAAAAAGAATATGAGGGTCGAATAACTACTGAATTCGTGATGAAAAATTGAGGAAAACCAGATGAAGCTTTCCTTTTTTAAAGTCGTACAGTTGTGATATTTAATGAAACAAAAAAGGCCCCGATAAATCGGGGCCTTTTTTGTTATTTCAATTCTTTGTTTTGTTCCTGGAACTTTCGGATAATGTCCTCCAGTGGTATCCCAAGTTGTTCTTTCAGAATTCGCGCCTGATCTGCCAATTCATTGTCTGGATATTTAGAAATCACTAAGCTGTATAACGAATCAGCCTTGCCCAAATCTTGGAGGTCATTTTCGTAAATAAACCCACTCAAAAAATAAGCCTTCGGGGTAAATTCAGCTTCCGGGAAATCCCGAACTAACTCCTCATAAAACCCGATGCTTTGATCAAATTCCTTTAAGGCTCTTCCACATTTAGCTCCTTGGATTAACATGGCATACCTAGTGGTATCTTCCATATTCTGCGCATTAGCCAACTGATCCAGAATTAAGCCGTTTTGTTCCTGAGCAAAAGCAATCATTTCCTCCGTGGTGCTGGCACCGCGCAACAATCCGTTTAATTCTTCTATTCTCTGGCCGTTCTCCTGAGTTGGGTTAGAACACGCTCCAACCAACAAGCCCAATCCACAAGCAAACACTAGTATTTTTTTCATCGTCTTCCTTTTTGTCCTGGAATAAACATCCGATAATCGGGACGCGCTTTTCCTTTAGCTATATCTTTTAATCTACTCTCCAATAAACGGCGGCGCATGGGATTAATTTTGTCTGTAAACAAAATACCCTCAACATGGTCGTACTCGTGCTGAATTACTCGGGCCGCAAATCCTTCATATTCCTCATCAAACTCCTGGAAATTTTCGTCCATGTATTTGATGCGGATTTTGGGCTGACGAATTACTTCTTCCCGGATATCCGGTATGCTCAGGCATCCTTCCGTAAAACCCCAATCCTCACCAGACTCTTCATAGATTTCAGGGTTAATAAACACCTTTTTAAAGTCCTCCAAGTAGGATAAATCCTCGCCATCTTCTTCCTCATCCTCAGCAAATGGAGATGCATCCACTAAAAATAAACGAATCCCAAGTCCAACCTGAGGAGCAGCGAGCCCCACCCCATTGGCATTATACATGGTTTCAAACATGTTCTCGATTAACTCCCCCAATTTAGGATAGTCGGCACTAATTTTTACTGCCTTCTTTTTAAGTACAGGGTTTCCGTACGCGTATATTGGTAATACTATTGCCATTTCTTGTTCTCTAAATATGATTGCAAAATTAAACAAGCTGCGATAACATCGAGCTTTCCTTTGTCCCTTCTTTTATTTTTCTTCATTCCGCCCGTAATCTGAGCATCCAAGGCCATCTTTGACGTTAGCCTTTCGTCCTGCAAAATATGAGGAATACTGGGAAACCTCCGCTTGCACCGGGCCATTACGTCCTCTACTACCGGCCAGCTTTCACTTTTACTTCCATCCATTTGCCTTGGGTCCCCAAAAACAAAACAGTCTATGGTGCTTTTAGCCACTAAATCCGACAAAAAAGGCAGCAATTCGTGTGCTGCTATGGTATCTAGCGGACTTGCTATAATCTGCAATTCGTCCGTAATGGCAATTCCAGTTCGTTTTGACCCCACATCCAAGGCGATTACTTTACCCATATTTTTACATTTGCTTGATAAGTAGGAACAAGAGCCTATTTTTGCCAAAAGTACACAAGATGCAAGATATCATTGAAAAAGCATGGGAAGATCGCAGTTTATTAAGCGATCCAACCACTGTATCCGCTATAGAGTCAGTAATTGAGCAAATAGACAAGGGGCAATTGCGCGTTGCCGAACCCCTCGAAAATGGCGAATGGCAAGTCAATGAATGGGTGAAAAAAGCGGTAGTTCTGTACTTCCCCATCCGAAAAATGGAAACTTTGGAGGCGGGTCCAATGGAGTTTCATGATAAAATGAAATTAAAAACTGGATATGCCGAATTGGGTATCCGTGTGGTTCCTCACGCTGTAGCGAGGTATGGAGCTTATATAGCAAGTGGAGTAATTTTGATGCCATCGTACGTAAATATTGGAGCTCATGTGGAGTCTGGTACTATGGTAGACACTTGGGCAACCGTTGGATCCTGCGCTCAAATAGGAAAAAATGTGCACCTCAGTGGTGGTGTTGGAATTGGAGGAGTTTTGGAACCTTTGCAAGCCGCACCCGTTATTATTGAGGACGATTGTTTTATTGGCTCTCGTTGCATTGTTGTAGAAGGAGTTCGGGTAAAAAAAGAAGCCGTTTTGGGTGCCAATGTGGTACTAACCATGTCTACCAAAATTATTGATGTAACCGGAGACTCTCCTATAGAAACCAAAGGGGTAATTCCAGAAAGATCTGTGGTAATTCCAGGTTCTTACACCAAAAAATTCCCTGCCGGTGAATTTCAGGTTCCTTGTGCCTTAATTATTGGAAAAAGAAAAGCCAGCACCAACACAAAAACTTCCTTGAACGACGCTTTGCGCGAATACAATGTAGCCGTGTAATGCAAGAGGCATTCCTAATTATACAAACCGCCTTTATTGGTGATGCAATACTAGCAACTGCTTGTGTAGAAAGTCTGCACAAACAGTTGCCCGAGGCGCGCATAGATGTGGTTGTTAGAAAAGGAAATGAATCCTTTTTTGAAGATCACCCCAAAGTGAACCAGGTTTTTGTTTGGGATAAACAAAATAAAAAGAAGCGTGGACTGTTCCGTTTGGGACTTCAAATTCGGAAAACGAGGTACGACCATGTATTTAACCTGCAGCGTTTTGCCTCTACTGGAATTCTGACCACCTTTATTCGGGCCAAAAAGAAGTGGGGTTTCGACAAAAACCCTTTTGCGTTCTTGTTTTCCGGTACCGTGAAGCATGAGATTGGCAATGGAAAACATGAGGTGGAGCGCAACAACGAAGTGTTGGCTCTTGCCTTTCCAGATATCCCGGTTCTTAACCCCAAATTATACCCAAGTCAGGAACATTACTCCAGTATAAAACCGCACCTAAGCAAGGAGCCTTTTGTTACCATGAGTCCTGCCTCGGTTTGGGAAACCAAAAAATGGCCCAAAGCCCAGTTCATCAAACTCATCAATAAAACGTCGCCCAATTTTCAGATTTTTCTACTTGGAGGGCCTGGAGATAAGGAATATTGTGAGGAAATCAGGAAGGAATCGGACCACCCTAATGTGGAAGTCCTGGCCGGAAGACTTTCCTTATTGGCGAGTACTGCTTTAATGGAGTATGCCCAAATGAATTATGTGAACGACAGTGCTCCACTGCACTTGGCGAGTGCAATGAACGCTCCTGTTTGTGCCTTTTTCTGTTCCACCGACCCCAATTTTGGATTTACCCCCTTATCCGAGGTAAAACACATTATTGTACCCGCAGAAGAACCGCCATGCCACCCCTGTGGTTTGCACGGTTTTCATGCTTGTCCTGAAACCCATTTTAAATGTGGAAAAGATAGTAACTGGGACTTAATCCCTATATTTTAATGGATATTCGAATCAAAGAAATCAAAGACCTGTTGTTGAATGGGGGCATAATTTTGTATCCCACTGACACGGTTTGGGGTATAGGTTGTGATGCTCGGAATGAGCAAGCAATTGAGCGCATTTTTAAACTCAAAAATCGGCCCGACAGCAAAAGCCTAGTCACCTTGGTTAGGAATGAAGTAGCGGTGGAACAAATTGCGCCTGATGCACCTGAGGTTACGTTTGAATTGTGGGAAAACTCAAACAAACCAATGACCATTATTTTGGACGATGTTAAGCAAATTCATCCCAAAGCCAAAGCGGAAGATGGTAGTGCTGCAATCCGCATTGCCAAGCACCCTTTTTTGAACCGTTTGTTCGAACAATTCCGGTTTCCACTCATTTCTACCTCAGCAAATGTAAGTGGAGCACCTACACCTCGAAATTTTAACGAAATTAGCGCCCCAATCAAAGAAGGGGTAGATTGGATTTGTCCAAACTTACCTGAATTTAAAGGCACTGAACTCCCCTCTTCTATATTGAAACTTGGCAACAATGGCGACATCTCCATCATCCGAAAATAATCAACTACAGGCTGCGGTAAATAAAGAACCCTTCCTGAGCATTTCTAAAGTAGCCGATAAAATGGGGCTCCCCTGTTTTACTATCGGAGGGTTTGTTCGCGACCTGCTTTTAAATAGACCCAGCAAGGATATTGACATTGTTGTGGTTGGCTCCGGTATCGACTTTGCCCAGGCTTGCGCTGAGGAACTCAAAGTAAAAAAGGTAAATTATTTTAAGCGCTTTGGAACGGCCATGTTCCGTTACCGGGACTTGGAATTAGAATTTGTAGGGGCTCGGAAAGAAAGTTACCGGGAAGATTCCAGAAAACCACTGGTAGAAGATGGAAGTTTGGAAGACGACCAAAACCGCCGCGATTTTACCATAAATGCATTGGCTATTTCTTTAAATCAGGCCACCTTTGGTAGCATCCTCGATTCTTTCGATGGACTCAAACACCTGGAGGAAAAAATCCTCAAAACCCCACTGAGTCCAGACATCACGTATTCTGATGATCCCCTGCGGATGATGCGCGCAATTCGGTTTGCATCTCAGTTGGATTTTACCATTGAGCAAGAAAGCCTGGATGCCATTACCCGAAATGCAGATAGGCTTAAAATAATAAGTCAGGAAAGGATTACTACTGAGCTGAATAAAATTATTCTGAGTAAAAAGCCAAGCAAGGGGTTTAAGCTCTTGTTTAACACGGGATTGTTAGCCATATTTTTCCCCGAAATGGTTGCTCTGTTTGGGGTAAAAGAACGCAACGGAATACGGCACAAGGACAATTTCTACCACACCCTTCAGGTACTGGATAACTTATCTGAATGGACCGATGATTTGTGGTTGCGTTGGTCGGCCATTTTACATGACATTGCCAAACCTCCTACACAACGTTTCCATGCCAAAGCCGGTTGGACTTTCCACGGGCATGAAGACCGTGGTGCCCGAATGACCCCTGGGATTTTTAAGCGACTCAAACTTCCTTTGGACCATAAAATGAAGTATGTGCAAAAGCTGGTTCAATTGCACCTAAGGCCCATTGCCCTTACTAAAGACGGGGTTACCGATTCCGCCATCCGAAGGTTGGTGTTTGACACCGGGGATGATATTGACGATTTAATGTTGCTGTGCAAAGCCGATATTACGTCGAAGAATGAAATGAAGGTGGATCGTTTTCGGAAGAACTACGAATTGGTTAAGCAAAAAATTGTTGAAATTGAAGAAAAAGATCACCTCAGAAATTTCCAACCACCGGTGAGTGGGGAAGAAATTATGGAACGATTTAAGCTCAAACCTTGTAGAGCAATTGGTGATTTAAAAACGGCCTTGAAAGAGGCTATTTTGGAGGGAGAAATCCCGAATGAAAAAGAAGCTGCGGAGGCTTTACTGGAAAAAATTGCGCCGGATATTATATCCAAATACCCAGCGCAATAAAGGGGTATTAGTACACTAAATAAATAAGGATAAATCCAATAAGTGTTACAATAAAGTAAGGTACTAGGCTAGCTGCACCGGGGTAATCTTTGGCAATACGTTGTCCAAAAAACAAGGATACCAAGGCTACTGCCGATAGGAATATTCCGGCAAAGGCAAAATAGAATCCTTCCCAACAAACTAGTTCCACCATTCCAAGCAGGCAAAAGAGTCCAGCTAGGACTTCGATAATAGTTATTTTCAGCAACAATAACTTCACCATTCCTTTCAGTGGAGAATTTCCAAAATGGCCCTTTAGCCATTCCAAGTTTCCTTTAAAATCAAATACTTTGTCGAGTCCTGATTGCACGAATAATATGGCCAGAATTGCCAAGTTAAAAAACATGGCAACGTGAAGCACCATGGTTGTTTTGAGTTCCATCATAGGTTTAAAATTGAATGAATTTATCGAGTTGAGTTTGAACGCGAAGTTTTACCTTCTCGTTCAGTTCACCACTGGAGGTAAATAAGGTGTGAAATTGACTGAATTTTGGTTTGTCAGACAATACTTCGGCCTGCAAATAATGCAGCACCCCTGTCATGTGATCCAGGCCGCGTAAATTCCCTGCTTTTCCGCCGGAATGTCCAACTAAGGCCACTCTTTTCCCTTTAAAAACATCGGGATCCAAGCCATCAATGAAGGTTTTTAGTACGCCAGGAAAACTTCCATTGTACTCCGGAAAAATATAGATCCATTTATCTGATTTCTCGAAAAACTGTTCAACAATGGTAGCAAATTCAGGAGTTCTGCGCCCATATAATTCCGCAATCCAAAAATCTTCCTTTAATTCTCCCAGGTCAAAAATTTGAGCAGGAATATCCCGTTGTTGTAGCATGGCTAAATACAACTGAGCCAGTTTCAGGGAGTTACTATTGTCTCTATTTGTTCCAGATACTATGGTAATCATTAAACACGTTCAGTTTCAGCAAAGAAAAGATTTTTTAGGCACGCGCAAAAGCGATATTCCACAATAAAGGTCAGAAGCACCTGACCACATTAGGATTCATAAAAAAACAGATATTAAAGATGCATTAATCGAACTTCCATTGGGGACAATTGCCTAAATTTGGTCTCCTTGAAAAAACCTAGATTTAATTAACTTATTCAACATCAATAATTATGGGGAAAATCATAACAATAGCCAACCAGAAAGGTGGAGTAGGAAAAACCACCACTGCAATTAATTTAGGTGCTGCTCTGGGAGCGTTGGACAAAAAAACCCTGATCATTGATGCTGATCCGCAGGCCAATGCTACTTCTGGAGTTGGATTTGACCCAAAAACCATTAAAACATCCATTTACGAATGCCTGGTAAATGATGTAAATCCGAGAGACATTATCTTGGAATCCGAAAACCCGAACCTTTTCTTGCTTCCTGCCCACATAGATCTGGTTGGTGCTGAGATCGAAATGATCAACATGCCTAACCGGGAGTATATGATGAAATTGGCCTTGCAAGATTTAAAGGACGACTATGACTTTATTATCATTGATTGCTCTCCTTCCCTTGGACTAATTACGCTGAACGGTTTAACAGCAAGTGATTCGGTTATTATACCTGTACAATGCGAGTACTTTGCCTTGGAAGGACTTGGGAAATTGCTCAACACCATAAAAATTATCCAAACCCGATTAAACCCCGATTTGGAAATAGAAGGAATTTTATTGACCATGTACGACACACGTTTGCGTTTGGCAAACCAGGTTGTAGACGAGGTTAAAACACATTTCCAGCAATTGGTATTTGATACCATTATCCACAGAAACACCAAACTTGGTGAAGCACCTTCATTTGGAGAAACCATCATTATGCATGACGCCACAGGTAAAGGGGCTATCAACTACCTGAATTTGGCGCGTGAGGTGCTTCAGAAAAACCAAATGACTGAACTTACAAAAGCCTAAGCCCAAACATCATGACAAAAAAGAAAGCAGCATTAGGAAGAGGTTTAGGGGCTCTTTTGTCGAACCCTGAAACAGACATTACGACCAAATACAAACCGGACAACAACACAACCACTGTGGGTGCTGTTGCTGCTATTCCGGTTAAGAATATTGAAACAAACCCGTTCCAACCAAGAAGGCATTTTGAAGAGCAAGCTTTACAAGAGTTAGCAGATTCTATAAGTATACATGGTATTATCCAGCCCGTTACCGTTCGGAAAATGGGCTATGATAAATACCAACTTATTAGTGGTGAAAGACGTTTTAGAGCAAGCCAACTTTCTGGTTTAACAGAAATCCCAGCCTACATCCGTATTGCCAATGACCAATCCATGTTGGAAATGGCCATTGTGGAAAACGTGCAGCGGGAAAATTTAGACCCCATTGAAGTAGCACTTTCCTACCAACGACTTATTGAGGAATGTTCCCTTACCCAGGAAGAACTTTCCCATAAAGTGGGTAAAAAACGAGCTACCGTTACCAACTACCTTCGCCTGCTTAAATTGGCTCCAGAAATCCAATTGGCCATTATCCAACAAAAAATCACGATGGGACACGCACGTGCCTTATTGGGAGTGGATGATATGGTGAGACAAATGGAAATTTGCCAATTGATTATTGAAAAGGAATTATCGGTTAGAGCAGTTGAAGAGATTGTAAAAAACAGCAAAAGCGAAAATTCCAAAACGGCAAAACCAGCTGCTACTCCTTCCCTATCTAAGGAAGAAAAAGGAATTAAGTCGTCCTTACTTTCATTGTTGGGAAACAAAGCCAACATTAAGCCCGCCAATGGTGGAAAAGGAAAAATTGAAATCAGCTATTCCAACCCAGGTGAGTTGGCCGACATAGCGGCAAAGCTTGGAATTGTTTAATGACCCATTTCCCCAAAATAAAATACGTGTTCGGGTTGGGACTTTTTTTAGTCCTACTTTTCTGTAGCAGCTCTTTGTCTGCACAAAAAGATTCCAGTACCGTAAAAATTGAAAAACTCCACAGCCCTAAAAAAGCCACGATTTTAAGTGCTGTTGTTCCAGGACTAGGTCAGATTTACAATCGCAAATTCTGGAAGTTGCCCCTGGTATATGGTGCCATTGGGACATCCATCTATTTTATCCACGAAAACAAACGTTTGTGGATAGAAAGCAAACAACAATACCTGGTTTTGTTGAATACCGATGGTAAAACAGCGGAACAGTCGACTGACATGGAACAGTTAAAAAATGATAAAGATTACTACCGACGCATGCATGAAATCTCTTGGTTTGCGTTATCAGGTTCTTACATACTTAATATTTTGGATGCTTGTGTAGATGCCCACCTGTTTTATTTCGATGTTTCAGAGGACATTAGCTTGCACTGGCAGCCTGTTGCTAATCCAAATTATGCTGGAATTAGCCTACGACTTACACGCAAATGAAAATTGGATTAATCGGTTACGGCAAAATGGGTAAAACCATCCATGATCTCGCCGAAAAAGAAGGTCATACCATCAGCGATATTTTTGATTCAAAAAATGAATTCCTGAAAGTGGATGGTTGTGAGGCAGATGTTCTTATTGAATTTTCCTTACCCCGTTTGGCCACCGCTCATATTTCGAAAGCACTTGCTCTTAAAACGCCTATTGTAGTAGGAACTACGGGTTGGAACGCGGAAAAAGAAACCGTGTTTAAGGCAGTTTTAGATGCGCACGGAGCTTTGTTCCACGCAAGTAATTTCAGCATAGGAGTTAACCTCTTTTTTGAGCTAAACAAACAACTAGCCAAGTGGGTTAAACCCGAGGGTTATGCGCTGCAACTCCACGAAATTCACCATACCGAGAAATTGGATGCACCGAGTGGAACCGCCATTACTACGCTAGAAAAAATACACGAATCCTTCCCTGAAGCGCAGTGCGAAATTACCCATGAACGTCTACCGAATGTTCCAGGAACGCATGTGGTAAAATGGGAAAATTCCATTGATGAAATTACCTTAGAACACAAAGCAAAAAACAGGTCTGGATTTGCACTGGGTGCCATCCGAGCTGCAGCGTTTATAGCCAACAAAACAGGTGTTTTCTCTATGGAAGACCTCCTAAACAGTAAATAACATGACCATACCTTACATTTTTTTATTACTCACCCTCCTGGGCCACATCCTGTTTCTTCCCGCTTTTTTCGAAAAAGCTGGGCAAGACAAATGGAAAGGGTACATCCCCTTCCTTAACTATTTTGTTTGGACCAAAATTGTTGAAAAACCATGGTGGTGGGTGCTAATTTTGATCGTGCCGGGAGTAAACCTGTTGATGTTTGTAGTATTCCATTTGGAACTAGCCAGCGCATTTAACAAACGGTCTGCCAAAGATCACTGGAGCATAGGTCTGCTTCCTTTTGTTTTTATGTTTTTGTGGAGTCGGGAAGAGGACCTAAGCTTCCAAGGTCCCATCGATTGGAAAGCGCGCAAAAAGCCGATGTACAAGGAATGGTTGGATGCCATTGTTTTTGCAACTATTGCAGCTACTATTATCCGAACTTTCCTTATCGAGGCCTACACTATCCCTACCCCATCCATGGAAAAATCCATGATGGTAGGTGATTACCTTTTTGTTAGTAAAGCATCTTATGGACCCAAGCTACCTAATACTCCAGTAGCTTTTCCTTTTGCGCACCACACCCTTCCTTTAACCGAGAAAACCCCGTCTTACTTGGAGTGGTTTCAACTACCGTATTTCAGACTTCCAGGTTTTGGAGATGTGGAAAGAATGGATGCCGTGGTTTTTAACTTCCCAGAAGGGGATACCGTTTGTTCCAACTTCCAAGAAGTGAGTTATTACCAGTTGGTTCGTGACTATGGTGAAAAGGCAGTGAAGAATAATAAAATCGTAAACCAAAAAACAGGAAGAAAAGCCTTTGGTGAATTGCTGGTACGTCCGGTTGACAAAAAAGAAAACTACATAAAACGATGTGTTGGACTTCCTGGAGAAACCTTAGAGGTTAAGGAAGGTATTTTGTGGGTAAATGGAGAGCAGGTAGAGATGCCCGACGAAATGCAGTACGCCTACAATATTAGAACCAACCAAAAAATCAATACGGTTTTCTTTAAAGAGCAATTTGACGTAACCCCTACCGATATTCAGTTTAACCAAGGAAGTGGAATGTACAACATGCCTCTTAGTGCAGAAAAAGCAGGATTAATTGGGAAGTTGGACATAATAGACACTATTTACCGGGAAATAAACTACCCAGGAGAACGCTCTGATGCCAATACGGTAATATTCCCCAATCACTATTCCGTGAATTGGACCGAGGATGTTTTTGGGCCTTTGTACATCCCAAAAGAAGGGGAAACAATTACCCTTACTGATGAAAACAAAGTCTTGTACAAAAGGGTTATTGCCATTTATGAAAACAATGTTTTTTCGGAAAAAGGCGGCGACTTTTATATTGACGGAACCAAAATTGAGGAGTATACGTTTAAGCAAAACTACTTTTGGATGATGGGAGATAACAGACACCGATCGGCTGATAGCCGTTTCTGGGGGTTTGTTCCTGAGGACCATGTGGTAGGTAAAGCTTTGTTTATTTGGTTCTCTAAAGATCCGATTACTGGAATTCGTTGGGACCGGATTTTTAATCTGGTTAAGTAAACCACCATTAGGCATAAAAAAAGGGGCGATAATCGCCCCTTTTTTTATGCTCTTTATTTTCTGCTAGCACGTTCTTTTGTTGTTGTTTTTTGCGCTACAATTTTCCAAGATTTACTCCCATCTTTTGGCGTTAATTCCAATTGTCCATTTTCCAACTCCTTAACTTGGTAAGGCAAGTTATTGAAGTTTCCTTTTCTGTATTCTCGTGGACCAAAATCTGGATCAAAAACCATCATTAAATGGGTATCTCTTCCATCATAACCTGGACGGCCATTTTCCATTCCGGCGCTCCCAAATTCAATAAAGATGGAATACTCACCATACCAGTAATCGTCTTCATCCAAAAAGTACTCGAAATAGAAAGTTCCTGGGTAGGAATAATAATAGTCTCCAATTCTAGGATTATCTGGGATCGACAGGTTCTCGTCCCAATAAGCCAAAGGTGGCTCATATACATAATCAATTCCGAAATATGCGTCTCCATCCCTTCCATCGGGACCGTAGTGAACCTCTTCAACAATAGCGATACAGCTACTAAACGCTAAACTTAAACCTGCGAGAACAATAAATAATTTCGTTTTCATAATGACTGTATTTGCAAGGGGTATTGCTAATACTGTGCCAAACTTGTAACTTACTGTTTTTCAGCCACATACAAAAGAGTTAAACATTCATTGAACCACCAATAAATGCCTCCCATTGCTTGGATTCAGCCATTTCTTTGATGATTTCATTTCGGTTCATTAAGAATTTGGTGAGGTATTTTTTTAGAATAAGCGCGTCAAAAACCCTACCCATTACTCCGAAAGGAGAACTGAAGTTAAAGATGTCTACCATGGTGGTTTTCCCATTTTGATATGTAAAAATATGCTCGTGCCTAAAATGATTAAAAGCTCCTTTCACCATTTCATCCACAAAATAACTTGGCTTTTCCATTGCTGTTATTTTGGAAGTGAGGCTTTGGTACAATCCAAAATGTTTCGCCCGCCAGGTAACACTTTCATGCAAGTCAATTAGCCCCGTGGTTTTTCCAGATATAGCTTTTTCGTGTGTTTGTTGGGTTGATTTCTCATGTAAATTGATACTGCGAGAAAGGTCAAACACCAATTCTATTGGAGCCTTGATTTCCGTGACTAAATAAATTTCTGACATCCTTATT
>JBLHJD010000057.1:0-14010 GCA_047618705.1 Luteibaculaceae bacterium
TTAATAGATGGCATTGGTCCTGCAAAAACAATGGTTGCTGCAGCACATTTTTCCCAGCCTGTTTTTGCTCCGGAAGCATTTAAAGGAAAGCGGTTTTACAATGTGTTTTTGGCTGGAGGAGCAGGAATTTCAACCAATATATTATCGGGTAGGCTTAAGAAAATGGAGCAATTAGGCATCATTAATTCCGAAAAAATTAAGCAAAAGCAGATTAGGAAGGAATACTCTTTGACCGAAAAGGGCAAGGACCTCATTCCCATTCTGATAGCTTATATTATTTGGCCCTACAAATACGACCCAGAAATGGAGGCTGGACAAGAATTTGTCCAAGAAGCACTGAAAACAGAGAACAGCATACGAAAGGCATCCTAGAAAAATTGCAATCAACACCTGCTAACGAAACAAACTAGGCGGCTTTAAGAAATATTCAGGCATAAAAAAGCCTCTATTCCAATTGGAATAGAGGCTCAGAAATATTTAGACAAAAGGATTAAACCTTCATAATATCTACTTCTTTATCCTTCAGGATCTCCTCTATTTTCACAATAAATCCGTCGGTTTTCTTTTGGATTTGGTCCTCTGTGTCTTTGGCTAAATCTTCAGAAAGGCCATCCCCTTTTAACTTTTTTATCTGGTCATTAGAATCTTTCCGAGCATTCCGGATTCCCACTTTAGCGTGTTCTCCTTCGGCTTTGGCTTTTTTCACCAACTCGTGACGTCTTTCTTCCGTTAACATTGGGATGCTGATAATGAGCATTTCTCCATTGTTTTGCGGAGCCATTCCTAGGTTGGAATTAATAATAGCCGTAGAGCATGGTTCCAACATCGCTTTTTCCCAGGGTTGAATTGTTAAGGTTTTAGCATCGGGTGTGGAAACGTTGGCTACTTGGTTAATCATGGTTGGAGTTCCATAATAATCCACCATCAACCCATCCAACATCATAGGGCTTGCTTTTCCAGCGCGCACCTTTTTTAACTCTGATTCTAAATGGCTGATGGCTTTATCCATCTTTTGAGCGGCAGCATCCAAAACTGCCTTTATTTCTTCTTGCATCGTATCAAAAAAATTGCTGTCTAAATGTAATTATTAATTTTCAACCAAGGTACCCACTTGTTCTCCCCTTACCACTTTGGCTAGGTTTCCTGGTGTATTCATATCAAAAACAACAATGGGTAAATTGTTTTCGTTGCACAAAGTAAATGCGGTCATGTCCATTACATTTAACCCCTTGGCGTAAACTTCTTCAAAAGAAATAGTGTCGAATTTTTGAGCTTCAGGATCTTTTTCTGGATCTGCGCTGTAAATCCCGTCTACCCGTGTTCCCTTTAGGATTACATCCGCTTCAATTTCAATGGCTCTCAAGGATGCCGCTGAATCTGTGGTGAAATAGGGGTTACCTGTTCCTGCTCCAAAAATTACTACGCGCCCTTTTTCCAGATGCCGCACGGCTTTTCTGCGAATGAAGGGCTCTGCAATTTGCTCCATTTTGATAGCTGAAAGCAGGCGTGTTTTCATGTCCAAATTTTCCAATGCACTCTGGAGTGCCATGGAGTTGATCATGGTGGCTAACATCCCCATATAATCCCCTTGAACCCGATCCATTCCACCTTCTTCTGCTTGGATTCCGCGAAAAATATTTCCTCCACCAACTACCAAGGCTACTTCTACTCCGGAAAGAGCAATTTCTTTAATTTCTTCCGCGTATTGTTGAAGCCGAATTTGGTCGATACCAAATTTTTTATCTCCCATAAGTGCTTCACCACTTAATTTTAGGAGGATGCGTTTGTAACCTGTTCCCATGTGCAGAAATTTTATCAAAAAAAAAGAGAACCGAAGTTCTCTTTTTTATTTAGTAAAGTCAAATTAACCGAGTGAAACTCTTTTGAAGTCTGTAGCAGTTAAACCTTTTTCAGTTTGATTTAAGAAACCAGCAACATCCAATTTATTATCGCGGATGAAAGCTTGTTTAAGAAGGGTATTTTCTTTGAAGAATTTACCTAGACGTCCGATGGCAATTTTCTCAGCCATTTCAGCTGGTTTACCTTCTTTCATGGCCAATTCTTTACCAATCTCTATTTCTTTGTTTTTTGTATTTTCATCAACATCACCTTCGCTCAATGCAATAGGAGCCATTGCCGCAGCTTGCATAGCAACCTGACGTCCAGCTTCAAGAACATTTTCTCCAGTTTTATTCAATTGAATCAAAGTAGCTAAACGGTTACCTGGGTGGTTGTATTCAACCACACCTTCTCCGTTCAACAATTCCAAAGCTCCGATTTCGATTTTTTCACCGATAACACCAGTTTGTTCAATGATTTTTTCGGCAACAGTCATACCTGCTTGGAATTCCATAGAAAGAAGTCCAGCTGGGTTAGTAAGGTTGTTCTCCAAAGCCATGTCAATCAATTTGGTAGCAAAACCAATAAAATCAGCATTTTTGGCAACAAAATCAGTTTCACAGCTCAAGCAAAGAACAACTCCAGTAGTGTTGTTGTCGTTTGTTTTCGCTATTACATAACCTTCAGTAGCGTCGCGATCTTCACGTTTGGCAGCAACTTTCTGTCCTCTTTTACGAAGAACTTCAACTGCTTTTTCCATATCTCCTTCGGCCTCAACCAAAGCTTTTTTACAGTCCATCATACCAGCTCCGGTTTTTTTCCGAAGCTCGTTTACTTGTGATGCAGAAATCTTACTCATAACAGCAATATTGGGGTCTTAATCAAAATTACTCAGCTCCTTCAGCCTTCGATTCGTCGGCTTTTGGTGCAGGTGCAGCTTTTTCGGCAGCAGGTGCTTTTTCGGCAACTGGCGCTTTTTCGGCAGCAGGAGCTTTCTCAGCAGCTGGTGCTTTTTCAGCAGCAGGAGCTTTCTCAGCAACTGGTGCTTTTTCAGCAGCAGGAGCAGGAGCAGCTTTTTCGGCAGCGGCAGCAGTTGCAGCGGCAGCAGCAGCTTCTTCCTTTTCAGCCATTTTGTCCTTGTCCATTTTACGCTCAGCCAAACCTTCAGCAACGGCAGCAGTAATAATCTCCAATACTTTGTCGATTGATTTAGTTGCGTCGTCGTTAGATGGGATAGCGAAATCTACTGAACGTGGATCAGAATTGGTATCTACCATAGCAAAGGTATTGATACCCAAACGCTTAGACTCTTTTAAAGCCAAGTGTTCTTTGTTAATATCTACGATAAAGATGGCAGCTGGTGTACGAGTAAGATCAGCGATAGAACCTAAGTTCTTCTCCAATTTTGCACGAACACGACCAATTTGAAGGCGCTCACGCTTAGACATGGTCTTCATAGTCCCGTCTCCTTCCATCTTGTCGATTTGCGTCATTTTGCGGATCGCTTTTCTGATGGTACCAAAATTGGTTAACATTCCACCAGACCAACGTTCTGCTACGTAAGGCATGTTCACAGACTCAGCACGAGCTGCAACAATTTCCTTCGCTTGCTTTTTAGTTGCAACGAACAAAATTTTCTTACCACTCTTGGCAATTTGTTTCATTGCAGCGGCAGCTTCTTCAAGCTTAACCACTGTTTTGTTTAAATCAATAATGTGGATTCCCTTTTTCTCTGTGAAAATAAAAGGGGCCATGTAAGGATTCCACTTTCTCTTTAGGTGACCAAAGTGAACTCCTGCTTTTAATAAATCTTCAAAACTTGTTCTAGGCATTTTTTTGTTTTTAGCTGTTTCTTTCCGTGCACCGGTGTTGTGACCAGCAACCTACAAGTAGCGTATAATACGATCTTGCCAGTTTAGATACATTGCAACTATTGCTCGGAAACAAAAAAAATTAACGTTTAGAGAACTGGAATTTCTTACGAGCTTTCTTCTGACCTGGCTTCTTACGCTCAACCATACGTGGGTCACGCGTCATAAGACCTTCAGCTTTCAATGCTGGTTTCCAATCTTCATTTAATGAAACTAATGCACGGGAAATCCCTAAACGCATTGCTTCAACTTGACCAGTGATACCACCACCGTCAACGGTAATACGCAAATCGAATTTCCCTTCGTTCTCAGTAAGAACAAATGGTTGATTCAATTTGTAACGCAAAACTGCTAGAGGCAAATAATCCTCTACTTCACGCTTGTTGATAAGAACTTTACCAGTTCCTTCTGTCATGCGTACGCGAGCTACGGCAGTTTTTCTTCTACCTAATGCTAATGTTTCTTCTGCCATTACTTAATGTCTTCAAGATTAATCGCCTTAGGCTTTTGAGCCTCTTGTTGATGAGTTGGTCCGTCGTATACAAACAAGTTGCGAAACAAAGCGCTTCCCAATTTGTTCTTTGGCAACATACCTTTTACTGCGGTCTCAACCATAGCAATAGGCTTGCGACTCATCAATTCCTGAGCTGTAAGGGTACGTTGTCCACCTGGGTAACCAGTGTGACGCAAGTAAACCTTATTCGTCATTTTCTTACCAGTAAGCTGTACTTTCTCTGCGTTCACGATAACTACATTATCTCCACAATCTACGTGAGGAGTAAAGTTAGTCTTGTGCTTTCCGCGGATAAGTATAGCTACTTTGGAGGCCAAACGTCCTAGCGTTTCGCCTTCTGCGTCAACTAACAACCACTCTTTGTTAACAGTAGCTTTGTTTGCTGACACCGTTTTGTAACTAAGTGTATTCACAATTATTGATTTAAACAATTCCTAAAAAGGGCTGCAAATTTAAGGATTTTTTTAAAGACTACAAAATGATTAACACTCAATTGTTCATTAAGACAAAAAGCATTAACATGCTGTGGGGTTGAATGTTAATGGATAATACCCTAAGCATCCTTTTGCAGCTTAAAAGATTTGAAACTAATGATCCGACTCTTTTTCAGAACAACAAACTTAAGAAAACACATCATACACCAATGGAGCACCCAAATGTTATTCCAAATATTTCCTGAGCGTGAATTGTAAAACCAGGGAAATTCCGTTCCTCATACTCCTCCTGCACCTCCTTACTAATTGCCCCGCCAGAATACTGGATTTTCTGGAAATAACTAAACACCTTTCCTCATCCTTTTAATTCCACCACCCAATGATGACAGCGAAATACGGAATCCCCTTCTACAACGCTAGTAATAAGAGTAAAACCATTCCACCCCTTTCCGACCTATGCGGTTTGAGTTGGAGTAGGTTAAAATAAAAAGCCAAAAATGTGGAATCGTTGAAAATGGTCCTCCTATTTTCCAATAAAATCCTTCGTCCCTAAAAACAAGATTTTTGGTCGAAAACACTTCGCACATTACTTAACAACATTTAACTACTATTACACCAATTTATTTTTAATTAAAACCGACAATAGTGTTGACCACGGGTCATTTTTGCGACCACCAACAAACACAGGCCCTCCCCAGCTAATTAAAAATTTTTAATCTACTACTTACGGCTCATAAACCACACAAAACGTACTTTCAACTAAGTAAATTTCTTATTTATTCGCTTTTTCTACTATTTTTGGCTGTAAATAAAACACACAGACAATGAAAAAATTATCCATTTTATTTACACTTTGCACAATTGTATTTTCATCCTTTACAATTCAAGCAAGTGACTTAACTGATTTAATTAAGCGCAGAAGAAAAAGCAATAAAACAAGCACTGAGTTTACTATAAACTTAGCTCCTATTGCCTTTAAGAATTTCTCCATTAATGGCTTCCGCAACTTCAATAAGGAGTTTGCCTTTGGAGGAACCATTGGGTATATGAATTTTTCGGTTCCTGGTTCTGCTGGGTTTAGTGATGACGGATCATCAAGTGAGGACATTGGATATTCTGGTTTTTATATTGCTCCTGAATTTAGAATTTACTTCAAACCAAGTAGGAATAAATATGATGGTTTTTTTGCTGGAGTATATACTAAGTTTAGAAGTATGGGAAGCAAAGGAGAGCCCTATCTTGGTTTTAGTTCTAAATCCCAGGATGAATCCGGAAACGGTGAACTTGTAGCCTATGACATTAAGAATACCGGACAATCTTTAGGAATTACTCTGGGTAGGGTTTTTGCCTCTAAGTCGGGTTTTGTATTAAGTACCTGGTCTGGAATTGGCTATTACTTGTATAACGTTGAAAAAAAATCAAAAGAAGTAGAATCTGGATTAGGTGACATTGATTCTGGACTACCTACTATGGATTTTCGTGTTGGATTTTGTCTTGGATACCGATTCTAATCATTTATACTTTATAATAACCCACCGATGCACACTTCGGTGGGTTTCTATTACCAAAACACACAAAATGCCTGTGATAATTTTAATTATCACAGGCATTTTTTTTTAAACTAAAATTAAGAAAATACTCCTCTAATTCACTATTTGCCTTTTTTTAAGGCCCTTGCTTCCCGTTTTGCTTTTTTTAATTCCTCCGCATCATCAATCTCATCCCCTGCTTCAAATTCATCCTCTTCCGCATCCTCATCCAATTCTTCTTCCTCTACATCCAAACCAGCCAAAAACCGCTCTAACTCCTTTTCCGTTGGAGGTATACCCACGATGTCTGTATTCATGTCGGCAAACGGGATAAATATTTTGGTAAACTCCTTAGGTGCCCCATAGTCACTGGAGAATACCCATGTATACACACCGTGTTCTGTAATAAACACGTTTTTCATCTTCGGCAACCACTTTTCGTTGCGCCCCGTTTCAACAAACATATACCGCTCTAGCTTTCCTTCCGGCGAATAAACCCGAATTTGGGTATGGCATTTTTTAGGTATCAAAAGCCCAGACCTTTTAATTTTTCTCCGTGGCCCATCTTTTCCGGTTTCATTATACACCGCTACCACTCTACCGTCGTCTAAAATTTGCAGTTTTGCACCACTATATTGACGTCGCAAACTCAACTTCCCTCTGTGGAAAGCCCATTTATATGTATCAACAATTGCCTCCACCCCTATAACTATTGGTAGCAAAAAAATTTCTGCAACACTTATATATACATCCGGTATTGAAACTGGACTTTTAAACCGCTTATTTATTCCAGAATCATGGTTAAAAACAATCATAGAATTGGTATCCAGCACCCCATCTAAATCCATCCTTCCTATCAACACTTTTTCGAATTTACCAGCAGACATTAAGGCGTCTTGATTCCGATATGTGTATGTGCGTGTGGTTTCTGTTGTTACCCCTTCTGATGTGGAGGTGCTACTAGTTTCCGTTAATAGACCCAAAGGATTACTCAAAACGCCAGGCTTATTCGGGTTAAACCAATTTACTATAGAACGAGGCCCTCTTCCTGTAAACATTAGCTCTGTTCGACTACGCATTGGAACCCAGCTTGGGATAACACTAAGGTGTTCTTTTGAGGTAAGCCCCTCTAGCGACCGCTGCTCAACCATCCTTTTCACATCCTCATTTTCTACCTGAGAGGCAAAATCAGTAACTATTCTATATTGGTTCGAAAAAGCCCTTCTGCTTTGTTTATTCTTCTTTTTAGCAAAGCCCTTTTTCTCTTCATGGCAATAGAACTTACTATGAAGGGCTACCCTAGTTGCTGGAGTAATTCGCTTTTTACCGGAGGCATACATCCAATCGTCAAAGTCCTGTGGAAGACAACTAAACGCCTGCGTTTTTTGGTGATGCCGTTCCATATCCTTTCTTAAGGTTGAAGCTCCCATAACCCCATAGTATTGTGGGGTCGTATAAACTCCCATTTGCGCTGCAATCAACATTCCCTTACTATCCTTTTTTACTTGATCCAAAACAAATGGCATTTTGTTCTGATCCTCAAAAAACCCTTTTGCGTTGCGTATCCGGAACATATTTGAAATATCCGTATCCACTTTATTCCAATCACTAATATCGTTTTTTGAAGCCGTGTAATAAAACCGTGTTTTTTGCCCAATTTTATTCCATTCTCCATAAGTCCCAGTCAGAATTATTTCTGAACTATCCACCACCATTCGGATAGCGGCTGCATTTTTACGGAGCCCAACAAAATTAAAATCGATGTTGGTAGAGTCAGGATGCAAATACGCAACAGAATACCTCCATGGTGGAGACGGCATCTTTTCTAAGAGGCCTTTCCGAACAAAACCATCAGTAGCCAGAATTGTTGTCACTTTTGATTCCTTTCTAGCTTGTCTTTTAGCCTTTCGGCCTTTCGTTTTTTTTATGTTCTTTTTGTCTTTCTGAAAAGAAAGTGGATCATCATAGTCTTGGAATTCGAATAAAAGGTACAAACCGCCGTCCTTTTCAAGGTGATAATCTACAATGCTGAAGTTTTTGATTTGCCTCGGAATTTTTACTCGTTTGGCAAAATCCAATTTACCCTTCTCGGGCAAAAAGGATAATAAAAGCTCCATTTTTTGCTTGTAATAAATATGGCTGTGCTCCGACATAAAATGAGTGACTACCATCTGACCCTCCTTATTTTCGGCTGAAATAACATCGGAATAAAGGAGCTTCCTGGTCTTCCGGGGCATTTCTATTTTACTGGACCACTTAATTTTTTCGAATCGTCCTTTTTGAGTAAAATCACCGAGGCCAACTTTAGCCGTCTCGCCCTTTTTTCCTTCCGGATCAATGAATAAATAATCCGTTCCTTCTCCCTCCCAGAAAATGGGCGAAAGCAAATGTTTCCCGCGAATCATGGGTTTACGGACAACATTTTTCACCTTTAGATTTTCATCTAGGCGAAACAAAAAACCTGACCGTTTTTTCTTTTTCCAATGGTTTCTGCTGTACAAATAATCCACACTTCCATCTGCATGAATCCCGATGGGTTTCATGGCCAACATTTTATTGGGATTAAAGGGCAACTTCACCGTTTCAGAATAGTAGTTGGCTTTTTCCGGATTATAGTAAATGTCCTTTCCCGAATTTAATTCCGACTTAATTGGGGTAATATATTCCAAATAAATGGTCGCATTCTGTCCCGACACCAAGGAGCACAATAAAGTAAAAGCGGTAAATATCCAACAGGATTTATTCATGGTAATGATTTTAAAAACTCCATTCTTAGTCCTCCCAAACTTCACAATTCACTGCGGGGGGGGGAAGACGTTTAAAAATGCTGGGAAACAATTGAGTAGCTTAATTAGGTATATTAATCGGCTAACATATGCGTTTTTCACATTTGAGGCACTATTTGTATTGCATATCTTATTGGCACAAAAAAAAGTCTTGGATTAAATTCCAAAACTTTTTTCACAAATCACGGGACATTAAAAAGGGGAAGATCCCTATTTAACACGAACCCCATTCCTAAAATAAATCATAGAAAATGGATCTAAACTAGATTAACACTTATTTTTCCAATTGCATCTTCACCTTTTCCCAGCTCTTAATTTGCCAGGTTGTTTTGGCTTTGGCAACAAGGACATCCTTCTCGTCTGTTAGCACTATAGACGCTTCAAACATGACCGCATCCTGCGTCTCCAAAGGCTCCATAATTTCTTTCGCCAATACTTCTTCAGTCATGGTAAAAGCAGCAACTATATCGGATTTGGCCTGATATACATATTCTACCTCCATTTTTTGCATAATGATGCGGTATTTGGCCGGGTTTACTCTACTCAGAATTAATACCCCAGATGCAAATTCAGCCGCTGTTGCCAAACCACAGGCATGCACTCCTTGAATGTGATTCCAGTTCTTTTTCTTAAATGGGATTTTGGTTTTCACGTCGTTATCCGAAATAGACAGCACCTTAATTTTGTGGGGTTTATTAAAAGGAATGGCTTTTTTGAGTGCGCCGTTTAGGGCTTTTAATTCTTTGGTTCCTTTTTTGGCTTCGGAAAGCAAGTGGGCAAGTTGTTGCATAGGTAGATTTGTTTTGTGGAATATAGGGAAAAGGGTTTATACCCATGGTATATTCAGCAATCCATTACACAATTAATACCCATAAAAAAAGCGGAAACTGTTGCCAGATTCCGCTTTTTTTTAATGGTTAATGGTAAACCTGGGGTTAAATAACCCCTAATTCTTTCCCTACTTTGGTAAATGCAGCAACCGCCTTTTCCAAATGGTGTTTTTCGTGCGCCGCACTTATTTGCGTCCTAATTCTTGCTTGCTCCTTTGGAACAACAGGGTAAAAGAAACCAATTACATAAATCCCTTCTTCCAACAAACGGTTGGCAAACTCCTGACTCAATTTTGCATCGTACAACATTACCGGAACAATTGCATGCTCACCTGGCTTGAGGTCGAAGCCAGCCTTGGTCATTTCTTCGCGGAAATAACGGGTATTTACTTCTAATTTGTCCCGCAACGTTGTAGACTCGGACAGCAAGTCAATAACCTGAATGGCTGCACCTACAATACTTGGAGCTAACGAGTTGGAGAACAAATACGGACGGCTACGCTGGCGCAACATGTCCACAATTTCTTTTTTGGCTGCAGTAAATCCACCCATAGCGCCACCTAAGGCTTTCCCAAGTGTACCTGTAATAATATCTACTCTATCCATTACACCACAATGCTCATGAGTACCTCTTCCGGTTTTTCCCATAAATCCGGTGGAGTGGCTATCGTCAACCATCACCAATGCATCGTACTTATCGGCTAGGTCGCAAATCTGCTCTAGCTTGGCAATAAATCCGTCCATGGAGAATACCCCATCAGTTACAATGATGCGGTTACGCTGATCTTGGGCAGCAATAAGTTGCGCTTCCAAATCGGCCATATCGGAGTTTTTGTAGCGGTAACGTTTTGCTTTACACAAACGCACACCATCAATAATAGACGCGTGGTTTAGTTCATCTGAGATGATGGCATCTTCTGCAGTAAAAAGGGGCTCAAAAACGCCTCCATTGGCATCGAATGCAGCCGCATAAAGTATGGTGTCTTCCGTCCCTAAAAAGGTGGATATTTTTTCTTCTAATGTTTTGTGGATATCCTGCGTACCACAAATAAAACGCACAGAGGACATTCCGTACCCGTGGGTATCTAATGCATCCTTAGCTGCTTGGATCACCTTTGGGTGAGAGGATAAACCGAGGTAGTTATTGGCACAAAAATTAACAACGTTGTCACCAGAACTCACCTTAATATCGGCTCCCTGAGGATTAACAATAATTCTTTCGCTTTTATAAAGACCTGCTTCTTCTATAGATGCTAGCTCCTGTTTTAGTTGTGCTTGTAATTTTCCGTACATCGATTCCAAAATTTTGACAAATGTACACAACTGCAGGAAGTTGGCATTATGGCCCAAGACCTATTTATCAACCATCTTGGATTCTTTTAATCCCAAAAATATCCTGCCACCAATCCTACACTATTATTCCAAAGCTTGCATTCCTCAATTACCCCGAATCAATATTTTCTTTGTCATGGTATACCCCTCCGCCCTAATAGCAAGAACAACAACATTAGGCCATTGAGCTTGGGGATAAAAGCCGCACTTACCGTTATCCGAAACCTGTTGATTCAACAAGGCCCCTTCCAGGGTATACAAACTGGTTACAAAATCGGAAATACCGCTATTGCTTTCTACCTGGATTAGGTCCGACTCAAATGGGTTGGGGAAAACCGACCACTTTTGACTAAACTGTTCATTTATGCCTACTGCTTCCGTCACAGAAAATTGGAAGACCGCAAAGGAGGAATCAAGGCCATCACTCACGCTAATTTCAATAGTGGCAACTCCCGCTGGGTTCTCTGGATGCAAAACAACTACCAATTGATCGTCCTGAACCTCGAATTGCATAATACTAGAATCTCCAGCATTAGAAATTACAAATTCCAGGGAATCACCTTCGGAATCCAGCACCAGTTCTCCTAAGTTAATCGAGGGGAATTGATCTCCAACCTGAGTTTCGAAACCAAACAAGTTTTGGATCCATACAGGTGCTAAATTCTCGGATTCTTTCACTTCAACAATGTAGTCGAACCACTTAGTGATATGTCCATCAGAAATGGCGAGCGAAAGAACATCATAGCCTGGCGTATATCCCGAGAAAGTTAGGGCAGAAGATTCGAGAGTTACCTGAACTACATTTCCGTAAGCCATGGAATAATCAAGAACCTGTAAACTATCACCGTCTTCATCGTAAGCCAATTCGTGTACCCCTACAACAGCAGGTTCCTCCCCTTCTGTAAACAATATTGGGTATGCAATAGCAATTGGTTCATGATTAATTCCGCCCACGACATCAACCTGAATAGAATCCACCAAGCTCGAATTCCGATCAGAACAAACAATCTTTAATATGGAAGATCCAACCAGCTGGGCATTTATTACAAGCTCACTCCCTTCCACCGCACAACTAATTACCTGACTATTTGAATTTGACTGAATCCAAAACTGGAGGGAGTCACCTTCCGGATCGGATGCGTATGTGCTTAAGTCCAACCTAGTAATGGAATCCACAACCAAGTATAGCGAATCTGGCAAATTCAAAATTGGTGTTCCATTAGGCACACTGCCACGCAAAGTTGTACCATTATCATAAATCCGCACCACTTCACCCGCTGGAGGATTCCACAGTTGAATATTATTGGGGACAACAAACCGGTTATTCTCATTCAAATTTGAGATAGAATTAATATAGTTGGGGTTATCCGCATCGTAGGTGATTACTGTCCTTAGTTCAATAGAGTCCTGATTTACCCAGACCCATTTCACTTGATTAAAGCCGCCCATGCTTTGGGTCCACGCTTTTGAATCATTTCCGTCGCGCAAGGCAGCCCAAGTACCTTCTCCAACAAATACAATTCCTCGATCTTGAGTTCTCACAAAATTCATATCTGCTGGAAACCCGTCAACAATTTCTTCGTCATCGGCCTCGGTTGGTTTCACCGGGTAGGTTGTTTTAACTACATGGGCATCCGATTCAAAAACGAGGCGAACTTGATTATCGAAAAAGGCTTGAGCCCATTCGGCGTATGCCGAATTGAGGTCACTTTTCCCCGCCTCATGAGGCCGAATGGGCTTATGATATTGAGCCATTTTCCAATAGACTTGAGTTCCTGTTTCCACAAGATCCTCTCGTAACCAACCACTCTGATCTCCAGATATCGCGACTTCTGTGTTTAGGGTATACAAGCGAAGTAAATTGCCTCCAAAAGTGATCCCGTAATAGACATCAGGATGGGGTACATCAAAAATATTCTCCAAAATTGCACTACCTGATTGGGCTCCTCCAAAAGGAAAATATTCATGATTTCCTGCTGCAGCTACAATTGGAGTTAGCTTACCATCCTCGGTAATTGTCAATTCCCAATCTTGCAACCAATCTCTCCATTCTGTTGGCGTTCCAGCAAACGTGTAATCGCCACCGAATGCAACAAAATCTGGACGCAATTTGGCCACAATTCTATTCGCTTCCTGGCGAATAGTAATGGATTCTGCTGTTTGATCTGGATGCTCCAAATCTTGCCTAGAATCTCCTCCCGAAATAATAGAAATAGGATCCGAAGGATTATCCGACATGGTTTTCACCCAGTATCTTTTTGAAACCATTTGCCCCAGTATAGGCGCGCTTGGATCTGAATAAACCAACACAAGATTATACCTCGTTTTTGGTTTTAGATTTTCAAGTCGGAAAAAATAATGATTTTGACTTTTGAAACTTAGCACCTCCCGACTAACGGCCATAGCTGGATTATCCGCCATATATCCTGCTACATTTGTTCCATGGTCGTTTTCAGAATAGTATAAGAAATACTCTCTTTGGTCGACCCCATCTACCAAGTCAGCTGAAAACCCAATCACCACAGAAGATTCAGGATTGGATTTATACATGGCTCTAAAATGTTTTGGCTGACCAAAAGAGAGCGTTCCTAAGGCCACAAATAATACAACTATTATCCTATTTTTCATTGTTTGATCTATTTCGAAACAAAACTACCAAAGAACCAGCCTGCTTATGTTACGGAATTCTAAAACCCTGATTAGCGAATTGTAAAAGCTAAATGAAGGAATAGTTAAAGCTAAAAATGAAGGACAAAATAATTGAATAGAAGAAATAATATTGCTGCATGAAAGCAAGCATTTTTGAAAATTTGATTCGGATTTCTGCAGGATCAGTCCTTTTGGGTCGAGGGATTCAGCACCTATTTTGGGAAAC
>JBLHJD010000058.1:0-14003 GCA_047618705.1 Luteibaculaceae bacterium
AATCCGATTGCCCAGGCATCTCGGTGTCCATAACTTGTCCCTGTTTTCCAAGCAATTTTTTGACTACTTAAAAAAGCCTTCCAGTTTCCTTGTACTCCCGGCCGCTGCACGTCAGTTAATGCCGTTAAGGTTTGAAAAATGACCCCATCTGAAAACGGTAAGGGGTTCATTGCCTCGGGCTCCGAATCCAAAATTACATCTACTGCGTTTACACCATTTCCATTCAGCTTTTGACCAAAGAAGGAAAAAGCCTGAGTCAGTTCCCACAAAGACGATTCTCCCCCTCCTAAAATGAGCGACAAGCCGTAATATCCTGCACTTTTATCGATGGACTTTAATCCAAAAGATTTTAAGTTTTCCAAAAATGGTCCGATTCCAAAATTCCGGAGGGCTATAACAAATGGGATGTTTAAGGATTTGCTTAGGGCCTTTTGGAAAGGGATGGCTCCAGAAAAATTGTGGGTGAAATTCTGTGGTTTAAATCCCGAAATATTGATGGGAACATCCGGGATCAAACTAGCTGATGTCCGTGTTCCACTTTGTAAAAGGGAGGCAAATAAAAATGGTTTTAACAGAGATCCTGTGCTTCTTGTGGATTGCACACAATCAACCTTATCTGCATGCTGGCCACCTTGGGGTAGATTTCCTTGGTAGGCCACTACTTTTTGGGTGTGATTGTTAACAACAAGTATGGCTAAATTGTTGACCCCGTTTCCGGCCAGACCACGCTGAAAACTCTGGGCAATACGTTGGACTTTGTTTTGCGTTTCGCTACCAATACTTGTTTTGAAGTTCTGTCCACTTCCTTTTTGCTTAATGATGAACTGAAGTAGGTGGTAGCAACCTAAAGGTAGGGGCTTAGGTTGTAGAGGTAACTCCTCTCTTTTGGCTAAAAAATTGGCAATGGAATCCATTTTACCATGCGCCAAAAGTTGATCCAAAAGTCGGTTTCTTTTTTGTTCTAATAATTCGGCATTTTTACCTGGATACAGGAGGGAAGGAGCATTGGGCAGTACAGCCAACAAAGCCGACTCGCCCCAAGATAAATGGTGTGCAGGTCGGTTATAGTAGCGCCAAGCGGCTGTTTCTAGACCTACAACATTTCCGCCATACGGGGCCAAGCAGGAATAGTAATTTAATATTTCCGACTTACTCAACCAAAGTTCTAAGCGCAAAGCCAGGAAAAGTTCTTTGATTTTCTGTGGGATATTTCTGGGCTGATTTTGATAATACATCCGAGCCAACTGCATGGTTATGGTACTACCACCGCTCACTACTTTACCCGCTTCCCAATTTTGTTGAATGGCTCTGGCTATAGAAAAAGGGTTAATCCCAGGATGGGAATAAAATGCTTTGTCCTCAAATTCCAGGATGCACGTTTCAAATTTTTGAGGAAGGGTATCGGAATTAAGGAAGGGAAAGCGCCATTGATTATCGTCGGCTACTTCTGCACCCAACAACCGACCTTCCGCACTGTAAATTACGGTGGAAAAAGGAGCGGTAAAATTTCCTTTGGAAAAAGGTAAAAGTAAAAAACCTAAAAATGGCCACACCAGAAGGAGTAGCCATTTTAGGATATGTTTATGCTTGGTTTTAAGGTTTGTAAACAACACAGTTTTGTCTGGTTTTTCGGGCCGAAATTTCTTTGTCATACATGGCTTCTACCTGAACGGCAGGGTGATTAAACTCCCCAACAAAACTCGCATGCAATACAAGCTCAAACCGCTTTGTTTCCTTGTGATTGATACTGAAATAGGTGAAAACCCGATCGTCTCGGATATCCTTGAAGTCATAGTTTTTAGCTCCAGAAGCTCCACCATTTTCTACCCGTTCATTGCGGCATTCCCATCCGGCCGGAAAAACATAACTCAAGGCCAAGTTTTGGTATTTTTTCCAATTCGGCCCAGTGTGTTTTACTTGAATTATAGCTTTGAAATCTTGCCCTAAAGCAATCCGATCAACCGCGATATTTTTTCCTTTCAGGTCTTCATACCAGATATTCAGTTCCATTCCATTTTCGTAATCACCCAATTGATCTTTCAACGGAATTCCTGAATTGGTAAGGGTTATAAACAGGCCGCTCGGGTTGGAGGTACTAACTACAATTTTGGCGTTTTTCTCTGTGTTCAAAGGAATTTGCATCGCACTTTTCCCAAGACTATAGCTCGATTTTTTACCGGCATACTCAATCTCAAAAGGAACATTGCCTCCTTTTTGCTCTCCACCTATAAACTTGCTCAGCGCCAATAGGGCATACGCCGTAGTTTGGGTAGAATACCAATTTTGTGTAGCCATGGTGGTGGAAATTTCAGTAAACAAAGACTTCGATTGTTGGTAATCCTTTTTGGCTATTAGGGTTTCCAAAATCATCGCTTTGTCGCGCAGGACAGATCCGTAGGTATAGCCGTTTTCCTTGTATTCTGGTAAAGTTAAATTTAGACCGTTGGTAATTTCATCACCAACCTTGTTTAACCCAACCAGGTAGTAGGCTGCGGCCAAACGCCAACCGGCTTCATTCCCCAGGTTTCCGAGGGCACGGAGCCGGTTCATGGCCCCCAACTGCTCTTTTCCAGCCAGGGCAAGCGTATACAAGCGGTAGGCCTGAGTAAAACGCTGCCCTCGTGATGCCCAATCTTGCGAATAAAATCCGGACCAGTTGTTGGCTTTGTTCACCTGGTAGTTTAACCAGTTATTGTAAAAAGCTTCTGGGATGGGGTAGCCCTTTAATTTAGCCTCTACAATAAAGTGTCCGGCATAGTTGGTTCCCCATTCATTCGCTTCAGAATACGACTCTGGCCAATAACTTAACCCTCCATTCGATTGTTGAAACCCTTTTAGCCGTGTAATTCCGGCGTTAATGTTCTTCTTAATCTGTTTGGCGTTTTCTGCATCTAGCTCCATCAGATTACCCAAAAAGAGCTGAGGGAAAACAGAAGACGTTGTCTGTTCTACACAGCCGTGCGGGTATTGAATAAGATAGTTTAAGCGTTTTTCAAGATTAAAAGAAGGATATTTTGAAACCTCCAAAGTCATTTTTCGCGTTCCTGTTAATCCAAATGGCTCTATTTCCTGCTTCCATTGGTGTTCAGAGTCAATTCTGTCGTTCTGCACCAAGGTGCTTCTGATATTAGGTACCCGGACGCTCAAGTTGATTTCTTGGAAACTTGTTTCTCTACCTCCAGTAACTTCCACAATAATTTTCCCGGTACCAATGGTTTCCAGTGCTTTGATTTTAAAATAAACCAGGGCCTCCTTGTCCTTGGAGAAATCAATCTCTATTTTTTCCTTGCCCAAAATTTTGAAAAAAGAATCACCTTCCACCTTTACAGAAGCTTTGGAAATTTTATCATCCGTCGCAAATACGGAAACCGGAAGATCAAATTCTTCACCCGGTCCAATAATACGGGGTGCCGTAGGAAGTACCATAAGCTTTTTGCGCACAAAAACACGCTGTTCATCAGATCCATAAGCCATTCCATTTCCGGCTACAACCATTGCCTTAACCCGACCAAAATAGTTGGGAAGTTCAAAGTCATGGCTGGCAGTTTTACCCGGTTCCAAATAGAACGGTCCCATAAATTTCACCACTGGAATAAATCGCTTTTGATTTCCTGGTTTGGATTCGTCTCCTTCATCACCACCCCCCACTTTCAGTAATCCGCTAATGGGTCCACGGATGGCACCAATTACATCTTTATACATATCCCATGTTTTCACCTTTAAGGCTTCCTTGGCATACATAGTACTCCAGGCATCGGGTGTTTTAAAATTGGTTAAATCTAAAAGTCCTTCATCAACAATGGCAATGGTATACATCATACCCCTCCCATTTTTTTCCGACACCTTAATTTTCTCTCGACTCAAAGGTTCGATTTCAGATTTGATATCAATAACAGGTTTTAATTGTGTGGCAGGGTCAAAAACATTCACAGATTGCACACCATATAGCCGGATAGGAGCATCATTTTCAACGCTACCATGTGGTTGGATAAAACTAACGTTGACATACACGTTAGGCGCCATTTCCTGGGTGGCAGTTATGTCTAAAATTCCTTTTGTTTCATTTAAATCAACCCAATACTGGGTTAATATCTTATCCGATTTCTCCAAGCTTACCAGGGCTTTTCCTTTACCAGAAGTGGGTATATTAAATCGCATTTTTTCCCCTACCTCATAGTCTGTTTTATCACCGCTGAAGGAAAGCATTTCGGCACCACTTGCTTCTGAATTGGATTGATCTTGCCACCAATCGTTGTAGGTGGTGTAAAATGTTTTCCCACTGCTGTGCATCGATTTTAAGGAGCGTACTCGTATGTATGATCTACCCCAGCGTTTTTTCTTGAAGGTAAGATTATAGGTCCCTTTCCCATCCACCAAAACGGTGTCGGATTGCATTAAGTAACGACCCCCATTTTGAACGTAGCTTGCAAAATTATCGGAGCTATTTCGGTCCCACCAAGATCGGTAGTTAATTTCGAACAGTTCTACAATAACCTTCCCCTTCAAATTTTCACCTTTTGCATTAACCAAGGCCAAGGGAATGCCCATTTCCTCATCCATGTTAATGGCATTGTTCCAACCCTCTCCTTTTGGAAGTTTAAATCCAGCATAGCTGTCGAATGGCGAAACCTTAATCGTGGATGTTCGAGCAGAAAAAGAGCCACTTTCTTCGAAAACACGAGTCAAAAATTGGGCTTTAATAAAACCACCGCATTGCTTGGTGTTCAAATCAAATTTTGGAGAAACAAGGGCTTTTCCTTCCGCATCTAGTGCCCCATCGAAGATGCTTTTTTTGGAAATATTAAACTGTTTTGCTGGATCATCAAATTCATAGCCCTCAAACCCGTTAAATTGCGTACTAGTAGAGGATAGAGTCATCTCTACATCCGCTTTCAAGTTTTTAGCAGATCCACCGTGCATCCATTCAGCTTGCAAAGTTAAATTGGCCGATTTGTTTGAAGCTTGGATTATTTCCAACTCACTGATTAAATCGATTTTAATTCGATTTGGTTTTACTGTTTCGACCGGAAGTTTCTTCGAAAAAGTATGCGGTCCTATTTTTACATTCAGATTCCAGGTTCCAGTTGTTGCACTGGGTGACGTTGCGTAATGAAAAGCATAAAACCCATTTTCATTTTTGGGCTGAATTACTTTTTTTTCCGATTGATTTTGCGCATTAAAAAGTTCAAAAGATATTGGGTGACCTTTGGGTAGAGTGCTGTACTGATCTTCCAAAATAAAGGTCATAAACAGGGTGTCTCCCGGGCGCCAAACACCCCGTTCTCCATAGATATAACCTTTAATACCTTCGGTATTTGCTTTTCCAGAGGTATTAAACATACTCATGGACAAAGCGTTGGCTTCGTTTAATTTTATGTAGGTAGTTTGTCCATCCTTTTTTACCTGACCTAGAAAAGCAGGCTTGTTGGCTTTTATTTTGAGGAGGCCGTTCTGATCTGTTTTACCGCTTGCTATTACATTTTTCTGGAGGTCAAATAGTGTGACTTCTGCACCCTTTATTAAGTCGGTGGTTTTAAGGTTAGATGCGGCAATAATATACTCAAAGTTGGGGGTCCCTTTGGCAATAACCCCAATATCTGAAACGAGGATGTTGCGGATAATTTCTTTCCCATTTCTAGGTCTGTAGTAATAAGTATGGCAGGGATCATTTTGGTGTTCATAGGAGTAAACACCATCATACGTGTAATAAAAATCACCATTGTACCACCCATTTCCATCGTCATAGAAATAGTCTTTTTGTTTTTGTTCATTGGCATTGAGTTCTACATAGCCTCCTTTTATGCCTTCGTTACAGGGGAAAATGGAATGTTCGGGTTGAAAACTGAGATACACCCGGTATAAACTTCCCTGATCCAGTTTTGCCATTTTACTGAGGTCCAAGGAATAGGTATTCCAAACATTGACTTCTGGCTTCTGGTAATCGCTAAGAGCAATCCGTTTATTCAGTATTTCCCGTCCAAATCGGCGCATTTCCTCATTTCCATCATATTCGTTTACTTGGAAGAAATAATGCATGTTGTGGTCCTCAATTTTCAAAATGCGGATTTGGATAGAATCCAAGTTTATTGACTTAAAGGCAAATTGGAAATCATTGGTAGAGGTGAGGATATTTCCTGTATTTACCCCTTGTAGGGTAGGGAGGATGTTTTGGAAAGAAATGTTGCTTGAATAAGCTTCGGTTAACGTATACCCCAATAGGTTTTTCACCCCTTGGTTTACGTTCAGTTTTACGGATCCATTGATCCTTTTTTCTGGGAATAATTTTAGGTTTTGCCCTTGTTTAACCATTCTAAATGAAGAGTTTCCCGACAAGGATACCAATCCCACTAAATTTTGATTGGGGGATATTCCTTCGGAAAATTGAATGAGAATATATTGTTCCGGGTTATTCTGAACGGTAACTCCCATTACTTTAAAGTTGTTGATGGATGGGATTTCTAGTTTTTGAGTCCCGTTGTCATCCGTTCCCAATGATCTTTTATTCCATGCAAAAACAATTTCTCCCGGATCAATGGTTCTATGGATGCTATCTATTTCAAATTTCTGAATAAGCAAATCCGAACTGAACTCCCACCTAATTTTAAGGTCTTTCCCATTTTGGGTACATGAAAATGCTTCCAATTGTGATTCCGAAATGAAGTCGGACAAACGTAACTCACCTTGCGTTTTTTGCCACTCCAATGAGGTTTTGGAATAGGATTGGAGCCCTTTGAACTGGACATTTACATTTTGCCGGCGGGTATTTACCTCAAAGGGAATATCATCCTGATCCTCCATCAACTTGGAAAGTTTGAACACCGCTTTAAATTTGGTATTGGAGGGCAATTTGTGCTTTGGTTTAAAGCGAATTTGCGATGCAGAAAACCAATACATGGTTCCTTCGATGTGGGGTGTGAAAAAAAACAAGGTATTTTCTTTTTCTTCCTTGATTCCAGCACTCATGAGCTGATCCTTCAGGGTAATCTTAATTTCACCGCTGTTGGAAATCACCTGATCAGGTGTATTGATTAATGGAGAGGATTGGGTTTGTTGAATTTGTTCCTTTTTGTTTCCACCACAGGAAGCTAAAAGAATGATTCCCAAAATCCAGGGTAGGAAAGTTCGAAGTTGCATGGCTAGTAATTTGATTTTAAATTTACAAAATTGATACCCTGGATGGGACTTAATCCGGATCAATTACGCAAAACTTGTAAACAAAAAAAGCCTTCCCAAAACTGGGAAGGCTTTCTATACGGATAGGGCATTCAAGTGTTATTTTTCCTTTGCCTTTTCAGGTTTACTGTGTTTAAGCGTAATGGAAAGTTTTTCTTTAGATTTATCTAAATCAACCAAAATCTCATCCCCATCTTCCAGTCTGTTGTTCACAATTTCCTCCGCAAGTGGGTCTTCCACAAACTTTTGAATCGCTCTTTTTAACGGACGTGCACCAAATTTTTCGTCATACCCCTTTGTTGCTACAAAGCTCAAGGCTTTTTTAGACAACTTCAGGTTATACCCTAATTCAGCAACGCGTTTATATAAGTGCTCAATCTCAATTTTGATGATTTCGTGGATGGCGTCTTCTTTCAGACTGTTAAACACAATTACATCATCAATTCTGTTCAGAAATTCAGGAGCAAAGGACTTTTTAAGGGCATTTTGAATCACTTTCCGAGTGTTTTCCTCTTCGGCATCCACTTTTGCTTGGGTTCCAAAACCAACACCGGTTCCAAACTCAGAAATTTGACGAGCACCCAAATTGGATGTCATAATAATTATGGTGTTTCTGAAGTCGATTTTCCGTCCTAAACTATCCGTTAATTGTCCGTCATCCAGCACTTGTAAAAGCAAGTTAAATACATCTGGGTGCGCTTTTTCGATTTCATCCAAAAGAACAATGGAGTAGGGGCGTCTTCGCACTTTTTCGGTAAGCTGACCACCTTCCTCGTATCCAACATATCCTGGAGGTGCTCCAACCAATCTGGTTACTGCAAATTTCTCCATGTATTCCGACATGTCGATCCGGATTAAGGATTCTTCAGAGTCGAACAAGTTTTTGGCCAAAACTTTGGCTAATTGGGTTTTCCCAACCCCGGTAGGTCCAAGGAAAATAAAAGAACCAATTGGTTTGTTTGGGTCTTTTAATCCAGCTCGGTTTCGTTGAATGGCTTTCACCACTTTTTTCACCGCTTCTTCCTGACCAATCACCCTGCCTTTGATGTCGTCGTCCATCTTTTTCAACTTGGATCTTTCCGTTTGCGCAATTCTTTGCACCGGAATTCCAGTCATCATACCAACTACTTCGGCAACATGTTCTTCATTCACCACCTCGCGGTGATTCTTCATTTCTTCTTCCCAAATATTCTTGGCCGTTTCTAATTCTTCGTACAAGTTTTTTTCCTTGTCTCTTAAACGGGCGGCTTCTTCGTATTTCTGGCTTTTAACTGCTTTGGATTTTTCATCCTTCAGCTCTTCCACACTTTTTTCAATATCCAAGATGTTCTGTGGTACATTGATGTTTTTAAGGTGAACACGCGATCCGGATTCATCCAAGGCATCAATTGCCTTATCTGGCAAGTGTCTGTCGGTAATGTATCTGTTGGTCAATTTAACGCAGGCATCCAAGGCCGCTTGTGTGTATGTAACCGAGTGGTGGTCCTCATACTTTTCCTTAATGTTAGCCAGAATTTGAATGGTTTCCTCCTCTGTTGTTGCCTCTACCATTACTTTTTGGAAACGACGTTCCAATGCGCCATCTTTTTCAATGTATTGGCGGTACTCATCTAGGGTAGTAGCTCCTATACATTGAATTTCACCCCGAGCCAAAGCTGGTTTAAACATGTTGGATGCATCCAGGGAACCAGAGGCTCCACCAGCACCAACAATGGTGTGAATTTCGTCAATGAACAAAATAACATCTGGAGATTTCTCCAATTCGTTCATTACCGCTTTCATGCGTTCTTCGAACTGACCACGGTATTTAGTACCCGCCACCAAACTGGCAACATCTAAAGCTAAAACGCGCTTATCAAAAAGAACGCGGCTTACTTTCCGCTGTATAATTCGCAGGGCAAGACCTTCTGCAATGGCAGACTTACCAACTCCAGGCTCTCCAATAAGGACAGGGTTGTTCTTTTTTCTTCGGCTTAAGATCTGACTAACACGTTCGATTTCGGATTCCCGACCAACGATGGGATCGAGTTTACCTGCTTCTGCCATTTTAGTTAAATCCCGACCAAAATTGTCGAGAACTGGGGTTTTACTTTTGCTTTCAGCTGGTCGTTTGCTTCCTTGAGAGCCATAAGTACCCCCACCGGAATCTCCTTCTTCGGGCGGATATTCCATTCGGAAATCTTCTGCCAAATCTTGAGATTCTTGTGTTTCATCGTTGGATGTTTTTTGCACCAAACTTTTGAAGCTATCATAAGTTATGTGCGATTTAGACAATACCGTGGAAACCACGTTGTCCTTATCTTTTAAAACAGCCAACAATAAGTGCTCTGTATCCACCATGTTACTTTTGAACAACTTGGCTTCTAGGTAGCTTAATTTAATGGCGTTTTCGGCTTGTTTTATGACAGGGAGTGAACGGTTTTTGGCAGGAACTGCACTTCCGCTCGGTAATGCGGCCTCAATTAATTTCCGAAGTTGTGGCAGATCTACGTCTGCCATATCCAAAATATCAATGGCTCTTCCTTCGTTATTTCGAATTAAAGCTAACATCAAGTGTTCGACCCCGAGGTAGTCGTGCCCTAGGCGCATGGCCTCTTCCGAGGCATAGGATATTACATCCTTTACGCTTTGTGAAAAATCTGTTTTCATAATATATGGGTCTTTATAAAGTCTAGATATCAAATACCTTACCAATTTATATAAACGCAATTTTATACGTCCTAGTTTTGGGAATCATTTATAAACAGAAATATGTTAACAAATCACCTTTACCTAAGGTAGGTAATACTCCCTTAATTCACTACTTTCGGAGGGTTTTGAAATAAAATTCTACATGGCTGAATCAGGTAATATAATTCGGGTTGATATTGAGGATGAAATGAAATCGGCATACATCGATTATTCGATGTCAGTTATAGTGTCGCGTGCTCTTCCCGATGTCAGAGATGGACTGAAACCCGTTCACCGAAGGGTGTTATACGGGATGTTGGAACTGGGTGTTTTATCCAATCGAGCACATAAAAAATCAGCAAGGATAGTTGGGGAAGTTTTAGGTAAGTATCACCCACATGGAGATTCTTCCGTATACGACACCATGGTGCGTATGGCACAACCTTGGTCTTTGCGTTATCCGTTGGTAGATGGCCAGGGTAACTTTGGATCTGTGGATGGTGATAGTCCGGCAGCAATGCGTTATACAGAGGCTCGTTTGCAAAAAATTGCCGAGTTAATGTTGGGGGATTTGGACAAAGAAACCGTTGATACTCGCCTCAACTTTGATGACTCTTTAGAGGAGCCTACCGTTTTACCCGCTCGTATTCCTAACCTATTGGTAAATGGAGCAAGTGGTATTGCTGTAGGTATGGCCACCAACATGGCACCGCACAACCTTACTGAGGTAATTAATGCCACTGTGGCATTAATTGACAATCCAGATATTGATATTGATGGTCTTATGGAGCACGTAAAGGCTCCTGATTTTCCTACTGGAGGTTCCATTTATGGTTTCGAAGGGGTGCGTAACGCTTTCCATACTGGGAAAGGACGTATTGTAATGCGTGCTGAGGCAAACATTGAGGAAAACAAAAGTGGACGGGAAGTAATCATTGTTACGGAAATCCCTTTCCAAGTGAACAAGGCCGAAATGATTAAAAAAACGGCCGAGTTAGTTAATGACAAAAAGATTGAAGGAATTTCGGATATTCGGGATGAATCGGATAGAAACGGGATGCGGATTGTGTATGAGCTAAAACGCGACTCCATTCCGAACATCGTTCTGAACAAACTATATAAGTACACTGCACTTCAAACTTCGTTCTCAGTAAACAACATTTGTTTGGTACATGGTAGACCAGAGCTACTCAACCTAAAACAAATGATTTTCCATTACGTAGAACACCGACATGAAATTGTTGTTCGCCGGACGGAATATGAACTCAGAAAAGCAGAAGAAAAAGCCCACATCCTACAAGGGTTAATAATTGCTATTGACAACCTCGACGAGGTTATTGCATTAATTCGGGGAAGTAGAACTCCAGAGGATGCTAGAAACGGGTTAATTGAGAAGTTTAACCTTTCTGAGATTCAAGCCAAGGCTATCCTGGAAATGCGTCTTCAGAAATTAACCGGTCTTGAAAGAGACAAGTTAAAAGACGAGTACGATGAAATTATGAAATTCATCACCAGCTTAAAAGAAATTTTAGGTGACAAGGCAATCCGGATGGGTATTATCAAAGATGAGTTACTTGAGGTAAAAGACAAATTTGGAGACGAAAGACGGACCAAAATTGTGTATTCTTCCGACGAGATTAGCATTGAAGATATGATTCCAAATGAGGAAGTAATTGTTACTATTTCTCATGCTGGGTACATTAAACGGACTTCTTTATCTGAATACAAGACACAGAGTAGAGGTGGGGTAGGATCGAAAGGAAGTGCAACCCGAGATAAAGATTTCTTGGAGCATTTGTTTGTTGCTTCAAACCACAATTACCTCTTGGTTTTCACCGAAAAAGGAAAATGTTTCTGGATGCGGGTTTACGAAATACCAGAGGGATCCAAAAACTCCAAAGGAAGGGCGATTCAGAACCTGATGAACATCGAGCAAGATGATAACATCAAGGCTTTTGTAAATGTTGCCGACCTGAAGGATCAGGATTACATCAATAATTATTACGTAGTAATGGCTACCAAAAAAGGGATCGTTAAGAAAACTTCTTTGGAGCAATATTCTCGTCCAAGAACCAATGGTATAAACGCTATTACGGTGCGCGACGGAGATCAATTATTGGAAGCTCGCTTAACTGACGGGAAAAACCACATTATCCTGGCTTTGAAATCAGGTAAAGCTATCCGTTTTGAAGAAGATAGAGTGCGTGCTGTAGGTAGAAATGCTTCTGGTGTGCGTGGTATAACCCTTGCTGGTCCTAAGGATGAAGTAGTTGGTATGGTTTGTGTGACCGAAGATGATACATCCAATGTAATGGTGGTTTCTGAAAAGGGATATGGAAAACGATCTGATCTTGAAGACTACCGGATTACAGGAAGAGGAGGAAAAGGAGTTAAGACCCTGAACGTAACTGATAAAACAGGTGGACTAGTGGCCATAAAGTCGGTTTGCGATGAAGAGGATTTGATGATTATTACCAAAAAGGGATTAACCATCAGACTTCCTATTGTGGACCTTCGTGTAATGGGACGTGCTACCCAAGGTGTGCGTTTGATGAACCTTCGGAAAGAAGACGAAATTGCGGCAGTAGCTAAAGTGGATCATTCTGATGAAGAGGAAGAATTGGATGAAGAAGGTGAAGAAGGACTCGAAGGTGGAACTCCAGAAAATGATGGAGCCGAAGCCGTTGAGCCAAGCGCGCCAGAAGAATAATTGAATTAATGTTAATTAGAAAATAACACGTTTTGAAAAAAATACTTACAGGGGTATTGATCCTAGTAGCAGCAGGATCTTATGCACAAAAGGCTAAGGTGCAAGCCGCCTACAACTACCAGAAAAAAGGGGTTTACGACAAAGCACAAACCGCTATTGAATTGGCCATTGGACACGAGCAAACTATGGCTAGTGCCAAAACTTGGATTTACCGAGGTATGATTTACCAAGGTATTGCGGCCAGTGAAGATGCCAAATTTGCAGGAGCTCAAGATTCAGCCTTAACGGTTGCTTTAACCTCTTACATGAAAGGGTTGGAGTTGGATAAGGAAGATCAGCGTTATTCGGCCAAAGCCTTAATTGGTATGCCCGAATTGCACTTAATGGCCTACAATAAAGGGTTGGAGAATTACACCGCTGAAAACTACGAAAAGGCAACTGAAAACTTCAGTGTAGCTGCTGGAGCTTCTCAGTTTACAGGTCGTTTGGACACCAGTGCTATTTACAATACAGCTTTGAGTGCAGATAACGGTGGAATGGATTCCATTGCCATTCCGATGTATCAAGCCTGTACAGCACTAGGTTTTGGCGGAGCTAACACCTTTTTGCAATTGGCTCAAGTCCATAAAAAAGCAGGTAATGACGAGGCCTATGTAAAAACCATCACCGATGGATTAAATAAACATGGATCTGACAAAGGTTTAATTACCGCATTGGCTAACTACTACTTGGGTAAAGGGGAAATGGAAAAGGCAGAAGCACAGCTTCAGAAAGCCATTGAAACGGATCCAGAAAACGTAGATTTATTGTTTACCATTGGTGCTGTTTACGGGGATTTGAAGCAATTTGATAAGGCGGAAGAGTCCTACAGAAGAGCTTTGGAAATTGATCCGGAACACTTAAACTCCAATTATAACTTGGGAGCTTTAATGGTTGAGCAAGGTGCTGAAATTAATGACAAGGCCAACAACCTTAGTTATAAAGAAAGTACCAAGATTGCTGCTTTGAACAAAAAGGCGGATGTGAAGTTTGTTGAGGCAATTACCTTTTTGGAAAAGGTAAGAGCTCAAACGCCGGATGATAGTACTTTACTAAAAACCTTGTTGCAGATATATTCTCGCCAAGGGAATACAGAAAAGTATAAAGAAGTGAAAGCGGCTTTAGACCTTTTAAAATAATTGAAAAAGAGGCTCATTAATTTGGGCCTCTTTTTTGTGTTAGCTATTTAACATAATGTTAAGTGCTCAAATTCGTTTGGAAAAGTGGGCCGGGAAAGTGTCACGGATATTGAATTTGGTGTTTCTGGGAAACTTGAAATAAAGAAAGATGAAGGGATCTGATTTTTTTAATGGGTTAGGTAATACCGGTGTTGATCCAATATTCTGAATACTGATTTGGATTACTTGACCTTTCAAGGTCCTAGAATTGCATGAGAGGGAATTAGCTAAAG
>JBLHJD010000059.1:0-13819 GCA_047618705.1 Luteibaculaceae bacterium
GGAATCCATTGGCGCAATAAAGGCTTGGGCCTCGATGACGCTCGAATCCGAATTGGGGATTATTTTTCCCTCAAAGGAAATGTAAATGTGTTGGATGCTTTGTCGAGCACTCCCTATTTCGATTTATCCCTAAGCTCTATTCAAGGAAATGCTTCTGAGTTAATGGCCCTAACCCGCGATTTTGGATTAGTCCTTCCGGAACAAGTTAAGAGCCTTGGATATTTTGGTTTTTCTGGTTTTTTTAATGGGTACAAAAACGATTGGCTGCTTGAGGGAAACCTCAAAAGTGATTTGGGAGACCTCCATGTCGATTTGAACATGGAGTCGGCTAAGGATGGGACGTATGCCGGGTTTGTGAAAGGAACCAATCTGCTTTTGGGCGATTTGTACAACCTGAATTGGTTGGGCCCTATTTCGTTGGAATGTTCCTTGGAGGGAACCGGTATTACGGACCTTAAAAAGTTGAATGTTGCCTTGGAAGGAGAAATTTCTTCCGTTGAAATTTCGAATGTTCACTACAGCGGCATTTCCATCAAAGGAAAAGGGGATAGGAACAACTTTAATGGTTTTGTGGGAATTGATGATCCCAACCTAGATGTGCAATTTAACGGAGGGATTAATTTCTCAGGCCTACCCAAATTCGACTTTTTGTTGGATGTAAGCCGATGGGAGTTACCAGAGAAACAACGGGAAAACTTGGGAATTGAAACCTTGGAATTTAACGCCAAAGTTCAGGGGCAAGGATTTACTTGGGGAAAAATGAATGGGGGAATTCGGGTAGATTCGCTATTTACTATATCGGAAGAAGGACTTCGGAAAAATGAAGGTGAAATCAGACTGAATTTCGAAAGTAAAGAAGGGTATACGGAAGCCTATTTGTTAAGTCGTTTTGCAGATGTGCAACTTTCTGGGGAACTCAATCCATTAGAAGCCATTCGGCACCTGCAACGCAATTATGCCAACCTGGTTAAGAATATTGACGAAACTCCAGCTGGGATTGAACAGGGGACTCTCGATTTTAACCTGGTAACCAAAACTTCTCACCCCATCATTGATCGGTGGATACCCAATGTGGGAATAGGAAAGTTAAGTTCCATTTTGGCGCATATCAACGCCAAGGATGATTTTGCCAACATCCACATTAAATCGGATTTAAGCTATAAGGACTATGCCGCTTTCGTTAACCTAGATTTAATCATGGATGAGGGAATCTATGAATTTGACGGAAAATTAGATCACTTGTTTATTGGGGAAAAGGAGGTAGTAGATAAGGCTGATTTTTGGTTAAAATCCATTGGGACTACCCGGCAGGTTACGGTGGATATTTCCGGCCCAAAAGAGAATCAACGACTTCAACTTTCCACCGTGGGAACCGTGGATTCGGAACAGTGGTATTTTGAGTTAAACTCACCGTCTACCTTAAAACTAAACAATCAAATTTACAAAATCACCAACGATCTTCCAATTTGGTTTAATAGCGAGGGTTTGGGGATGGCAAAAATTAGTATTGCTAATCCGCAAGGAAGTTTGGATTTGGAGTATGGGAAAATGAAAGGGATCGGAAATTACTTTGCGTCCCTGGTAGCTGAGGATTTTAAAATACCGAAGGAAGTAGATATTGCTGGTCAGGAAATTTCGGGTGAAATTGACGGGAAAATCGCCTACACGCTGTCCCAAAATAACAGCCATTTTTTGGGCGATGTGTATGTCCGGGAGCTCGCCTTTGGTAAATTGGATTTTGACGAATTGCACATCGTGTCGGAATCGATTGAGGACGGTCGGAACCCAGTTTTTATTGACCTTTCTGATGGTGGGAAAAAGCTGGTTGCTGCCAAAATGGAAATTGATTCTACTGGAAAACCAACGGGAAGGGCTCTCATCAATGATTTCCCGCTAAACGCTGCCGATGAATATCTCAACAAATTTATTGAGTTGTCCCAAGGGACGGTAAGTGGAAATCTTTTCTGGGAATCGGAATCGTGGATACCTCGGGGGCGTCTTTGGTGTTCTCAGGGGCTTATTGGGGTAAATTATACCCAGGTTGCTTACCGCTTTGAAGATTGGATAGAAATTTCTCCCGATTACATTGGGATAGATAATGGAAAATTAACTGACCCAAACGGACGTGTTGCCAACCTTACTGCCACCTATTTTCCGAATACGGGTAAGGCTTGGTCGTATGATATTTTTATTAACGCGCCCAAATCCTTTAAAATGTTGGCAACAACCGAAACGAGCGATCAGCTCTTTTACGGGGCGGGCTATGGAGTTGGAACCGTTGATATTTCGGGGAACAGGTATGAGAATTACCTCGATATTAATGTTAAATCGGAATCGGGGAGTAAGCTATTTTTTCCTTTTTATGAAGGAAGAAATACAACCCAAGAGGATGGTTTAGTGCAGTTTAAGTCGAAGACACTAATGGTGGAGGATACTGTTTTTAAAACAGGACTAATTCTCGATATTAAGGTAGCGGTTGACCAGGGAACCCAAATTGAAATGATTCTTGATGACTTAACTGGGGAAAAAATCCGGGGTAGGGGCGAGGGGAAAATGAACATTTTTACGGGGGAAAATAAATCCATTGAGGTAGTAGGGAGTTATGAGATAATCACCGGGGAATATCTGTTCACCCTGCAAAATATCATCAACAGAAGGTTTAGTCTAGTTCCGGGTTCAAAAATTTCGTGGTATGGAGACCCTTTTGGTGCCGATTTGGACATCAAGGCTAATTATTTTTACCGCATTTCCTTGGCAACCCTAGTCGGTAACTCTTCGGAGATCAATTCTTCGAAACGAGAAAATGTAAACCTGCAGTTGTTGTTAACCGGAGCTTTGCTCTCCCCACAAATCGATTTTAATTTTTCGCTTCCAGAAGCGGATGATTTTTCACGTGGGTTGGTCAATTCTTTAATAACCACAAAGGAGGAACGGACTCGTCAGGCTTTTTCGGTCTTAGTTCTAAATCAGTTTGCACCCACAAATCAAGCCGGAAACGGAGGTTTTGGGCAAGGGGTGAATTCTGCAGGAAACGATTTTCTATCTTACGGACTTAGTACCTTTTTAAATCAGCTAAGCAATCGATTTACCATTGATTTTCAATTGCGGTCACTGGTGGAGGAGGCTACAATTCAAGGTCGAGAATTCGACTTAAACCTGTCCACCCAATTTTTTAATAACCGCCTAAAGGTTTCGGGGAATTTGGGCTCTGAGCAGGAGGTGGCACAAACCCAAGAAACCCAAACCCAAGAAAATTATTTTGGTGAGTTTTTGGCGGAATATGCGTTAACGAGCAACAGGAAAGTGCTACTCAAGGTGTTTCACGAAAGGGCTGATAGATCCTTAATAAACCTGAATAGAAGTAGGTTTGTACAAGGATTGGGTATTTCCTACCAAAGGAATTTTAATCGCTTATTTCCGCTCCGCAAAAGCCCGTTTAAGCCGTAAGTGCAAATCGGCATCATTCATTTCAAACGAAAGTATTTCGCCACCTAGTTTTCGGAAAAAAGTTCCTTGCCGTTTGGCATATCTTCTGGTGTTTTGCTGAATTTTAGCAATGGTTTCTCCTTTGGAAGCTTCACCAGCAAAATGGGCAATAAATTCTTGGTAACCAACGGTAGAAAGGGCTTGAATTTCCCCCAAATACTCCTGCACTGATTTTACTTCCTCTAAGAGTCCTTTTTCCATCATTTGAAAGACACGCTTGTTAATGCGTTCATACAAAATTTCGCGCTCAATATCTGGGATAAACAAAGTGCTAGTATACGGTTTGGGTTCTTTGATTTGGTTGTTTAACCACCAACTCATTGATTTCCCGGTTTGCATGTGGATTTCCACAGGGCGCATTAAACGGCGGTGGTTTTTATGATCAAGGCTAGGGAGAATTTCAGGATCATTGATGGTGAGGTATTCAATAAGGGAGGCAATTCCACGACTTTTCAATAAAAGTTCAACGTGGGTTCTGGTTTCCGGTTCCGTCCTCGGTAAATCGTCCAACCCGGTTAGGGCACTTTGGAGGTACAATCCTGTTCCTCCTACCATAACCACTATTGGTTCCTGCGCAAGTTCTTTGCTTAAGAGAGCATCCACTTCTTGTTGCCATATTCCGGTGGTGTAGGAGTTGTGAATGGATATATGCCCCATGAGGTGGTGCGGAACACCGTCGTATTCGGACATAAACGGACGCGCAGTACCTATTTGTAATTCCTTGTACACTTGCCGAGAATCGGCATTAATTATGGGGCAATTAAAATGGTGAGCAATGCGAATTGCAAAGTCACTTTTTCCTGAAGCAGTGGGTCCACCAACAACAAAAATATGTTGCTTTTGTTCCATTAAAGGTGATCCATATCGTCCAAAGAATCGAACATGTCTGAATCAGTCAGGTTATCCATGTCGTCCTCTCCGTAAGGATCCGCAGATAAGTCGTTTTTGTTGCCGTCTGGGTTTAATAAGGCCATTTCGTCACCAAAGTCCATATCCTTTTCTTCTTCTTTTGGAGCTACACCAAAGGAATATTCGGTAATGGGAAATTCTTGGGAACCTTTTTTAAGGTCGAGGACTTCGATGTAGAAACACCACATGCGCAAAAAGTCGTACACATAAAGCATCCGGCTTCCCTTGGTTAAACTTAAGGACTCTACAGTGGTGTCAGCCATGCTATTGGTTTTTTCGTCCATGGCCATCAGGGCAAATTCTTCCCCTTTTTCCCAGTTTTCATCACTCTGAAAAAAGGAGGCCATCTGGTCACCATTGAAGTTAAAAGCATGTAGAATTGCCAAGTGCAACTCCTCTAGAGTGTTGCTTGTATCAATGGAAATTCGTCTGAACACGTCCTCTTCGTGATCAATAAGTACTTGAAGTGTAATTAGTGGCATACTCCGGTAGAAAATTAGCGGCGAATAAACGATTTTTTTCCCGGAACGTAACGAAAACCGAGTGAAGCATGTAAGTTTTGGGGGAGCTTAAAGTCTGTTGTTGTTTCTCCGAACTCCATACCCAATAGCCCGTAACCCCCTTGCAATATTATTCCCAATTGCCCCAGTTTAAATTGAAATCCAACTCCAGGATTAAAGTATACCCCAAATACGGATTCGGCATCTGCGATACTTGGCGAAAGCTCGTATTCCACGGAATTAAAAGGTCGAATATCGTTTTCGATGTTTACGTAGGCAAAGGTAACTCCAGTAGACAAGAAAAATCCAAAATCGTCGAAAATAGTGTGTGCCGGAAAAAACTTAAAGTCCCCGGTAAGTTCAATTAATCCTTGGTTACGTCCAATACGCACCCGATCTTCGTCTATTTTGTCGTTTACCTTGGGTTGCGCATACCGGGTAATAGAGTCCACATAAGTGGAGTAGTAGTTTACATCTGCCGAGAATAAAATTTTCTCGTGGAAGTCCATGGTAAAGCCCAATCCACCACCAACAAAAGGTTCGTCGAATCCGGGTGCAAAAAACCACAGTTTTCCTTGGGCGCCCCAGGTTAAGTTGTTACTCGCATTTTTATATTGAGCAATACCTGTTTGGGTAAAAGCAACAGCAAAAAATAGAAAAAGTGATTTTAGGATAATTTTTTTTGACATGGTACATTTAATTGGTGGTACGATTTTACAAAAAAATAACATCATTCCCGCATTCATAAATCAACACAAGCGAGGATTCCCAAATATCCCGTACACCTATAAGGTAGAAAAGCCCCTATTTCATTCATATTTCCTCTAAAAGGTTGTAATTTTGCCGAAAATTCAAGCATGAAAGCAGTTATTAGTACCGAAAAAGGGGATATGACCGTGGAGTTATTCGAAAAAGACGCTCCAAAAACAGTGAAAAACTTTGTTGATCTAATCGAAAAGGGATATTACGACGGACTTACTTTTCACCGGGTAATTCCTGATTTTGTGATCCAAGGTGGTTGTCCAAACGGAACAGGTGCTGGCGGACCAGGATATAGTATTGATTGTGAATTGGATGGTGAAAATCAGTTTCATGACAAAGGAGTTTTGTCGATGGCACACGCCGGAAAAAACACAGGTGGAAGCCAGTTTTTTATCTGCCACAGCAGAAATAACACAGCGCACTTAGACAGAAAACACACGTGTTTTGGTAAAGTGGTTGAAGGATTGGATCTGATCGATGGGGTAAATCAGGGAGATAAAATGATCAAATTAACGATCATTGCGTAAATGAAAAAGGGCGGATAAACCGCCCTTTATTTTATGCCTTAAATCATAAAATAAATGCTCAAAACAATAATTGTAAATATTGTTAGAGCGATAACAACGGGCCCAGCAATTGCGGCTTGGTTTTTATCATTTGATTCCATAATCGAATTTTATTTTTCAGGTTTCGAGGCAAAGTTAATGGAAAAGCGAATCAAATCAAGCATTGAGGAATGATCCAAGTAAATAATTTAAGTCTTCAGTTTAATAAACGGGTATTGTTCGACGAAGTGAGCATGAAATTTACCCCCGGGAATTGTTACGGACTTATTGGAGCCAATGGTTCTGGGAAATCAACCTTTTTAAGAATTTTAAGTGGGGAACAAGACCCAACTATTGGTGGTTTTGAAATCCAACCTGGTTCCAGGATGGCCGTTTTAAAACAGGATCATTACGTTTTTGATGAATTCCCAGTGCTACAAACCGTTTTGCGCGGGCATAGCACACTTTGGAAAATCATCGAAGAAAAAGAAGCTGTATACGCTAAGGAAGATTTTTCGGAGGAAGATGGGATACGCGCCAGTGAACTAGAGGCCGACTTTGCCGAAATGGATGGGTGGAATGCCGAATCCGATGCCGGAGATTTGTTGGGCGGTTTGGGAATTACTCCTGCAGATCACGACAAATTGATGAAAGATTTGGAAGGGAAAGACAAGGTGAAAGTGCTTTTAGCACAAGCCCTTTTCGGAAATCCTGACATTCTGCTACTCGATGAACCTACCAACCACCTGGACCGTAAAAGTATCCAATGGTTGGAGAATTTCTTGGCCGATTTTAAGAATACCGTAATTGTTGTTTCCCACGATAGGCACTTTTTGGACATGGTGTGTACCCACATCGTGGATATCGACTTTGGAAAAATTAGTCAGTACACCGGAAACTACACTTTCTGGTACGAAACGTCTCAAATTGCCTCAAGACAACGCGCTCAACAAAACAAAAAAGCAGAGGATAAGAAAAAGGAATTGCAAGAATTTGTGGCCCGTTTTAGCGCCAACGCTTCCAAATCCAAACAGGCAACCAGCCGTAAAAAGTTGTTGGAAAAAATTAACCTGGACGAGATTAAACCGTCTTCCAGAAAATACCCAGCCATCATGTTCGACATGGAACGGGAATTGGGAGATCAGGTTTTAACGGCAACCGGTTTGTCGAAAATTCAGGACGGGGAAACCGTGTTTAAAAACATTGATTTTGTGCTTAATCCAGGCGATAAAGTAGCCTTGATTTCTGACGATAGTTTGGCTATTCATTCTTTGTTTGATATACTGGCAGGGGAAAAACAAGCCGATTCTGGTGAAGTAAATTGGGGTGTAACCACCAAAAGGAGTTACCTCCCTGTAGATAATGCACCGTTCTTTGATTTGGATTACAATCTGGTAGATTGGTTACGCCAGTATTCCGTAGAAAAGGATGAAACATTTGTTCGTGGTTTCTTAGGTAGAATGCTGTTTACAGGTGAAGAATCCTTAAAACAGTGTACTGTTTTGTCTGGGGGAGAAAAAGTGCGGTGTATGGCATCCAAAATGATGTTGGAAAACCCGAACGTCTTGCTTTTGGATGAACCAACCAACCACTTGGATTTGGAGTCGATTACGGCGTTTAACAACGGCTTAAAAGACTACAAAGGAGCCATTATCTTTAGTAGCCATGACCACGAATTTATTCAGACTGTGGCCAACCGGATAATCTTCATTACCAAAAACGGAATGTTGGATAAAATGTGTACTTATGATGAGTACCTCAAAAATTCCACCTACCAATCGCAGCTCGAAGAACTTAGAAGCTAATTGATATTAACTATTACATAAAAACCACGTCCAACTTTGGACGTGGTTTTTTTATGCTGTTTTTTCCGTGGATTGCGCCTTGTTTAACACATCCTTCATGGCTTTTACATCATGAACCCGGTAGAGGAAATCACCTTGGGTAGCAGCAATAGCGTGTGCTGCAATTGTTCCCTCTAAGGCCTGTTCTGCGCCATCGGTTGGCGTTTTCCAGGTCATCCTTTTCCGGGAAACGCCCACCATTAAAGGGCGGTTAATTGGACTGAAAAAATCCAAGTTGTGCAGGATTTCAAAATTTTCTGCCTTCGACTTTGAAAAACCAAATCCCGGATCAATAATGAGGTCCGAAATCCCCAATTCGCACGCCATTAAATCCATTTCAGTAAACCGTTTGTACACGTGTTTCAGCAGATTTTCGTAGTCCATAACTGGGTGCAAGTTTTCTGGGGTTCCTTCGCAGTGCATGGCAATAAATGGAACTTGCAGTTCAGCAATAGTAGGCCACATTGCTGGGTCGAAATTTCCACCTGAAATGTCGTTGATGATGGATGCTCCTTCGTTTACCGCCATTTTGGCTACCGAGGAACGGAAGGTGTCCACTGAAATGGGCGTGTTGGGGAAATGGTGTTTGATGGTTTTTATTTTTCCCATCAGCCGAGCAGCTTCTTCTTCGCGGGAAATAAATTTAGCACCCGGCCTGGAGGAAAAACCGCCCAAGTCTAGTATGTCCGCCCCTTCAGAAATGTGCTTTTCGGCTTGGTGTAGCAGGCTTTGGTCGTCAATTCTACTTCCTTCAAAAAAGGAGTCGGGGGTGGCATTTAGGATTCCCAAAATAAGACCGTTGGTAATGGTTAATAATTTTCCGTCAATATTTATGGTAGTCCTGTTCATTTCCTGTTATTTTCGTTCAAAATTGGTAAATAAGTTCACATGAATCCAAAAACGCTGCCTGAATTTCGGTCTTGTTTTTCAAGATGTTTTCAACTTTTCGAAAAAAAGACCATTGACTATGGTACTGCGTGGCGTATTTTGCGTTTACCATCCCTAACAGACCAGATATTCATAAAAGCCATGCGTATCCGGACTTTGGAGGAAAACGGGTACTCCGAAGTAGGGGAAGGCATAGAGGAAGAGTATGTAGCCATTGTTAATTACTGCGTTATGGCTTTGGTGCAGTGGGAAGACCAAGGTACCGGAAGTTGGAACATGGATCCCACCGTAGCCATTGCACGGTATGAGACATGGAAACAAGCCATTGAGGATCTGATGGTGAAAAAGAATACCGACTATGGCGAAGCCTGGAGAGAAATGCGGATTTCTAGTCTTACTGATTTAATTTTAATGAAATTGCTCCGCATCCAGCAAATTGAGAACCAGCAAGGAAAAACCCTGGTTTCTGAAGGGGTTGATGCGGGATATATGGACATGGCGAATTACGCTTTATTTGCACTAATACGATTAAACGAAACTACTTAGATTATGAAATACCTAATTCACTTTTCAAGATTATTGGTTGGTTCTTTATTTATAGTTTCCGGACTAATAAAGGCCAATGACACGCTGGGGTTTTCGTATAAACTGACCGAGTATTTTGAGCCAGCCGTGCTGAATATGGAATTCTTGATTCCTTTTTCTTGGCATATCGCTTTTGGAATATGCATCGTGGAAGTTTTGCTTGGATTTGCGGTCATTTTTGGTCAGAAAATGAAGCAAGTAAGTTTGGTGTTGTTGGGCATGATCGCCTTTTTTACCTGGCTTACCTTTTACTCCGCCTATTTTAACAAAGTAACCGATTGTGGTTGTTTTGGAGATGCCCTTAAGCTGACCCCTTGGGAGAGTTTTACCAAGGATGTGGTACTTCTGTTTTTTGTGTTGATTTTGTTTGTTTTTAAGAATAAAATTGAGCCATCCAAAGGCAAGGAAGCTATTGTGCTTAGTGTGCTTAGTTTGTTGGCAATACTTGGGTTTTCTGTCGGAGTAATCGGTTGGTGGTTTCCGGTTGTTTTTTCGGTGTTAACCATGCTTGTTGTTTTACTTCTGCAGAAGTTTAAACCTGCTGAAACTTCCGGTTCCATTGTGGTTTCAGGTGTTTTAACTTTGTTGTTTACAGCGCATACTTTTTACTATTTACCACTGCGCGACTTTAGACCTTATGCCACAGGAAAGAGTATCTCGGAAGGGATGAAATCGGCCGAGGAATTAGGTTTGGATGCACCTGTTTATGCGACCTTATATTCCTTGAAAAACAAAAACACAGGGGAACTAAAAGAAGTAGGATCTGATGTGTATATGAATGAAAAAATGTGGGGAGAGTGGGATTTTGTGGAAGCAATTGGAGATTCTTATAAAGTGAAAGACGGATATGAACCACCTATTCACGATTTTGCCATTCAGAATTCAATGGATGAGGAGATTTCAGAGCAACTACTCAATGCCGAAGAACCCATCCTTTTTGTGATTTCGTATGATATTAATAAAGCCAAAAAAGGACCCCAAGCCAAAATTAATGAGCTTTACAAAGAAGCCATAATGGAAGGATGGCGTGTTATTGGTTTAACGGCGTCCATAAATGAAGAGGTGATGCATTTTAAGCAGGAAACGGATTCGTACGTGGAATACTATACTTCGGATGGGATAGTATTAAAAACCATTATCCGGTCTAACCCAGGTTTAATGTTGGTGAAAAAAGGAGTAGTAAAAGGGAAATACCCGAATACTGCTTTGCCTAAATTTGAGGAACTAAAAGCAGCCCTGTAGTGTTTCGTTTCATAGGGAAACGAATAAGGGATGGTTTTTTGGTCCTACTGGGGGTCTTAAGTTTGGTGTTTTTTATTTTCTCCTTGTCCAGCTCAGATCCGAGTAGGATGTTGGGGGGGCAAAGAGGAGATGAACAAACCTTAGCCAATATCCGGGCAGAATTACTTTTGGATCATTCCACCCTGTATCGATTTGGGGCCTATTTAAACCAAGTTTCCCCCATTTCTGTACATACCACCAGTCCTGGCTTTTCTTGGAAATGGGATTACAACGGATGGCGTTTTATCAACACTGAATGCTGGTCTGTAGCACTGAAGGTGCCGTTTTTAGGGAAATCTTTCCAGACCAAACAAAGTGTTAATCAGATCATTGCCGAAAGTTTTTTTGAAACGGCCGTTTTGGCTTTCCTAAGCATTTTGTTGGCATTGATTGGTGGAGTGGTTTTGGCGGTGTGGAAGTTGGCGAAGCCCAAAGCTTTATTCCCCAAATTAATGGGCGTTTTGTCCATTGGAGGGATGGCCTTCCCTAGTTTTTTTATGGCCATGCTGATTGCTTTTTTAGGCGCGTATTTGTGGTTCCATGAAATCCCCCTGTTTTATCCCATTTTAGTGTTGCCATTGTTCGTCCTTTGGAAGCAGGAATGGGGAGCATTGGATTTATTCCTAATTGGCTGTTTGGCCGCCTTGGTAATGGGGTCCATTTTGCCGCAAGGTGGTTGGATGTTAGTACTTCCAGGCACGGGTTTAGCCTTTTTTGGCTCCCTTGTGGAAATAGACCCATTTCAGGGAGAAGTGTGGGCGGTAAGGAACCTTTGGTTGCCGCTAATTACTCTGGCAATCAGACCCCTTTCTGTGTTTTTTCAATTATCGGAAAGTAGTATATTGGAGGAGCAAAACAAACCCTATTTCCTGACAGCATTATCCAAGGGCCTTTCGGAAAATAGGGCGCTGGTAAAACACGCCCTCCCCAATGCGTTAAATCCCATCCTTACCACGGCAATGGGTTGGTTGGCTTCTTTGTTAGCTGGGGCTGTTTTTATTGAGTTCATCTTTGGTTGGAAAGGCCTGGGCTTGGAAATTTTTGAAGCCCTGGAGCGGGAAGATCAGCCTGTAATTGTAGGCTTAGTCTTGTTTTTTTCGACCATATTTATTGGAATTAACATTATCGTAGATATTTTATACATGACCCTGGATCCACGGGTAAAAGCAAGTTTAAAATGAGAGGAAAAGTATTAGCTGGAAACTGGAAAATGAACAAAACCTATCGGGAAGCCAAGGATTTGGTGCAAGCCATTGAATTTTCCGATAAAATTAATCCGGAGGTTAAAGTAATTTTGGCTGTTCCAGCCCTGTACCTATCGGAATTTAAAAGCATAAAATTAAACTCCATTAAGTTGGCTGCGCAAAACTGCCATTACGCAGAAAGCGGCGCTTATACCGGCGAAATTAGTGCCGGTATGTTGGCCTCCATTAATGTGGGGTATTGTATCGTTGGGCATTCAGAAAGACGGCAATATTTTGGAGAAACCGATGAAGATGTAAACAAAAAGGTACATGCTTTACTGAAGGAAGAAATTGTCCCGATTGTCTGTATTGGTGAGAAGTTGGAAGATCGGAAAAGCGGGAAGCATATTGCCACCGTTTTGAAGCAATGTAAAAAGGCTTTGGATAATGTAGATTCCAATGCCATGACCAAATTAATTCTGGCCTACGAACCAATTTGGGCTATAGGTACTGGCGAAACAGCCACGGCGGATCAGGCCGAAGAAATGCATGCAGCTATCCGAAATTGGATCAGCGAGCAATACGACGATAACTGTGGAAACGGAGTGAATATCTTGTACGGCGGATCCTGCAATCCGGCCAATGGGGAAGAGATTTTTTCCAAGCCCAATGTAGATGGTGGCCTAATTGGTGGTGCTAGTCTAAAGTCAGTAGATTTCTTGGATTTAACCAACTGCTTTTAATGGAGTATTTTGAATTGGATTGCGCCATTGAACCCCTGTATCCAGGGAGAGATATTTTGGTAACAGAATTGGCAGAATTGGATTTCGATAGTTTTGTTGATACGGACAATGGAGTAAAGGCGTATGTGCCTTGTCCCTTGTTTATGAAGGATAAATTAGAGGAACTGTTGGCCAGATATACCGGTGTTCTTTCGGTGACCTATTCACAAACCCACATTCCTTTCCAAAATTGGAATGCTCAATGGGAGAGCCAGTTCGAACCCATTGAAATTGATGAAACGTGGCGAATTAGAGCCCCTTTTCATCCCCCTATTCCAGGAAAAAAGGAAATTATTATTGCACCCAAAATGTCCTTTGGAACAGGGCACCATGAAACCACTTTTTTGATGTGTTCTCAACTAATTCGGGAAGATTTGGCGGGGAAGGCAGTGCTGGACATGGGATGTGGAACTGGTGTGTTGGCCATTTTAGCTCGCTTACTGGGTGCTAAATCCATTTGTGGAATTGAAATTGAGGAACATGCCATCGAAAATGCCATAGAAAATGCGGCAAATAACGCCGTGGAAGGCGGAACGTGGTTGTGTGGTGGAAAAGAGGTGATCCCGAATACAAAATGGGATTTGATCCTAGCGAACATCAATAAAAATGTGTTGGTGGACATGAGTTCGGATTTTTGGAAAAATATAGCCGACGAGGGCCAACTGTGGCTCAGCGGATTTTTCGATTCGGATATCGAATCACTTAAAATAAAGTTCGCAGAAATTGGTTTTGTTCATGTGGACGAGATAGTTTTGAGGGGATGGGCATTGTTAAAATTTAAGCGGGTATAGTTATGGAGCGGATATTATTATTGATTCTAGGATTATTTATGGGTTTTGGGACTTGGGCCCAAAATGCACCATTTCCACAGGAGAAAAAGAAGTTCTTGGATTATGTGGAAAGTAAAATTGCCATTGGATCCGGCGAAAAATCGAAATTATTCCGCGAAGAGTTTGAGCCCTTTTGGGAAAAAGCAACTCCCACCCAGGAGAAGTTTGTGTATGAATTAACGGAAGTGATGCTCGATAAAAAGCATCAGGGTTATCCGCACAT
>JBLHJD010000060.1:0-13708 GCA_047618705.1 Luteibaculaceae bacterium
GGACCTGCCCGGGGTCGAGACCCTCATCCCCAATCTCAAGTTCGGGAATTTTGGAATACCAGACAATCCCATGATATTGGGAGGGGAAAATTAGATAGAAACACGCTCGATGAACCTGCCCGGGGACGGGTTCATCAACCCCAATCTCAAGTTCAGGATATCAAGAATTCAAAACAATTTCATAAAACTGGGGGAAGCCATAGCGACAAAGCATGGGAACAAAACAACACAAATAGAAAAACACCGGCATGAAGCTAAGTATTCCTACTAAAATCACCTGTGGAATTCCTTTGATCTATTGCGACAACCTTCCAATTAAAAGTTTACATCAACACTACATTAAGGCAATGTTAATTGTTTCCCCAAACGCCAACTTAAGGTTTAACAATTCCGTAACAGGTCTTTAAATTTCAGTTTGAATAAGCTAATGTAGTTTTGCCACGCAATAATGAAACTGACATCTACCAAATATTATGGCTATTAAAACAAAGGCATTAACAACAATATTCCTAACAGCGTTGTTCTTCATAAGCAACATTTCCATTGTGAAATCTCAAGATCTCACAAATAACATTTTCGGAAAAGGAATTAGAATAGTGGCGCAAGACTCTTCATTCTCCATGAAGTTCAGCACCCGGATGCAAAATCGGTTTGATGGTCAATATATAAATAGTGCGGATCCTTCTTATACTGACAAGATTAATCTAAGGCGAGCAAGACTCAAATTTGATGGGTTTGCATTTTCTCCAAAGTTGGTTTACAAAATAGAGTTTGATGTAATTAGTGGTCGGGTTTTGGATGCCGTTGTTAAATGGAATTTCTCCGGAAATTTCCAACTTTGGTTTGGACAAACAAAATTACCCGGTAACCGCGAACGTGTAATCTCTTCTCAAGCACTTCAGTTTGTAGATCGTTCCATGCTAAACTCTAAGTTTAATATAGACCGGGATAAAGGAGTTCAGCTTAGGCACCATTTTAAAATCGGGAGTATGGTAATCCGAGAAATGGGATCTATCTCCGTGGGAGAAGGAAGGCAATTCACAGGATCTAGTGAAGGACATGATTATACCGGGAGAATAGAATTTCTTCCTTTTGGGAAATTCAGCGGTAAAGGGGATTACTTCAGTAGCGATTTAAAAAGAGAAAAAAAGCCAAAACTAGCAGTTGGGGTTACCTATGACTACAACAACAAGGCCGTAAAATCCAGGGGACAACTTGGAGATTTCTTAAGTGAAAGCAGAAACCTATCTGCCGTGTTTGCAGATATGATGTTTAAGTATAAAGGACTTTCAATTATGGCTGAATACGCTGATAAAAAAGCGACAAATGGTTCTGCGGCAATCTTGGACACCAATAATATATTCATGGAGTCCTTTTATACCGGAACAGCTGTAAACACACAATTGGGATATTTATTTAAATCCAACTGGGAGCTAGCCGGGAGATACACCTTAATAACTCCAGAAAAAATAACCAACAATAATGAGATAAACCAATACACCTTGGGCTTATCCAAATACATTGTAGGTCATAGTTTAAAAGTACAAAGTGATTTCTCCTTGATTCAGGAAAACAGTACGGATGATGTGTTTTTATTCAGATTCCAAGTGGAAATGGCATTCTAAACATGATAATACAGTAACAATATTTTTGTAAGGGGATGGCTCAAAAGGCCATCCCCTTACTGACTTTTAGGCTATGGGGAGATCTGGAAAGGCACTGCTTATAAGTGTTGATTTAGTTTTTTTTCTTTTTCCATCAAATTCCAATCCAATTTTCAAGGTTCCTTTTAAATGCGTCAACCGCAAGCCAAGTATTTACGGAATCACTATTTTTCTTGTCAAAGGCTGATAAATATTGAATGTGAATTTCTTCACCAATTCTTAGTTCAGGAATTTCTGTTTCAAATCCTTCTTTGAGCATTTTGGTAATTGTCTGATAGAAATCAGTCTTGCTTTTTAATCGCTCAGGAAACCCATCATTGGATCCTGCTCTTGAGTTGAGGATTTCACCATCTTCCGTTCCGATATGCATAATCCAACAGTCATCACTCGCTTCAATCGCATCCAAATTCTCTCCAGTTGCCTTGTCGAAATCCACATTCTCGGGATAGTCGGTTAGAACACAACCCAATCTCAGGTTTTCGCTATTTTCTTGAATTTTCTCTATTCTCCAAATCCATCCATTTGAATCCTCAACAGTCTCTCCATTGTATAGCGGTAGTTTGATTTTAAATTCAATTAATTCAATTCTGAACCCACCTATTTTATAGGAAATTGAACTTCCATTATCATACTCCTTAGCACCAATTTCTTCTATGTCAGATGAGCTGCTTATCAATTCACAAACAACTTTTCCAATTGGAGTATTAAACGTTCTTTTTATGATTGAATTGGTCATTTCAAATGCACTTCAACAAGTTACTATTCCGCAAAATAATCGCCAACCCTCGGACGTATGAGGATAATACAACAAGGAAATTTCTATACCACAAATCCCCTAATACAACTTCACCTTTCGCTTACGACCTTTCCTATTCAGGTTTACTTTATCCTTTGGGATATCACACGTTACACCCGATTTTGGTTTATGCCAAAGAAATTTCACACCCACTTCCCATTGGATCCATTGGCTAGCAATTGCATCAACATCATTCAATAAATCACCCTGATCCCTGAAAAAATAATAATGACCGTATGGCATCACTAACCATTCCCCATTAAATTTATAGGCCATCCCCAATCCAATGGCAGCCCTTAAGTCCAAATCCCCCTTAGGCTCAACTCCCTGTAAAACAGCTATTCCAAGGGAATCTCCAGACGATATTGTATAATCCGTTTCTAACTTCACATAAGGTAGAAACATGAAATAATTCCAGGGCTGAATTTCCTTTCCAAGGTCTATTTCGAAGCGGCCACTCTGATAGGACCAGCTTACTCCATCACCATTAAAATCAGCTTTGGCCGAGTATTGCGAATACTTCAGGCCATAACTCATATAGTCAATAACAATTCCTCCAACAAAATAATTGAAACGTCCAATACCTAAACCAAATCCAGTTTTCCCTTTCACATTACTTAAACCAACAGATGGGTTCTCGCTTTCAGATCCCGTAAAGTTCAATTGGGTGGCCATTAAATCTCCGTACCATCCCCCCTTTGGGAAATTGGCTTGTGGATTAAAAATGGGTTTCATGTGTTGGGCCGCCGCAAAAAACGGAACCAACAACAAAAGATTAATCAGTAATTTTTTCATTCCATTGTTGTATTGCAAAATTCAAAACTTCTGTGCTATTCCAACGCTCCTCAATCTTATTTAAACGCATAACCTCATCCATAATACTCTCCTGGATTTCACCCCATAATTTCGCATGGGAATAGGGCTCAGAGCTGAATGTAACCCTAGAGTATAAGGGTATCCACGTGGTTGGAAATTGCTTCGCTAATAAAGCCTCCATTTTTTTCCGGAGCAAAAACTGCGGATCCGCCGTTTTGGAGCACATTTCATGAAAATTGCCAAGAGCTAGAGCCATAATTGCATCCGTATCCTTTTTTCTAGCTTTACCAAAATGTTGAATGGCATCCTCCCAATTATTATCCGAATTATCCAGCAATTCATTGAAGGTAAAAACATCCTCCAATCCACAGTTCATACCTTGCCCATAAAATGGCACTATTGCGTGAGCAGCATCACCCATAAGAAGGACCTTATCCTGATAGTTCCAAGGGGAACACTGAATGGTTACCAATGAACTTGGTGGATTGCAAAAATAATCCTCCATCAAAGTTGGCATCAATGGAAGTACATCCGAAAAGTTGGCATCAAAAAAAGCCACTAAATCCTGCTCACTTTGAATCCCCTCAAAGGAGTTTTCTCCCTCAAAAGGCAAAAACAAAGTACAAGTAAAAGAACCGTCCTTATTTGGAAGTGCTATAAGCATATATTCCCCCCGTGGCCATATATGCAAAACATTGGAAGCCATTGCTGGCCTGCCGTTTGCTTTGGCCGGCATAGTCAACTCTTTATACCCATGATCCAGAAAGGACTGCGAGTAATTAAAGCGATTTATTTTCTGCAAACGAGATCGGATGGAACTATAAGCCCCATCGGCACCAAATATGCGATCAAAAATTTCCGTTTTTATTCCTTCCCTTTTTGGGGAAACAAATTTCATTTCGTTCTCAGGCAGCTTCAGGTCAACACACCTTTCTTCAAAAGCAAACTGAACGTTTTCTGTATTTCGGGCAAGACCAATTAAATGCTTGTTCAAAGCCCACCTCGATATGGAATAAATAGCCTGACCTCCTACACCATAGGCTTGTTCAACCAAGGAGCCATTAGACTGATGCATCATGCGGCCGTACATGGGAATAGCTAACTCGCGAATTTCATCACCGATACCTAGTTGATCTAGAATGCGAAATCCCCGATCCGAAAGAGCCATATTAATGGATTTCCCTTCGCGGTAATCCTCGTTATCCGGGTCTTTCCTTTTTTCGAACACACACACGTCGTGACCCCGCCTAGCCATACTAATAGCTTGAACACACCCGACCATTCCGGCTCCTACAACTGCTATTTTCTCACCCAAATTAACGCCTCCACTTTTCGTAATCGTTCTTAAAATACGAGCTATCCTTTGGTGGTTTCTTCGCCGTTCTACTAAACAAGCGTATGGTTACAATTCCCACCAATAAAACTCCAAAAAACCAAAACATTATGCTATTGCCTTTTTTAGAATCTGACCAAACTGGTAAATATCCTCATACGAGGTATACAATGGAACCGGTGCACATCGGATTACATTTGGCTCCCGCCAATCTACTATTGCACCTTCCTTCATTAAAGTATCAAATACTTCCTTTCCTTTTCCGTGAATAAATACACTTAGCTGAGTCCCTCTTTCTTCTGGATTCCGAGGAGTAAGCACTTCAAATTTCACACCTTTGCTTTCTTCTGAAATGCATTCCAACACATATTCTAAGTAAGCAGTTATATCATCTCGCTTTTTAAAAAGCCTGTCCTTACCTGCTCTCTGAAATTGTTCCAATGCAGGTAAATGAGGAGCCAAAGCCAAAATAGGCGCATTACTCAATTGCCATCCATCTGCCCCTTTCATAGGCTTAAAGCCTTTCTCCATCAGAAATCGCGTTTCCTGATCATAGCCCCACCAACCGGCAAAGCGATTTAAATCAGGCCTATCTGCATATTGCTCGTGAACAAAAACCCCACTCAAACTCCCAGGTCCAGAGTTCATATACTTATAGGTACACCACGATGCAAAATCTACGCCCCAATCGTGCAATTCCAACTCAATGTTACCAGCCGCATGTGCCAAATCCCAACCAACTACAATGCCTTTCGCCTTTGCAGCCTTGGTTATGGTTTTCATATCTAACCGTTGCCCAGTGTAGTAGTTTACTCCACCTACCATCAACAAGGCAATCTCATCCCCTTGCTTTTCAATTAACTCCAGAAAGTCCTCGGTCCGCATCAATTGGCTTCCTTTTGCAGGGTTCACCTCTAAAATTGCTTCATCGGGATTAAAACCGTGGTGCTTCACCTGGGTTTCCAAAATATACTGGTCAGACGGAAACGCCTTCCCTTCGCAAATAATCTTGTACCGTTCTTTGGTAGGCCTGTAAAAACTGACCATCAACAGGTGAATGTTTACTGATAAGGTATTCATTACACACACCTCATCCGGCTTTGCTCCCACCAAGTATGCGCTTGCTTCCTTGTGAATTTGGTGGTAGTTCCACCAAGGAGTTTCTGCATAAAAATGACCTTCCACTGCCAAGTTTGCCCAATTATCCAATTCTTTCTGAACCGCTTTTGCCGATTCTTTTGGTTGAAGGCCCAATGAATTACCGGTGAAATAAATCACCTGTTTCCCATTCACGTTAGGAAAGTTAAACTCGGATCGAAAAGACCTTAATGGATCCTGTTCATCCTTGGATTGGGCAAATGCCAATGTATTCTGAAAAGCCATAGTTTTATTTACTTTTGCACTCTTCACAAAGTAAATACATTCTTTCGAAAGTAAAGAAGACTTAAGAAGGCAAACACAATAGAATACTAATATGTCTACAAGTACTAAGCAAACCAATACTTTAAAATCCGAAGCCCTTTTTGAACAAGCCCAGAAATTGTTCCCTGGTGGAGTAAATTCTCCGGTAAGAGCATTTGGTTCTGTGGGAGGAACTCCCCGATTTATGGCCAAAGGTGAAGGTTGTAAAGTTTGGGATGTTGATGGGAACGAGTTTATTGATTTTTGTGGGTCATGGGGTCCATTAATTCTTGGCCACTGCGCGCCATCTGTTAAAAAAGCGGTTTCAGATGTGCTTGAGAAGGGAACCTCTTTTGGGGCTCCAACTTCAGAAGAAAACGAATTGGGTGAATTAATATTAAATGCCCTTCCCCACGTTGATAAAGTGCGTTTTGTAAACTCCGGAACCGAGGCTGTAATGTCTGCTTTGCGTGTTGCTAGAGGATTTACAGGGAAAAACAAGGTGATTAAATTCGAAGGTTGTTACCACGGTCATGTTGATTCGATGTTGGTAAAAGCTGGGTCTGGATTAGCTACCATGGGTACTTCCAGTAGCGCCGGTGTTCCTGAAGCTTTTGCAGGGGAGACTATTGTACTTCCTTTGGGTGATAAATCACTTGTTGAAGACGCTTTTGCTAAATACAAGGACGACATTGCCTGTATTATTATTGAACCGGTTCCTGCAAACAATGGGCTACTTCTCCAAGACCTTGATTTCTTACAATTCCTAAGAGATATTTGTACCGCGGAAAAAAGTCTCTTGTTTTTTGATGAGGTGATAAGTGGATTCAGAATTGCCTTTGGTGGAGCTGCAGAATACTACGGAATAACTCCAGACATTGTGAGTTATGGAAAAATTATTGGTGGTGGACTTCCGGTAGGAGCTTATGGAGGAAAGGCCGAAATCATGGACATTATTTCACCACTTGGACCCGTGTACCAAGCGGGGACACTTTCGGGTAACCCACTTGCTATGGCAGCCGGAGTTGCTCAGATCAAAGAATGCCTGGAAGTTGATTTCTACAAACACCTGGAGCAAAAAACAAAAACCTATGTTGCCGGGTTAAATGCACTTTTAGAGAAGCACAATGTAGATGCAACATTTATTCATATAGGAAGCATTTTCTGGATGCGTCCAGGGAAAAACAGAATAATAAGTGCCGACCAAATTGATGGAGGAATGATGGATTTCTTCAACCGATTATTTCATGCCTTATTGGAACACGGAATTTATGTGGGGCCTTCTGGTTATGAAGTTGGATTTATCTCCAAAGCCCACACTCCAGAAATACTAGAAGATTGCTTAGTTCGGTTTGAGAAGGCTTTGGTGCAGATTGGATAGATGAAAATGGAGATTGAAACTAACCCTCTTTCCAACGGATAGGATTGGTGAATATATAATTAGAAATCCGATGATATGATTGCGGATAATGTGATCATGAAAACGAGATTGCCAGGCAAATTCAACATTGATTTGCCTGGCATTTTTGGTTACCCCAATTTTAAATCCACGGATTATGGACGCCAAATTTTTGGATTGCGGACCAAAACGATTTTTGGGTTGTGATGGGGGTTGTGTAGAATCATAAATGGAAAATGTTGGGGTATTTCCAACCAATATTTTTCTATCATATCCCCAATTTCGGATCGAACCATTGTTCCATTAGATATGTCCCCAAAAAAGCTGACCCTTTTATAACAGCAAATGGTCACAAAATACAATGCATTGGAACCATAGTCCCAACTTGATAAACGGGTGGATACACGGCCGTATTTGTTGTTATATTTTCCCATTGTATTATTTCCTGTGTTGGGTATTTAGTGGGGGCGTAAAATTTGGCGCCCCCACTAAATCCCCAACAACATATACGACAGGGCAAATAAAATGGTTATTGCATTTTTGGTTGCACCAAAATCATAGGCATAACCATTCCTTGGTTTAAGCAATCAACATTAAATGACGTGGGCCAACCAAAACACTAAGGAAATAATTTCAATTTGTAAGAGCTTTCTCCTAGAGACAATCACATTCCACCTGAAAGTCCAATGCTTTCATAGCAGTAAGATCCACCGTGCTATCGCGCATTACAAACTCCATTTCTACGTGGTGGTTGTCGCTCTTTGAAAAAAGCACTTTGTAAACCCGAGGGTTGATTTTTGTTTGGGATTCGGAGAACCGAACATCCCCTGTGGAATAAAAGGCGTTTACGTCATCCACCTCTAAACAGAAATTGAAACACTTCCAAGCCGGATTATCCATCACCTTTTTTTCAACCAACTCCAGCATTATTCTGTTGTTGGGTGTCCAGGATGTTAAAACTGAGGTTCTGTCCTTAAAAAAGAAAAAAACCAAAACAATCCCAATTCCTACCCCAACTAAATACACGCGTAATCGATACCAAAATTTCATGGCACAAACCTAAGAGAAAAAATGATGTTTATTCCGCTCCGTTTCTAGAAGAATAACACAAAGTTTAGTTACAGACCAGGCAAAAGAAGATCCCAGTTTTTGGATGGCAAATGATAAACCTGACCTAAGGTTTCGTTGGTTAATGTTCCTCTGTACATATAAACACCTTGCCTGAAACCACAATCTTGAGCAATTAATTTCGCAGCACCACCAGCATTTCCAACCTTCACTAATAAAGGAGCAAAAATATTATTCAAGGCCCGGGAAGCAGTCTGACTTACCCTACTGGTTAGGTTCGGAACACAATAATGTGCAACATCATGGCATTTGTAAAACGGTTTATCGTGGCTGGTAACTCTGCTTGTTTCAAAACAGCCCCCTTGATCAATACTAACATCAATAATTACCGAGCCAATTTTCATTTTCTGAACCATTGCTTCTGAAACGATGCAAGGGGTTTTACCAAAAACAGGGCGCAATGCACCAACAACCACATCCGCATCTTTCAATGCTTTTTCCAGTTCGTTAGGATGAATTATCGACGTCCACAAACGCTGGCCAACTATGTTCTTAATACGGCGGAGGCGGTAGGTTGAATTATCAAAAACTTTCACTGAAGCTCCCAAACCTACTGCAGATGATGCAGCAAATTCAGCAACGGTTCCTGCTCCAAGGATTACAACTTCCGTACTCGGAACTCCTGTAATCCCACCAAACATAGAACCACAGGTATCTTCTGTAAATCGGGCCAAATATTCTGCGGCAAGCAAAATAGAGGATGTCCCCGCAATTTCACCCATTGCTCTTACCACAGGTGTAATTCCAGATTCATCCTCGATGTAATTCCAAGCTACACCTGTAATACGTTTATCCGCTAATTTTTTAAGAATTCCTTTGGGTTGAACCGACAGCTGAAGAGTACTTATAATCATCTGCTGCCCTTTCATTAAATCAATTTCCTCCATGCTTGGAGGCTCCACCTTAAGCACAATAGGTGCATCAAATACTTTTTGCTTATCGTAACAAATCTGGGCTCCAGCCTCGCTATACTGATTATCTATGTAGCCCGCATTTTTTCCAGCATTACTTTCCACCAAAACCTGGTGACCATTTGCAACTAGCAACCCCACACCGTCTGGTGTTAATGCTATTCGTTTTTCTTGCAATGCTGTTTCTTTGGGTATTCCAATTACTAATTCCTGGTTTAGCAACTGTACTTTTTCCAACTCCTCCTGTGGTAAAAGACTAGCCTGAGAAGCTAGAATTTTCATTACATCCCCTGTCTGATCCATGTAAACGATTATCTGAACCTAAAGGTAAACAATTAATCGCTCAATAAAAATAGTCCGAGCCCCCTTTACGCACGAACTTCAAAGGTCCGATGGCCCTGCTCATCGACTTCTAAAAAAAAGGAGAAGTCTGCATCATAGGGAATCCCTTCAATTTTCTCAGGCCATTCCATGAAACACAACCATGGCCCATCCAAATATTCCTCCACTCCAAAATCATAAGCCTCCATCGGATCATTTAGCCGGTAAAAATCGAAATGTGCAACTTGGACTCCATTCAATTCATATTCGTTTACCAAAGAATAAGTAGGAGATGTAACCTCTACATCCCCTCCATTTTCTTGCATTTCTTCAATGATAGATCTGATCAGAGTTGTTTTCCCTGCCCCCATTTCACCAAAAAATGGAATTACACCCCGTTGTTTACCTTTTAATTCATTGGCTATCTCCTTTGCCAACGCTTGGGTATCCTCGAGGGATTTCAAAATGACTTTGCGTGCTTTCATTTATCTGGGAACCAATTCAATGTAAGGTATCATCATTTCCTCTAAAGAAACTCCACCATGCTGGAACGTATCTTTAAAAAACTTTACAAAATGATTGTAGTTATTCGGATACACGAAATAATAATTTTCGAGGGCAAAAATATATTTTGAACTCAAATAAGGCGTTGGTAAACCAAAATTTTCGGGTTTTTTACATTCCAGCACTTCCGAGCTTTTGTAATCCAAATTTTTCCCCTGTTTGTATCTCAGATTAGTGGTTGTGTTGCGGTAACCCATTACCTTGCTAGGCTCCTTACCCCGAACCGTTCCATGATCCGTTGTCACAACCAAACGGTGCCCCGCTTCTCCTATTTTCCGAACCAAATCGAACAATGGAGAGTGCTCAAACCAACTTTTAGTAATAGATCTGTACGCTGCTTCATCGTCTGCTAATTCGCGAATCACTTCCATTTCTGTTCTGGCATGGCTTAGCATATCCACAAAATTGTACACTACCGTCACCAAATCCTTTTGAGTCATCTGAGAAAACTGCTCCACCATTTTTTTACCTGCTTGGTGGTTGGTGATTTTGTAATACCCCGTTTTCCCTTTAAATCCACCTCTTTCAAGCTGTTTGTTCAAGAAAAACTCCTCGTGCAAGTTCCGACTACCTTCTTCATCGTCGGCCACCCATTTATCTGGAAAGTTTCGTTCAATTTCTGCTGGGGTTAATCCAGCAAACAAAGCATTTCTAGCATACTGAGTGGTGGTTGGTAAAATACTGGTGTACAACTCTTCCTTCTCACTCCTGAAATACTTCTCGAATAGCGGTTGCAAAATCAACCATTGATCGTACCTCAAATTATCAATCACCAACAAAAAAGTGGTCTTTTCGCCCTCCTTCAGGCTAGGAATTAGGTTGCGTTTTAATAAGTTATGCGACAAATTTGGTGCAGCATCACCACCGGTCATCCAATCCTCGTACTCGCGAGAAATAAATTTGGAAAACTGCTTATTGGCATCCGTCCATTGCATGTCCCAAATTTCCAGCATCCCTTTATCATCGGAATCCTGCAATTTCAGAGACCAGGCTACCATTTTTCTAAAAAGATCTTGCCACCCCTCTAAATCGTTAACGTCCATCAACTCCATTCCAATACTCCGGAAATCTTGCTGGTATCCACTGCTCGTTTTTGCGCTAACCAACTTGGAGTTGTCGAGATTCTTTTTGAGGGATAATAATATTTGTTTCGGGTTTACTGGTTTAATCAGGTAATCCGAAATTTTTGAACCTATCGCCTCTTCCATGATCATTTCCTCTTCACTTTTCGTGATCATGATTATGGGTAGATTCGGATGGGTGTTTTTTATTTTTTCTAAGGTTTCTAAACCCGATAAGCCAGGCATATTCTCATCCAAAATAACCAAGTCAAAATACCCCTCTTGTACCATTTCGAAGGCATCGAGGCCGTTATTACAACACACCATTTCGTAGCCCTTTTCTTCCAAGAAGAGTACATGTGGTTTAAGCAAATCAATTTCATCATCTGCCCAGAGTATTTTTGGCTTTCCCATAAGTTTCATCAAGTTTGGTTCAATAACGCAAAATCTTCGGAAATGGTACAAGTTTTTTGTTTCTTTATCCCTTATGCCGCTTTCGAATAAATTAAAGATATTTAATGATCCCATTTATGGGTTCATCCCCATCCCTTTTCCTTTTGTTTTAGATGTTATTGACCACCCTTTTTTCCAAAGACTTAGGCGAATTAAACAATTGGGGTTAACGCACATGGTTTACCCTGGTGCTCTTCACACCCGATTTCACCATGCTATTGGAGCAATGCACTTAATGCGCAAAGCACTCGATTCGCTAAGGCACAAAGGCAATGAAATTTCCCAAGAAGAATATGAGGGCGCCATATTAGCAATTTTACTGCACGACATTGGGCACGGTCCATTTTCCCATGCCTTGGAGTACGCCATCGCGAAAAACGTAAATCACGAAATGATTTCTGTTCTCCTGATGGAAGAATTAAACAAGGAATTTAAAGGTAAGCTAAATACGGCCATAGCTATTTTCAAAGGGACATATCCAAAACCATACCTGCACGAATTGGTGTCGAGTCAATTAGACATGGATCGGCTTGATTACCTCAGTCGCGATAGTTTTTATTCGGGGGTTTCTGAAGGAGTTGTTGGAACAGAGCGGATTATCTCCATGCTCAACATTCGGAATGAGAAGTTGGTGGTGGAGTCGAAAGGAATCTATTCTATAGAAAAATTCTTGGTGGCACGAAGGATTATGTATTGGCAAGTGTATTTGCACAAAACAGTAGTTGCCGCAGAACACATGTTAATTCAAATTTTAAAGCGGGCCAAAGAAGTAGCCCCTTCGGACCCTGAATTATTTGCCCCTCCCTCCTTGAACTATTTTTTGAATAACGAAGTCGACTTTAATGACTTCCAAAATTCATCAGAATTACTTTATCGATTTGCAGATCTCGACGATTCGGATATTTTAAGTTCCGTAAAAGTGTGGCAAAATCACTCAGACAAGGTCCTTTCTGACCTAAGTAAACGATTAATTGAGCGTCGATTATTGGGTGTAGAAATAAAAAAAGGTTCTTTTTCAAAAAAAGAAATTGAAAATCACCAATCGAATTTGATGGAATTGGGATTCACAAAGGATCAATTGAGTTATTATATTTTCAGCAAACAGCTAGAAAACAAAGCCTATTCACCTGAAATGACCAACATCCAGATTCTGCAAAAGGACAACACCTTAATTGACATTGCCACGGCCAGTGATAATTTGAATATATCAGCCCTTTCACATCCGGTTAGAAAACACTTTCTTTGCTACCCTAAAGAGTTGCGCTCCAAGAAAGCGGAATAAGTTATATTTGAAAAATGGAATTTTCGGCGGATCAAATAGCCTCCATGTTAGGCGGTACAGTAGAAGGGAATGGTTCAATAACCGTTCACAAACTATCTAAAATAGAAGAGGGTGAAAATCAATCCTTAACTTTTTTGGCGAACCCAAAATACACGGAGCATATTTACTCCACAGCTGCCAGTATAGTCATAGTGGGCAATGATTTTAGCCCCGAAAAACCACTCCCAACCTCCTGCACTCTTATTAAAGTAGATGATGCCTACGGTGCTTTTGCTAAACTTTTGGAGGCTTACGATCAATTTTTAAAGCCGCAACCCGGCATTTCAGAAAATGCTATTATTCACGAATCCGCTCACATTGGCGAATATGTCTTTATTGGGGATTATGTGACCATAGCAGAAGGCGTAAGCATTGGAGAAGGCTGCTGCATCGCATCTGGGGTTCATATTGGAAAAAACACCAAAATTGGCGCGAATTGCTCCTTTTTCTCAGGAGCTCAAATTTACCCAGAAACAATCATAGGAAACAATTGCACCATCCATTCAGGAACCATTATTGGTGCTGACGGGTTTGGTTTTG
>JBLHJD010000061.1:0-13478 GCA_047618705.1 Luteibaculaceae bacterium
GTGCTGCGCCTTCCGTTGCTACGGCTTCTGGTTTGAACATTGCTCCAGGTGCAACAACGGTTATTGCTTTACCTAACCCATTCATTCCAACAACTTCTGGTGGTTATGATGTTTCAGTTGAAATTACACAAGTAAACGGTGCAATGGATAGTGATCCTTCAAACAATACGGTTTCTGGTTCTGCTATTTTCTACGATCCAACAAACGTAGCTGTTCGTACTCCTTTGTATGAAGTATACACAAGTTCTACTTGTGGTCCTTGTACCCCTGGTAACGAAAACATGCACGCTATTTTGGATCCTAAAGATCAAACTACTTTTAACTACATTAAATTTCAACAAAACTTTCCAGGTTCTGGTGACCCATATGTAACGGATGAAGCTGTTGCACGTAGAGGTTACTACGGAATTAACTCAATTCCACGTATGGAAATTGATGGTGGATGGGATGGAAATGCAAACAGCTTTACGGAAGTATTGCATACGGAAGCTATTGCTGTTCCTGCTGTTGCTAACCTAACGGCTACAGCTGCTACAGATGTTAACGGACAAGCGGTTTCTTATGAAGTGACTGTTTCTCCATTAATTAACATGCCTAAAGATGCAATTAACGTGTATGTTGCAATTGTTGAAAACCGCACAACTGCTAACACAGGGAATAACGGTGAAACGGAATTCTTGAACGTAATGAAAAAGATGGTAAAAGGAGCTAGTGGTGAAGCTATGGCTGCTTGGACTCCTGGAACTGACATCGTTATTTCTGGTTCATATGTTTTCCCTGGAGATTACCGTTTGCCAGCAGGTGCTGCTAACGCAATCAATATTAACACGGAGCACTCAGTAGAAGAGTTTACTGATCTTTCCGTGATTACTTGGGTAACGTTCGAAGATTCTAAGCAAGTATTGCAGTCTGAAAAAGCAGCAGCTACTTCTTCTATTTCAAACTTGGTTGCTCCTGTTGTTCATGAGTTAGTAACTTTCCCTAACCCAGCATCTGATGTTGTGAATGTTTCTTTTAACTTGAATGGAAACGCAAGTTTTACAATTGAGTTAACAGACATTACAGGAAAGGTAATTGACGCTAGAAACGCAATTTCTTACGGTGGTTCTGTAACTACTGAATTTAACGTGTCGGATTTGGCGTCAGGAACTTACTTGGTAAATGTATTGGATAACGGAAAAGTTATCGCTACTGCTAAGTCTGTGGTTAGACATTAATTAGAGATCTCATTTGAATGGAAAAGGCGCTTCGTTTCGGAGCGCCTTTTTTTGTATATTTGTTTTCTAACGATTATTATATGAAGAGAATTCTACTTTTTAGTGCAGTATTATTGGGTATCACTACTCAAGCCCAATTTTCATTTGATGCCGATTCTGCGGCTGTAATAGGGGATAAAAGCGAATTTGAATTGTACAAGGAAATTGAGGTTACCAATATTTCCAACAATGCAGTAAACATCAAGGTGGATCCAGAATTGGTATACCAGAATCCTGAGGCAGCATTAAAGTACTGTTTTGGTGAGTTTTGCTACAATAGTCTTGAGCCAACTTACGAAGGTATATTAGAATCCCAGGAGTCTGCAATGCTTAAGTCTCAATACAATCCATTTGAAACATCGGATTGGGCAGAAGTACATTACTTTGTTTCCGATGCAGGAACTCCGGGTTCAACACGAGTTATAAAAGTGTTTTATGACACGAGAGGATCCTCTGTAACGGAAGATGTTTTTACAGACAGCTACGTTTCCGATGCCTACCCGAACCCAGCCAAAAATCAAGTGCGCTTTTCGTACAAAATAAACAAAAGCTATACAGATGCTTTTGTTGAGGTTAGAAGCTTAACGGGGGCAGTTGTTGATCAGATCGAAATTGCAGGTACACAAGGTGTTGCCGAGTTAAACTTGGAAGCATTTCATTCTGGTGCATACTTCTACTCTTTGGTGGTTGATGGAGTTCCATCCATGACACAACGCTTGATCGTTAATAAATAAGCAATTCATGTTTTTTTTGAAAGCCCCGATAAAATCGGGGCTTTTTTTGTGCCCAATTTTTTGGATTTCAAATGCAGGTTGATTCCAGGCGTGTTCATGCCTCATTCTCGGAATACGCAACAAAATGATTGTACGCAGCTTCTTAGGGGTTTAAAGAGAGTCTGAGGGGCATGAGATGACTTGGGTTATTTTGGAATTGATTCCAGTATGACGGCTGATTGATCCATCCTCTAGGCGAGGATTATTCGAAGGGGTGAACTAGGTGTCGTTTTTGTGGAGGATAATCCTCACGAGGCTATTTCGGAGGATTATTCCGGGTCCTTATTGCACTCCGCTTAAAGGGTGTAATGCAAAAAAAAAGGCCTGCTTCAATGTTGAAGCAGGCCTTTTGATATGAGTTGTGTTAATTAGTGCTCTACAGCAAAACGAACAGTCTTAACTGTGTTGTCTTGCTCAAAAGAAGCAACATACAAACCAGCCGCCAAACTGCTAGAATTAACGTGTAAAGTATTCCCAACTACAGCAGTAGAGAAAACAACCTGTCCCAAGCTGTTGGTAATAGTTACGACACCGTTAAGTGGCTTCTCAAAAGAAAAGTTAACTACATCATTTGCCGGGTTAGGGAAGCTAGAAATTACATTGCTTGTAATTTCGCTAATTGCATCAGCACCCATTAAAGGTTCTCCGTCCGCGTTCAAAATTTCATGTGTGTTTTTGTTAACAACAAAAGCAGCTGCATGCATTTTACTAGCGTCAGATCCAGAAGGAACGTTGTATGTAAAAGAAGTGGAGTAATTAGTTCCAATTTGCATTTGAGCAGGAATAACTCCGGTTTGTCCAGTTGGAGTTCCAAGAACAGCCATAGCTACGTGGTCATACACCATGTCAGCTGCAGGAACAGGATCTGGAGAGTTAGCAAAATCAATGCTTCCAGCCATCGCTCCATTTCCACCACCACTGTAGTAGTTAGATTGAGCCCATGCTCCACTAGTACCAGTTAAACCGTCCTCTGTAACAACAACGGTAACTCCGTAGTCACCTTCCAAAGCAGCCAATGAATTTACATCAACATTAAATGTTGCAACTCCAGTACCCGCATCAAACGTAGATACTAAATCAACATTTACCGGTGTAATATCTTGTAAACGAGTTAATAAGACAGCTTCGAAGTTTCCTGGATCAGGGAAAGTAAAACGATCCACAGAACCAGCAGGGAAGCCCGTGAAAAATCCTGTTTCATCCGGAAAGTAAGCATCATATTCAGTAACAGTCATTGGGTCACCGTTGTGAACCGCAATAGTAATGGCTTTGTCCTTGTAGTTGGCTGCAATTTCTTCCATTGCAACAGTACCACGTGGACACCATCCACACCAAGTTCCTGTTCCTTCTTCAATTACTACAACACGCTTTGGAAGTAATGTACCATTTAAGTAATGCATTAATCCAGTAGCCGTATTGTCGGTTAAATTACCATCAGGAGCTCCGTTTACCATTGTAAATTCAACTTCAAGAGCATAAGGCCCATAAGTAGGAGTGGCAATTACAGTAGAAAGTGCTATTGTCCCAGTTGCAAAAGAAGCAATATTGGCTGTTCCAGAAATAGAATCAAGAAGCATGCCGTTACTGGAAACTTTAGCATTCCAAGAAGTGATTGCCGTCCCTCCAGAGTTTAATACATTCACACTAATTGTTGGGTTCGCGTTGTCTGTAAATTCAGTGTAATTAAGACTAACGGCAGTAATGTCGTTGGCTAAAACACTTTTTACAGAAACATTATCCATGTACAACAAAAACTTATCATTGCTGTTGTTGTGGAAGGCAACATAAATCTCCTGACCAGCATAAGCACCCAAAGAAGCTGCGCGATCGGTTAACGTTGTTTCTTCACCTGTAGTAGAGAAAATCTCTGTGGTAAAGGCAGAAACGTCAGTAGTAGTTGTCGAAACTAAAACTCTGTACCCGTCTCTGTAACTTTCATCTGGTGAATATGCTTGCCAAAAGATAACAGGGTTGTCCGCAGGTACAGTAAATTTTGCTGTAATCATCCAGTCATCAGATGTTCCAGCTGGGTCATACCAGGAGGTGGATAAAGCTAGTCCACCAACTTCTGCCCAACCTGCAATGTCACCAAAATTGGCGACAATGTTACCAGCAACAGTAAGTCCATCACCATCTACAATAGTTCAGTCTTGTGGAATTCCATTGTCAAATGTCTCCGTAAATACTTGGGAATAACTAGATAAAGTAAGAGCAATAGCTCCTAATCCGAGTAAAGCTTTTTTCATATGTGTTTTTTTAGAATCTTGAATTTAAGGTGTTTTTCGCTAATTTTTACCAGCTATATGCGATATGGGTGTGATTTATTCTTAAATATAATTAATGGGTTTTGGTTGGTGAATAGCTTTTATATATAAGTAAATAATCTTTTTTTCTTAAAATTTTATCCCCATTTCCTTGGCCCAAACTGCAATACCTAATTTTGCGGTCTCCGAAAAAAGATGGAAATCAGATCCAGCCATTAAATGGGCATTGGGGTCAATAAATGATTTCGTGCAAAAAGCATGGGTAAACTGATGCAAACTTGCTGCTGGATACACCTGTAATGACGTTCCGATAATAAGGAGCTCGTCGGCTTCGGCAACGTAAGGAATTGCCTCCTCCAACATAGGAACCGCTTCCCCAAACCAAACAATATGAGGCCTCAATTGGGCGCCATCGGGTCCCAAATCGCCTAGGTTAAGGTTATCCTTAGTCCATGGAATAATTAAATTGGGATCTTGGGTACTTCTAGCTTTGAGGATTTCCCCATGCAAATGCAATACATGGCTGGAACCAGCTCTTTCGTGCAAATCATCAATGTTTTGAGTGATTATCGTTACCTCAAACTGCTCTTCTAGCCGAACTAAATCAAAAAAACCGGAATGCGGTGTTGAATCGCGTGCGTTTTTACGCCTTTGATTGTAAAAATCAAGAACTAATTCTGGGTTTTTAGAAAATCCTTCTGGAGAGGCAACATCCTCCACACGGTGATTTTCCCACAAACCGTTACTGTCCCTAAAGGTAGCTATACCACTATCTGCCGACATGCCAGCGCCAGTTAAAACAACTAGTTTTTTCATGCCCTAATATCGCGTTTTGATCTTTGCCAAAAAAGCAATTTTATTTTTCCTCCTTTCTATAGGTGTTCGCACCCCTGATTTTTTAAATTTGTCGGTTCATTCAATATCTTTATATGTCCAAAGGAAAAAGACAAGAAGCACTGGATTATCATTCTAATGGTAGACCAGGTAAAATTGAGGTTGTACCAACTAAACCGTATAGTACACAGTACGATTTGGCCTTGGCATATTCTCCTGGGGTGGCTGAACCCTGCAAAGAAATTGAGAAGGATGTTGAAAAGGTGTACGAATACACCAACCGAGGAAACTTGGTGGCCGTTATTTCGGACGGTACAGCTGTCCTTGGATTAGGAAATATAGGACCGGAAGCCTCTAAACCCGTAATGGAAGGGAAAGGACTCCTGTTTAAGGTGTTCGCTGATATTGATGTATTCGACATTGAAGTAGACTCCAAAGATGTGGAACACTTCATCTCCACTGTAAAAGCAATAGCACCCACTTTTGGTGGAATTAACTTAGAGGACATTAAAGCTCCCCAAGCTTTTGAAATAGAAGAAAGACTTAAAAAAGAGCTGAATATTCCGATCATGCACGATGACCAGCATGGAACAGCTATTATTTCTTCGGCGGCTCTTTTAAATGCCTTGGAAATTGCAAAAAAGAAAATTGACGAGGTTAAAATAGTAATATCAGGAGCCGGCGCTGCGGCTATATCTTGCGGAAAACTATACGTGGCTCTCGGAGTCAAAAAGGAAAACATGCTGATGCTCGATAGCAAAGGTGTTATCCAAACGGGTCGTGCGGGTCTTGATAAGTATAAAAAATTGTTTGCGGTTAAGTCAGACAGAAACACACTTAAAGAAGCCTTGGTTGGTGCGGATGTTTTTCTTGGACTGTCCAAAGGAGGAATCATGGATGCCGAAATGCTCAACAGTATGGCGGACACTCCCATTGTTTTTGCCCTGGCGAATCCAGACCCAGAAATTCCATATAAAACAGCAATGCAAACCCGAAAGGATGTGATTATGGCAACAGGCCGATCTGACCATCCTAACCAGGTAAACAATGTATTGGGTTTCCCGTATATTTTTAGAGGTGCATTGGATGTTCGGGCAACCGAAATCAATGAGGCTATGAAATTGGGCGCCGTTATGGCCATCGCTAAATTGGCCAAGGAAGACGTGCCCGAGGAAGTAAACGAAGCTTACGGAACCAAAAATTTGAGTTTCGGTAGAAACAGCATCATTCCAAAACCGTTGGATCCAAGACTAGTAACAGCCGTTTCAATGGCCGTTGCCAAGGCAGCCATGGAATCCGGTGTCGCACTAAAACCTATCCAAGATTGGGAAGCATACGAAAATGAGTTGAAAACTCGTTTAGGCTTGGAGAATAAGCTAATCCGGAACATGACGGAGCGGGCCAAGAAAAGCCCAAAACGGGTGTTGTTTGGGGAAGCAGACACTTATAAGGTTCTGAAAGCAGCAAATATTGCAAGTAATGAAGGGATTTGTGAACCGATACTTTTGGGGAACAAACAAACTATTTTGGACATGATCGAGGAGTATAAACTCGAGTTCCAAAATGTAACCATCATTGATCCGCGATCAGACGAAGAAAAGAAAAGGAGGGAGCGATTCGGGAAAGCTTTGCATGAGGATAGGAAACGGAAAGGAATGACCGAGTATGAGGCCATTAAACTCATGCAGGAACGGGCTTACTTTGGAACCATGATGGTTAATGAAGGAGAGGCTGACGCCATGCTTTCAGGAATTCAACGGAGTTACCGCGAAGCCTTAAGACCAGCCCTGAAGGTAATAGGAACAGAAGAAGGAGTAAGTAAGATTGCGGGGATGTACATCATTATGACCAAGGATGGGCCCTTCTTTTTTGCAGACACTACCGTGAACTTGGACCCAACAGCAGAAGAAATTGCAGACATTACTACCATGGTTGCCTCTACCGTTAAACGCCTTGGAATAACACCTCGCTGTGCCTTGCTTACCTACAGTAATTTTGGAAGTAGCCCAGGGAAGGACGCTGAAAAAATGAGGCGCGCTGCAGAAATTCTTCACCGAGACAACCCAGGCTTGGTAGTTGACGGAGAAATTCAGGCCAACTTCGCACTAAATAACACCTTACTGAAAGAGATTTTTCCCTTCAGTGAATTGAATAATAAAAGGACCAACGTGCTTATTTTCCCCAACTTATCTGCCGGAAATATTGCATATAAGTTAATGGATGAAATGACGGACGCAGAGGTTATAGGGCCCATCGTTCTTGGCTTAAACAAACCGTTCCATGTTTTAACCATGGGTTGCTCAGTTCGGGAAATTGTTGCCATGACTACCTTGGCTACTATTGACGCTCAAAGACGAAGAGGATGATTGAATACATCAAGGGGAAATTAGTGGAAAAACATCCTACTCATGCTATTGTTGAAACGGCCGGGTTAGGATACAAAATCCACATTTCAATACTTTGCGCAGAAGCTATTGGGAAAACAGAAAACGTTCAACTACTAATCCATGAGCTAATTCGCGAGGATACGCATGAGTTGTTTGGGTTTGTGGAAGAAAATGAACGCGAAATGTTTCGCCTCTTGATTTCCGTTTCCGGAATTGGAGTGAATACCGCCCGGATTATTTTGTCTGGAATGGCACCAACTCAACTTGCAAATGTAATTTTGCAGGAAGAAGTGGCCATTTTTAAAAAGGTAAAAGGCGTTGGCCCAAAAACAGCACAACGAATCATCATTGAACTAAAAGATAAGGTTGTTGGTTTGGCTGGATCTGGAGAGAATTCAAGCAATATTGCCTTTAACGGCAATACAAACCAAAACGATGCGTTAACTGCATTGTTAAATCTTGGCTTTGAGCGGAAAAGTGTCTTAAAAGCATTTGAACAAATTGAGAAAAAGTACGGCACCGAGCAGACGGTTGAAGAGTACATACGTTATGCATTACAGATTCTTTAGTTTAAGACATGTTTTCTTTGTGCTCCTTTGCACTCTTTCTCTGAATGTTCTCGGGCAGTCCACGGGCTCTAAATCGGGCGATGCATTCGACTTGGCCCTACCCGATAATATTGGTTCAGATGTCCGCTACGACGCTAAATCGGGGAAATACATCCTGTACCAAAATATTGGTTCTGGAAGCTTAAAATACCGCAGACCCACCTACCTCAACTTCGAAGAATACAAACGATACAGGTACCAACAGTCCTTGGATGAGTATTGGAACGAGAAAATTGCAAGCGAAATAGGAAAGGCCGATCCCAAAAAAGAGGAAAGGGACGGATTTAAACCCCAAATTGTAATTAACAACAAAGGTTTTGATCGTGTATTTGGTGGAAACACCATCGACATTAAGCCCCAAGGTAGTGCCGAGTTAAACTTTGGATTTAATACCTCCAAAACAGACAACAACCTCATTCCGGAACGCCAACGGAAAATAACCACGTTCGATTTTGATCAACGAATTCAATTAAATCTCCAAGGTGATATTGGGGATAAACTGAAGGTTAATTTTAAGTACAACACCCACGCGGCCTTTGATTTCGAAAACCAGTTTAAGGTAGAGTACACCGGATACGAAGACGAAATTATTAAGAAAATTGAGGCGGGTAATGTTAGTTTGCCTTTAAGCTCTTCCCTGATTACGGGGTCCCAAAGTTTGTTCGGAATTAAAACCCAACTTCAGTTTGGACGACTCACGGCCACTACGGTTATTAGCCAACAAAAGGGTCAGAAAAATGTAATTAATGTTTCTGGTGGTGCCCAAAAAACAAAATTTCAGTTAAACGCCGACGAATACGAATACAACAAGCACTTTTTCCTGTCTCATTATTTCTTTGAGAATTATGATGAGTTCATGAAATCGGCACCCAATATTACCTCTGGTATTAATATTACTCGGATTGAAGTTTGGGTAACCAACACCATTAACGCAACAGACCAAACCCGAAACGTCATAGGGATTACCGATATTGGAGAAGATAGCCGCCATATTTCTCCAGAAATTACGGTGCAAGATTTATCCACCAGAGCATTTCCAGACAACGATCACAACAACTTGTATGCAGAGCTCACCGGTGATCCAGATATCATAAGTTTTTCTGGTGCGACGCCCGTTTTAGATGCCAAAGGATTTCAGGCCGGTAACCACTACGAGAAAATCGAGTCAGCTCGCTTACTTTCTGAAAATTCCTATACTGTAAACAAACGCCTCGGTTTTATTTCCTTGAATCAGCCCATGGATAACGACCAGATTATGGGGGTGACTTACGAGTATACTATTAATGGGAAAACCTACCAGGTAGGTACTTTTTCTACAGATGGAGTGAATGGGACCAATGCACTAGTTATTAAACTACTCAAAAGTACCGTCCCAAATCCGCGCAACCAATTGTGGGATTTAATGATGAAAAACGTGTACTCGATTGGCGCATTTCAACTGTCCAAACAGGAGTTTCAGCTAGATGTAATCTACAATAACCCGAAAACAGGAGTGGATATTAATTATATCCCACAGCACCCCATGGACGACTCGCTGCTAATCCAAGTCTTGAACTTGGATAGGTACGACCAGAACATGAACCGGGCAAGTGATGGGGTTTTCGATTATTTGGATAATGCAGCTACAGAAGGAGGAACAGTGAACTCCAGAAATGGACGGATATTTTTCCCAGTTACGGAACCTTTTGGAAGCCATCTTCGGGAGATTTTCGAAAAGGCCGGAGTGGATGAAACCATCATAAAATCCATCGCTTTTGAAGCACTTTATGATAGTACACGGGTAATTGCACAACAGCAACCTGAGCTGAATCGATTTAAGATTAAGGGGACTTACCAAAGCTCTTCGGGGTCAGATATTTCCCTCAACGCCTTAAACGTGCCGCAAGGAGCTGTGTCAGTATCTGCCGGTGGGGTGAAATTGCAAGAAAACGTAGATTTTACAGTAGATTATAACTTAGGTAGAGTAAAAATCCTCAACCAGGGTATCCTCGAATCAGGAACGCCTCTTTCTATTTCGGTTGAATCGAATTCCTTGTTTAGTGTTCAAACCAAATCCCTTTTCGGGACTCGTTTGGATTACCGAGTGCACCGCGATTTTAATTTAGGTGCAACCATCATGAACCTTTCCGAAAGGCCTTTAACCCAAAAAGTGTCTTTTGGAGATGAACCGATTCGAAATACCATGATAGGGTTTGATGGAAATTACAATACGGATGCACCTATCCTGACTAAAATTGTAGATGCCATCCCCTTTATTGACACCAAAGAAGCTTCTAGCATTACCATTAGCGGAGAATATGCCCAGCTGATACCAGGACATAGTAGAGCGATTGGAGACGAAGGAGCAACCTATGTGGATGATTTTGAAGGATCTCAATATGCCATTGATATGCGGAGTGCTTCTCAATGGAGAATGGCTTCCACCCCACAAGGTCAACCCACCCTTTTTCCCGAAGGCATAAAGTCCAGTACTTTGGAAAACGGATACAGTAGATCCCTGGTGAACTGGAACATGAAGGATCCTTTATTCTTTAGAACAGGTAATGCACCATCCTACTTTACTCCGGAAATTCAAAGTAACCACTTCATGCGGGAGATTTTGGAGACAGAGGTTTTTCCTTTAAAAGAGATCCCTCAAGGAACACCACCTAACCTTACCACCTTAGATTTAGCATTTTTCCCCAATGAACGTGGGCCATATAACTACAATCCAGATTTGGACGAAAACGGGAAATTGTATTCACCTGAGGATAATTGGGGAGGGGTAACACGTAGGTTAACCACCACCGATTTTGAAACGGCAAACATTGAATTTATTCAGTTCTGGGTAATGGATCCTTTTAATGAAGATTCAGAAAACCAGAGTGGGGGTAAGTTGTATTTTAACCTGGGAAATATTTCCGAGGATGTTCTGCGCGATTCCCGGAAGTCGTTTGAAAATGGGTTGCCAAGTTCTTCTGGTGTGGAAGTTAATGTGGATACAACCGTTTGGGGACTTGTTCCTGTAAATCAGAGTATTGTAAACGCCTTTGATAATAGCTCGGGATCAAATAAATCCCAAGATGTTGGTTTGGATGGGTTGAGCGATATAAATGAACGTACCTTTTTCCAAAACTACATCTCTCAAATTCAACCCAAGGTTAGCGCGGCCGTGTTTAATCAGATAAACGCGGATCCATCCAATGATAATTACCATTATTACCAAGGAACCGACTATGATCAAAGCCGACTATTAGTAGTTGACAGGTATAAGCGCTATAATGGTTTTGAGGGGAACTCCCCAACTACAGCAGATAGTCCAGAGTCCTACCCAACTTCGGCTTCTCCCTTACCAAGTACAGAAGACTTAAACTTGGACAATAACCTTTCCGAAACAGAAAGTTATTTCCAGTACGAAATTCCGATTTTCCCAGGAATGGATGTGGGTGACCCATACATTACGGATGTTTTGGAAGTGGCTCCACGTGTAAAAGACGGAAGTACACGACCGATTAAATGGTACCAATTCAAAATACCTATTCGGTCCCCAGATAAAGTGGTAAATGGGGTTAGCGATTACCGCTCCATTCGTTTTATGCGGATGTTCTTAAAAGGTTTCCAGCAACCAGTTAACCTTCGTTTTGCTCGTTTGGAGTTAATTCGAGGAGAATGGCGGAAATTCTTGGGAAGTTTGGAAGAAGTAGGGGAGGTCCTTCCAGGAGACGACAACTCATCTACTTTCGATATTGGTGCTGTGAACGTGGAAGAAAACGGGAATCGGGTTCCGGTAAACTACGTTTTACCCCCAGATATTTTGCGGGAAATCGATGTAACATCAACCAACCAAAGAAACCTGAATGAACAGTCCATGTCCTTGCGGGTATGTGACCTCAAAGATGGTGATGCCAAAGCCGCATTTAAATCTACCTCCTTTGATGTTCGAAGTTTTGAACGCTTAAAAATGTTTGTCCACATGGAGTCTTCTGATCCCAACGATTTGTTGGAATTTGGAGATGCGTCGGTTTTTATTCGTTTAGGATCCGATTTTAGCCAGAACTATTACGAATATGAAATCCCCCTGGAGCCAACATCGATTGCTTCATCCAGTCAAAGTGCCGAGAATGTTTGGCCTGAAAAGAACAATATTGAGATTGAATTTTCTGATTTGCAAAAGGCAAAAAGTGAACGAAATCAGGCCGGTTACGCGGTAAACCAGCCTTTTCAGAAAATGGTTGGTGATGCGCGTGTTTGGGTGAAAGGAAATCCAAACTTGGCGGATGTAACCACCCTGATGATTGGGGTTAGAAACCCAAGCAAGGATGGACCATTTGCCAACCCGTGGTCGAGGGATGATGGACTAGATAAATGTTTTGAGGTGTGGGTAAACGAATTACGTTTAACGGACTTTATAGAAGAGGGTGGTTGGGCTGCCATAGGTAGAGTTAGTGCCAACTTAGCAGATTTCGCCAAAGTAGATGTTGCTGGAAATATTTCCAAACCTGGGTTTGGGTCCATTGAAAAACGAGTTTCGGAAAGAGCCCGGGAAACGAAGCAGCAAATAGATGCATCTTCAACCATCCAATTGGGGAAGTTTTTGCCAGAGAAATCAGGCTTGGTTGTTCCTTTGTACCTCGGGTATTCTGAAGGAAAAAGTATCCCCCAATTCGACCCATTGAACCCCGATTTGGAACTGGATTTTAGTGATGTAACTAGGCAGGAAAAACAAGATAGTTTACGCAGGTCTGGAGCCAGTACTTTAACACTAAGACGAAGTATTAACCTAGCAAATGTGCGCAAGGAAAAACCAGCCGATAGGACCAGACCAGACCGGTTTTATGATGTAGAGAATTTGTCTTTGAGTTACGCCTACAATGAGGATTTTTTCAGGGACATAAACACGGAAAAACGGAGTAGTAAGAATTCTAGAGTGGGTTTAACATACGGCTTTTCAACTCGACCAAAAAGCTTTACACCTTTTAAAAACTCCAAATGGGCATCGTCCAAATACCTGAAGTTAATCAAGGACTTTAATCTTAATTTGGGACCCAAGCAAATTGGTTTTAGAACCAACATGGATCGGACTTATACCGAAAGAAAAATCCGGGTAAATACCAACACCCTCCCGGCCAAACCACAATACACCAAGACCTTCCGTTGGGACAGGAATTACGACCTAAAGTACGACCTTACAAAAAGCTTGAAATTCGATTATAGTGCCAACAATCAGGCCTTAATTGATGAGGTTCCGGGTGCGTATGAAAAAGGGGTTACGGATGAGTATGGGTCTTATGAGGATAAACGAGACTCCTTAATGGCGAGTATCCGAAGTTTGGGAGAAACCACCAACTTTACACAGAACGTTTCTTTGAAATATAAG
>JBLHJD010000062.1:0-13395 GCA_047618705.1 Luteibaculaceae bacterium
TCCTGATTTTCCAATTTAGCTGAAAAACCCAACAGGGCTTCATGGAAAACCAATCCAACTTCTACATCAGCTAATCCAGCTGCACTCAGGGTAGCTAAAATTTCTGCCTTCATGAGTTGGTCTGCCAACTCGTAGTCCATGCCCTCCTGGAGTAATCCTTGGGCAAAGGATGGGACCAATCCTACAATAAAATGGTCCTCAATTAATTGTGCTTGCACCTCATCCTGCTGGCTTATTGGAACCTGATTCAGCTTTTCTGTTTCTTTACTGCAATGTGTGAAAAGCGCCAGAGAGAGTGCGCCAATAGAAAGGGGGAAGAGTATATTTTTCATAATAATTTTGTTTAATCTACTATAATGACTACCGGTCAGTGTGGTTGGTTGCCTATTTTATTGGATTATTCATCCAGTTGAAAAACGAATTATTACAAAGGTTTAGTATTTCAGGGATTTGGAATCCCTTTTTTGATAAACGGGAAGGTTTATTCGCTTGCTGATAAGCGATATAGGATAAGCGGGCTTATTGGAGAACCTGGAATATATCCCCAAAATTCACCCAAAACCGATCGAGCCCAAAGATTCCTTTTTTGAGCAAGGGCATCATTCTCGGCCAAGTAGTATTATCGTACACATTTACCCCGTCTATTTCGAGGTAGGCACGTGAAATGACCTTTCCATTTTCTCGCTCAAAAAGGGGTTCCCAAATAAGAGGTCCCGTTTCAGATTCAATCACTTTTTTGAGTTCGAGTAGTTGCTCCCATTGGAGTTCTCTGATATCCATGCTCGGGTGTTCAACATCAATGGCAAATCCACATTTCTTGGGTGTTGCCCACAAATGGAAAGAAACGCCTTTAATGCCCGTTCTATAGTTGACCCAATTCACCCGGTACCCTCCACTTGAAAGGTGAGGGCGAGTGATTTTTCCGAAACCAGTCCAGAATGCTTCCCGCAGGGATTTTGCTTCTTGTTTTGAAAACATGGAAATAAAAAAAGCTCCACCTCTTTGCGAAATGGAGCTTTTAAAATTAGTAAAATATGCTTAGTTGTTCAGCATTACTGGCATAACCAACATCAATAAATCTTCTTTTGAGTCATCGTCCATTTTTGGAACTATGATTCCCGCTCTGTTTGGCGCACTCATTTTAACCTGAATGTCGTCCGTCTCAATGTTGTTCAGCATTTCAGCAACAAACCTACTGTTAAAACCAATCTCCATGTCTTCCCCTTCATAAGAACAAGCCAGCTTCTCATTTGCTTCATTATTGAAGTCTAAATCCTCGGCAGACAAAGACAATTCACTACCGGCAAGTTTAAATCTTACTTGGTGCGTTGTTTTGTTGGAGAAAATGGAAACACGTTTAATGGAGTTGAGCAGATCTATTCTACCGATGTTAAGTAAATTGGGGTTCTCAGCAGGAATGACCGCCTCGTAATTCGGAAACTTTCCGTCAATTAATCGGCAAATTAAAGTAACACTATCGAAAGAAAAGAAGGCGTGAGAATCATTGAATTCAATTTTAACCTCATCGTTAGTTGTTCCCAAAATTGCCTTTAAAAGTCCGAGAGGCTTTTTAGGTAGAACCACGTCGGATGCCTTTTCAGTAGTAGAATCCTTTCGGATATACCGAACCAATTTGTGGGCGTCAGTGGCTACAAAAGTTAAGCCTTCTGGAGAAAATTGAAATAGAATTCCAGACATAACAGGTCTTAACTCATCATTCCCAGTCGCAAAAATGGTTTTTGATATTGCTTTCCCTAAAATTTCAGCAGTAATAGACGCCTTATTGGCATTGTCCATGGCTGGACTTTTAGGAAACTCCTCTGCATCGAAACCACATAGTTTGTACTTCCCAAAATCTGAAGAGATCTCGATATTGTACGTATCCAGATTTACATTAAAGTTTAAGGGTTGCTCTGGGAAAGTTTTAAGCGTTTCCAACAAAAGTTTTGCTGGTATGGCAATTTTTCCATTCTCCTTAGTTTGAGCCTCCACGGCAACAGTCATTGTAGTCTCTAAATCAGAGGCAGAAATAACCATTTTCCCATCGCTCACATCAAACAAGAAGTTGTCCAAAATAGGCATGGTGTTGGACGTGTTTAAAACACCACCAACTGTTTGAAGATTCTTTAAAAGAACAGAACTTGATATAATAAAGTTCATCGCTATAAAATTAGTCCAACAAATATATTATCGGACCGCGGCCGAATTACATTTCTACTTCACCAATGATTAACAATTTTTCAACAAAAAGGGGATCAAGTTCCTTTTTCAATTATTGGATAAATTCGGACTTGCGATACAAAATCCGATCAAAGGCGTAGTATTGGCAAAACACAAACTCCCCTTTATAATCCCCATAAATTCGGTTTGGATCCCAAGGCTTTTCAGGATTTTCCGCAGCATACTTTCCATACGCCTTTATAGGGTACAAGGTAATACTGTTGGTATCTGTCCCCCCTTTTTCTATGACAGAAAATTGCGCCAGTGGCGTGGAGCTAAAAACACTATCCCGAAAACCAGCACTAACCGAATCTGAAACAATTTCGTAATGCATAAATTTAAAACCAAGGATAAAATCCCGCACTTTACTTGTATCGAAATTGGAAAGTTCAACCCGACGTTCATCAAATAGGGCTAAATCTCCATCGGATTTTAAGTCTACTGAAAAACTGTTGTGGTTTTCCATAGGATATTCCACTTCAACCCGATCAAATTCAAGATTGGAATATTCAAAAACAGAAGTATATCTCCAGTCGTTTTCGTTGGTGAAAAAACGGGCTTTTAAATGCCCCTTAAAACTCAAAATATGAGTATAGTATGGAAGTGAACTCCTTCCGTCTTCAGGTGTCTCTAAAAGCATTTCTGTTCCATATCCCTTGCCAGATGCCTGTCCTATATACCAAATTTTTTCTGGCTCTAAAGGGTCATCGGTGTAGATCTCCACTTTTACATGACTCACGGCCATTAGTTTTGTGGTAAGCGCTAACCCTTTTGTTGGAATTGGCCCTTGCACCTCAATGTTCTTAAAAACATCTAAAAGGAGATCAACCGACTCTGGTCTTGCGAGATATTTTTGGTTCAAATCCCATTTTCCATCCCCCCGCTTTTCGAGTAAAATGGTGTTACCATTGTTGTCCGCAAAAAATATTTTCTGAACACGCTGATAAGGTTGATCTACCGCAAATTCAGTTAGCCCCACTGAAAGAGTAGAGGAGGTATCTTTGGTCATGAAATAAATTCCAATTCCAATGACGAAAAAAAGTAAAATGTACTGAATGACCTTTTTCATGTTATGCGTATTTTTTTCTCCGTATGGCGTGATTAATCATTCCCAATAGGAGAAGAAAAACCAATGGGATTATTATGTTAATGCTTTGGTACTTCGATTTTTTGTTAACCAGTTTATCGGCATCTAATTTTCGGATCTGAATTTCCCGACTTCTGACCGAAATAAGGGCATCGTCACCCAATAAATAATTCACAGAATTTAGGAAAAACTCCTTGTTTCCAAAAATAGGGCGTTTGGCTACTTCCTTGTCAAATCCAAGTGGGAAGTACGTTTTCTTTAGGGTATCCACATGGTTTTCAATGAAGTGCCCATCAGAAACAACCAACACTTTGGTGTTAATACTGGATTCCATGAACCGAATAAGGGTGTCCTCCAAAATTGCTTTAGGAAGGCGGTTGGCAAACAAACTCTGGAATTTCCCTTCTAGAATTACACCAAGTGCCTTTGGTTCCGTGGCAACGTCCGTAAAATCTGGAGGAAGACCAACTGTATTGATATTTACACGGACCGGACTCCGAAGGCGTTTGTTGTATGGGGAGGATGCCAGTAAAATGGTTTTCCTCACGCCCCGATTTCCAATAGTATCAATGGAGCTGGGGAACTGACTCAGCATTGGGTCCACATTAACCATTATGGGGTGGGCAGTTTGAGGTACAATTACTGGGTGGAAAAACCAAGGGAAAGGTTCTAGCTTAGGCTTGTTCCCATAGCTTCCTACATTCACTACAATTGGACCACAATTCTGGTCCATGATCACATCCCTGTTTATTCGAACACCATATTTGAATAAAAAATCGTCTAGGTTTAATTGTTGGGCAATGGCAATTTTTTGTGCACTTCTTTTTAGACTGTCCAAATGGATGTCAATTCCCTGGATAAATAATGCTAAACGACCACCTTTCATGACAAACTGATCCAAAACGAACTTCTCCTTTTCACTAAAAGGCTCCGTTGGGTTCGACATTACAATTAGGTCATATTCCAGGATACCTGAAAGCTTCTCGGTTATAGGAGCAAACTTGACCATGTAATTTTCTTCCAGCTCCTTAATAACATCTTCGTTCTTCAAAGGAATAGACTCCCCATGGCCGGTAGAGAAACCAATTAAGGGAACACTGGCCCGCGTAATTCGGTTTATAGCAGAAGCTAAAAAGTATTCCAGGTTAGTAATGGACCGGTTTATCATGGCCTGACTCGGTGCCAACTCCTGACTTTTCAGCAATTGAAGGGGAACCGTTTTGTCGCCTATTCTTAAGATGGCTCCAGGAAAGACAATTTTTTCAGAAACGCCATCCTTTTCCCGGACAGGGATGTTGGTCGGGATAAGTCCATCTTCAATAAGTAAACGATAGACCTCTTTTCGTTCTGAACTTAATTCGCTACCGGACGGGTTAATAAACTCATATTGGATGTTGTTAGAGTATGCTCTTAACTCATCCAGTTTTTCTTTAACACTATTCCGTAAGCGGTTAAATTCTGCCGGTAAATCTCCATCGAGGTAAACACTAATGAAAACTTGCTCGTTTAAGCTTTCCACCAAATTAATAGTTTCATCCGTTAAACTGTGGCGCTTTTCACTGGTTAAATCCCACCTGAAAAACGAAAACCCGGCAAGGATGTTAATGGTGAAAACACTCGCGATGAATAAATAATTCCAAAAATTCCGATTCGACTTCTCCATTATTTTCGTTTTTCTAGAATCATTTTGGTGAATACCATAAATACAAAACTTAAACTGAGGAAATAAAGGATGTCTCGGCTGTCAATGACTCCTTTACTTAATGAGAGGTAATGCTCATTGATTCCCATTTTGTTCAGGAAATACCCGAGTTTTCCCCATTGAACAACACTACCTATGGCTTCAAAACCTACATAAAAGAAAAAGGAAAGAAGCACGCTCAAAAGGAAGGCAACAATTTGGTTATCAGTTAAGGCACTCGCAAATAAGCCAATAGCAACAAAACCGGAGGACAGAAAAATTAAGCCGATGTAAGAGCCCCACACTGCACCGCTGTCAATATTACCCATTGGCCTACCTAAGTAGTACATGGTGAAATAGTAACAAAGGGTAGGGACAATAGCAATGGTAACCAAACTAAGTCCAGCCAAGTATTTCGGGAAAATTATTTGAAATGGAGTAAGGGGTTTCGTGAGTAATAACTCCAAGGTCCCTAACCTCTTTTCTTCCGAAAAACTGCGCATGGTTATGGCTGGAATTAAAAAGCAAAAAATCCAAGGTGCAATATTAAAGAAGGGGGTAAGGGTCGCGAATCCAGTATTGAGGATATTAAAATTCCCCTCAAAAACCCATAAAAATAAACCGAGGAAAATTAAGAAAACGGCAATAACAACATACCCAGAAAGGGAGGCCAGAAAACTTCTGATTTCTTTTAAATATAAGGCTAACATAGCTTAAGCAAGTTTGTGTAGTGATTCTAAACTCCAGGCTTCTGGTTTGGCGGAAAAACCTTTTTTGGTTGCTGCCCACGTTTCCTTAAAAAGGACAGTCTCCTTGTAGTCTTCCAAAAATTGTGGCGCCTTCCAATGGGAGTACGTCATGAAAATGCAAGGGTTGTCAATGCTTTGGATGAGTTCCAAGTCCAGGCACCCAGTTTGATTCCGAATGGCTTCCTTCTTTTGGTTAAAAAGCAATTTAAACTCCGCAATAAAAGAGTCTTCAAAAACCATTTTTACAATCCGTGTTATCATTCGAATTCTATTCTTATTTTATCGTTAATGTCAATTCCAAGTAATCTTTGGGCACCCCCGCCAGATCCTTCAACCCCTTTGTTAATAGCAATTTCTAACATGCCTGTTGATCCAAATAATGCAAGTTTTTCGCCAGGCGGAACATCCGCATAATGCGCGCTTAATTCCGTAATGTACATGGATGAACTTAAATGCATTCGGAATTTCTTTCCAGCACCAATCCGATCAAAGTTTTCCTTGTCTATATTGGTAAAGACATTTCCATATGCATCCACGTGTTCCACTTGCCCAATGATACTCCCATTTTGCAAGATCGGATTTAAGCGCATCGCTTTTTGTTTAAAATCAGTTAGTGGAGTTCCAATTATGGAAGGTTTCCCACCTCTGGCCAAATGACAGGCCGCCGGGACCAAAATAGACTTAGTAGTAAATGTGGTCTCGCACCGAAACAAACTCACGTCTATTTCCACGATTAAGTCTGGTCTTCTGTCCAAAAACAAAGAGAAAATGCCATTGTCAGGCCCTACAAAATATTGACCGTAAACTTCCACTATCACCAATGACCTTCCCGAATAATACTCGGTATCTACAGCAATTAAGTGAACCGTATTAGGCGGAAATTCTTGGGCAATTCGCTTTATAACGAAGGCCGCCTCGTTAATGTCGAAAGGCGGAATTTCATGGGTGATGTCTATGATCTGAACATCCGGAATTTCGCGCAAAATAGCACCCTTAACCGCCCCTACGTAGTAGTTCTTGAGCCCCATGTCGGACGTAAGGGTTATTATGGCCATTCAGTTCTTCCTTGAGTTGAAATTTCGTTACTTTGCGCAAAAATAAGAATATTACTCACTCCTATTATTGCATTGCCCTTGCTAGAGAAAATAATTCACTTAGGGAACGTTGAACCCCTTGATATATATGGGGAAAACAACTCAAAAATTGAGCTAATAAGAGCTTATTCCCCAAAGGTAAAGATAATTGCCAGAGGAAGTGTTGTGAAAATTCAAGGGCCCCAGGAAGAAATCCTCCATTTTGAGTTCCAGTTAGAACGCTTATTGCAGTTTTATCACCGCTTTAACCGACTTACGGAAAAAGACATTAGGTCTGTTTTTGATACCCCTCAAAATGTGGATCCAAGGCCAGCAGACTCAGCCGTAATTGTATATGGAAATGGGGGCGTTCCCATTAAGGCTATTACCAAAAATCAACAAAAAATTGTGGAGGCCGTTAAGGTCAATGATATGGTTTTTGCCGTAGGTCCTGCCGGAACAGGTAAAACCTATACGGCCGTTGCACTGGCATTGCGTGCGCTGAAAAACAAAGAGGTTAAGCGTATTATTTTAACGCGTCCAGCTGTGGAAGCTGGAGAGAATTTGGGTTTTTTGCCGGGAGATTTAAAAGAGAAGTTAGATCCGTATTTACAGCCTCTTTTTGATGGTTTACGGGATATGATACCCCATGAAAAATTAGCGGAATATCTCGAGACGGAAACGATACAAATTGCCCCATTGGCTTTTATGCGGGGAAGAACCTTGGATAAGGCATTTGTGATTTTGGATGAAGCGCAAAACGCGACAAAAAGCCAACTAAAGATGTTCTTAACTCGGATGGGGAAAAGTGCCAAGTTTGTGATCACAGGTGATCAAACACAGGTAGATTTACCCAGAAACCAAAGCAGTGGTTTAAGTCAGACCATAAAATTGGTTGAGGATATTAAAGGAATTGAGGTAGTTCACCTCGATGGTTCGGATGTGGTAAGACATCCCTTAGTAGAAAAAATTATTCAAGCTTTTGATAATAACGATGAAGGCAATAACAAATAACGAATTTCAGTTTCCAGGGCAAACCGGGGTTTATCACGGAAAAGTACGTGATGTATACAGCATCGGAGAAAAATTGGTAATGGTGGCATCTGACCGTATTTCGGCTTTTGATGTGGTCCTTCCTAAAGGAATCCCGTTCAAAGGGCAAGTGTTAAATCAAGTAGCGGAGCATTTCCTAAAAGCCACTTCAGACATCGTTCCCAACTGGTTGGAGGCAACGCCAGACCCAATGGTAGCTGTAGGAATAAATTGTGATCCGTTTAAAGTGGAAATGGTAATTCGCGGATACCTTGCGGGCCATGCTTGGCGAGAATATAAAGCGGGAAGACGGGTACTATGCGGAGTTGCAATGCCGGACGGACTAAAGGAGAACGATAAGTTGCCAGAGCCCATTATTACACCAACAACCAAAGCCGATAAAGGGCACGATGAGGATATTAGCCGGGAAGAAATCTTGAAACAAGGTATTGTTTCGGAAGAGGATTACCTGCAATTAGAAAATTATACTCAGGCATTGTTTCAACGAGGAACAGAAATGGCGCAGGAGCAAGGACTTATTTTAGTTGATACCAAGTATGAATTTGGAAAAGCCAAAGGGAAGATCTTTTTAATTGATGAGGTGCATACCCCAGATTCCTCCCGGTATTTTTATGCCGAAGGATTTCAGGATAGGCAGGATCAGAATCAGAAGCAAAAACAACTGAGCAAGGAATTTGTTCGCCAGTGGCTGATTGAAAATGGATTTCAAGGATTGGATGGCCAAACTATCCCAGATATGACCCCTGATTTTATTCAGTTAGTATCGGATCGGTATATCGAATTGTTTGAGCAAATTACCGGCCGGGCTTTTGTAAAAGACGATACAGAAAACTTAATGGACCGCGTTCAAAGAAATGTGGAGTCCTACCTAGCTTAGGGAAAGTTCCGATCCCGATAAATCGGGATCGGAATCGGAATTTAATCTTGAATTTGGCCCTCTAGTTCGTGGAGTCTCCGAACAATGGCTTCAATAATATTTTGTCTTTCGTTTCTTTCTGGTTCATTATTAGAAAGGTAGGTTTTGCATGTCAGCAGAGCCTCCAGAATAAATTCCTCTTCAAATGGTCCTTCTAAGTTCTCCAATACGGTGAGTGCTTCAAAACTAGTCAGGAAATCCCCTTCTAATCCAACTTTGGTAATCTCAGGAAGGTTATCAGAAGCATCTAAACTACTGTTCCAAATAAAGAAAAGAAGTGCCTGGTGAATATTACTATGTTCCTTTTGGCCTAACCATTTAATAAACAATGGCAAAGCGGCAGACATTTTTATTTCGCCTAAAGTTTTGTAAACAGTGTCGTAAACAGGGCTGTTGAGTTCTTCTGCAGATAAACGAACAATAAGTGGTTCAATAAAAGCGGGATTCGGTGATTTTTGTGCCACTGTAAGGGCCGCATTAAACTCCACCTCGTTTCCCGTTTCCAGTTGGCTTGTTAAGCTTTGTATTTTCTTATTGTCCATTGCTGTATGTTTTGAGGGCACAAAGGTAGTTTCTTAAGCTTTAAAAAGGCCGAGCATTTCATCTATTTCTACCTCTTTTTGAATTTCCCCAATTTTTTGGAAGGCCATTTTTAGGTTTATTAACATTCTTCGGATGGTATCCATATTGGCACAAGGTTCGAAATAAGCGGAAGTTGGTTCAATTTCCAACTGTTCTAAGAAGCTAAACAATTCGTTTTTTTGGAGGGTCATTCCTTTGCTAAAACAGTTGATGTAAAACAGCACAGATTGCGGGTTGTCAGAAAGATGAGCAGTGATGTTATTCTGATCCAAATAACCTACCACAAAATGATTGGGTAAGTTAACACCCACAATGGGTTCATCTAGTTCTTCGGCTATGAGCATGTATAAAATGGAAAGAGATAGGGGGTTTCCCTTTTTTGTTTCCAGGACACAATTGATGAAAGAATTAGAGGGGTTATGGAAGTTTTTCCGATTCCCTGAGAAACCAAAGTCACCATAAAAATAATGGTTGATGATTTTTACCTTCTCAAAAGCAGTGAAGGTGTTATTCATGTCCATCCAAATGGTTTTTGCCAGGGTTTTGATTTTGTCTTTAATGGTAATGGGATCCAGATCTGGATATTGGTAGGCCGAAACGATCATAGCTCCATCAAATAAGTTTCCCCCCCCGTCTTTAATCCACGATTTAAGCCGGTGTATGGTGTCCGAAAACTGAATGTCATGGATCAGATTTTCAACCCGCTGCATGAAAATGGCTTCAAAATCATTCCTTTCCCAAAACAATTCGAGTTCAGGGATCGCTTCACGACCACAATCCATTAATGCTTGTCGCACTTGATGGAAAATGCGCTCGTCCGGATCGTCCAAAAGCTGAATTAGTGAGTTTATTTTTGCCTTATTCATAGTATATTTACCCTTATCGTGAATATAATAAAAACAGAAAAGCATTGCTAGGAAAAATTGGAATTCTTGTTATTGGGGATGAGCTTTTGGTTGGGCAGACCCTAGACACCAACGCATTTTGGTTGGGACAGCAGTTTTCGGAAATAGGGCAACGGATAGCCATAAAAACCACAGTTTCAGATACAAAGGAAGCCATTTTGGGGGGATTAGAATACCTGCAGGGCCAATGTGAGCTTGTGATCGCAACCGGAGGATTAGGACCCACAAAGGATGATATAACAAAGCGTGTTTTGTGCGATTATTTTGGTGATAGCCTTGTGCTCGACTCTGAAATTGAACAAAAAATACGGGATGCTTTTGAAATCCGAGGTGTTACTTTTTTGGATGTGCATAAGCAACAAGCAATGGTTCCTTTAAACGGGGAGGTGTTGCCGAATACCCGTGGAACGGCTAGTGGAATGTGGTTTTCTAAAAAAGGACTTCACCTGATTAGTTTACCTGGGGTGCCGGCAGAAATGCGTGGGCTCATTACAGATGAAGTGATCCCGCGGATTCAAGCAAAATGGGGGATGGGAGCTTATTTCCATCATACCATATTAACCGCTGGAATTGGTGAGTCGTCCTTGGCTCATCAAATTGAGCACTGGGAGGACCATGTGCGCATGTCGGGATTCGATTTGGCCTATTTACCTAGGAAGGGAAGTGTGAAGCTTCGCCTAGGGATTTCCTTGGATAACCACGATTTATCCCGAGAAAAGGTGCTGCAGGAAATGAGTGAATTGAAAGCTTTAATTCCAGAATGGTATGTAGGGGAAGGTGGATTTGCTGCCAATGAAATTTTGGTAAAAAGGCTGATTCAAAGAGGCGAAACCATTTCTGTGGCAGAAAGTTGCACCGGAGGAGGTTTTATGCAATCTATTACTGAAATACCAGGCTCCAGTAAAGTGTTCAAAGGAGGCGTAGTGGTCTATTCCAACGATTTGAAGTCTAGAGCTTTGGGGGTGGACTCAGCCGTTTTAGAGCAGTTAGGAGCGGTTTCTGGAGAGGTCGCTGAAGCGATGGCAAAAGGTTTGTCTAATAATTATATCGCTGATATTCAGGTGTCTATCACAGGAATTGCAGGTCCAGAGTCAGATGATACCCAAAAACCCGTTGGTTTAGTTTACTTTTGCGCGGTGCAAGGAGATGTATCTACGATTTGGGAAAAGAAATTCCCTGGAAGTAGATCTGAGGTTCGCTCTCGAGCGATTCAACACCTCACCGCAGAACTGATCCGAAAGTTTCTTTAAAAAAAGAGATATTCAGTTTTGTGGTTCGGATTAAAATCATTTACTTTGCACCCCGATTTTAGGGGAGAGTACTATATAGTTGTATTTTATAGAGCACACAAATGGCTAGAGTTTGTCAACTTACAGGTAAGAAAGTGATGGTGGGTAACAATGTTTCCCACTCAAATCGCAAAACGAGACGTCGTTTCTATCCGAATCTTGTAACGAAGAAGTTTTTTATTCCTGAAACGGGAGAATGGATAGTATTAAAGGTTTCAACATCAGCTTTGAAAACAATCAATAAGATTGGAATCACAGAAGCGTTGAAACGTGCCGTAGAACAAGGGTTTATTTATTAACCCATAATTAGAAATTACAATGGCAAAGAAAGGAAATAGAGTTCAGGTGATCCTACAGTGCACAGAGCACAAGGATAGTGGGATGTCAGGGATGTCTCGTTATATCACTACTAAAAATCGTAAAAACACTCCTGATCGTATGGAGATCAAGAAGTATAACTCCGTGTTAAAGCGGTATACTATCCATAGGGAGATAAAATAATTTGAGTCATGGCAAAGAAGACCGTAGCAACACTTCAAAAAGGAGGAAAGAACTATACCAAAGTTATTAAAATGGTAAAATCTCCTAAGTCTGGGGCATATTCTTTTAAGGAAGAAACTGTTCCAAACGAAGCAGTACAGAATTACTTAAAGAGCTAGTTGAAAGCTTCTTTATAATATTTAAGCTCGATTCCATTTTGGAATTGAGCTTTTTTTGTTTCTATTTAACCCTCTTTTCTCTTACTTTGAAACATGGGATTATTTGATTTATTCAAAAAAAAAGACAGCAAGGCATCCTTAGATATTGGATTGGCAAAAACCAGAGAAGGTGTATTCTCCAAACTGGGTAGAGCCATTGCCGGAAAAAGCACGGTTGATGCCGATATTCTGGATAGCCTGGAAGAGGCACTGGTTACTTCAGATGTGGGAGTAAGTACCACCTTGAAAATTATTGAAAAAATTGAGGAACGCGTTGCCAAAGACAAATACGTAAACACCTCTGAACTTTACGGAATCCTAAAGGCTGAAATGGCAAGTTTAATGGCGGATAATGCCGTTGATTTTTCCATGGAAAAAGTCGATAATCAGCCTTATGTCATTTTGGTTGTTGGGGTTAATGGGGTTGGGAAAACCACCACCATAGGTAAGTTGGCCCACCAGTTTAAGAAACAGGGCAAAAGTGTTATACTAGGTGCCGCCGATACCTTTAGAGCAGCAGCTGTTGATCAGCTGGTAATATGGTCTGAACGGGTTGGAGTACCTATTGTTTCCAAAGGAATGAATGCAGATCCTGCTGCAGTTGCTTTCGAAACCGTGAAAAAGGCATTGGAAGAAAATGTGGATGTTGTTATCATTGACACCGCAGGCCGATTACACAACAAGGTTAACTTGATGAATGAATTGGGGAAAATAAAACGGGTTATGGAAAAAGTAATTCCCAATGCACCCCATGAAGTTTTACTTGTTTTGGATGCCAGTACAGGGCAAAATGCCCTAGAGCAAGCCAAACAATTTAGTCAGGTTACCGACGTAAATGCCCTTGCCCTAACCAAGTTGGATGGGACAGCCAAAGGGGGAGTTGTTATTGGTATTAGTGATAAGTTAAAGATTCCTGTGAAGTATATTGGTGTTGGAGAGCAGATGGATGATCTGCAGTTGTTCGATCGGGAAGCATTTGTTGAGAGTTTGTTTGAAGGGGTTATATGAAAACGAAAGGATTAAAAAAGAATAAGGTAAATATTGTAACCCTAGGGTGTTCCAAAAATATTTACGATAGCGAGGTATTGATGGCTCAGTTAAAAGCCAACAATTTCGACGTTGAACACGAAGCTGAACAAGAT
>JBLHJD010000063.1:0-13082 GCA_047618705.1 Luteibaculaceae bacterium
CGAACAATTGGATGAGCTTGAAGTTGAGTATGCGAACATTCGAAAAATCAGTCATTCCAGACTAGAACAAATTAAGAAGGATACCCGCATACAGGCCATTAAAGCCGCCAAGGAAAAAGCCGATTATTTACTAGAGGCTATTGGTCAAAAAACGGGCAAAGCTTTGCAAGTTCAGGAAGTGGATTACCCCGATTTACGCTCTTCTCCAGTAGCCAACCACATCATGAAATCCGATCCGCTTGTGGTCCACAACACCAAAGTATCAACATCCAAGGGAGAGCTCCAATTCAAAAAAATAAAAGTGCGATCTAGCGTGTTTGTGAAGTTTGCCATTTGGGGGGAATTAACGCTGGGTTTTGGTTAATGGTAAAATTGGGACGGCGTTTTAGATATAATTGGATTGGAGGGAACCGGGTTTGAGCCCTGCCATTTCATTGATGTTTTAAAAATGCCTTTTGAACCTGATTTTTCCAATAACCCATTTACACTATGGCACGAATTTCCTTTGTCCTCATGCTGATTCTGCCAAACAATAACACCCCCATTTAAACCCGCCAGAAAAAACTCAATTTCCAGATTTGAAACCACAGGGGTGAATAGGTTTTCATCAGTTTATTCCGTGCCCATTTCTGGAAAGAATCCCTGCGGAAAAGCGGCTGAAAAACCCGCCATTTTTCGACTAGTCGGAGGAGTCGGATTTCTTCTTTGGCTTGAGCTCCATAGGTATCTGAACACCCTATCCGATATAGGTTCCGTAGCCCTTGCTCCGATTTTCGGATAAATGCTTCGTTGTTGTCCAAACCCTCATGAAATACCGGGTTTTCTATATGTTGAATTCGAATTCCACGCCGGGATAATTCCATGCCCATTAGGGTGTCTTCATGTCCATATCCTTCCAACATCAGCTGGGGTTGGATTTCAGGAAAAAGACTGGCCAATATCAAAAAGTTATTGGACTGAAATCCATAAGACTTAATCTTTTCCCTTTGTTTGGCGGTTTTGGTTTCTATGGAAGTACCATAATAATAATGGATTTCAAATCCCCGCTCCCCTACCTTGGGATACCGCCGGCCTCCTATTAACAATTCTGCCTCTCCTTTTTTTAACTCCCCCAAATAATTAGCCACAAAATTGGGCGAATACACCCGCACGTCGCAATCCAAAAACAGGAGGTATTTCCCTTTAGCCAATCGGGCCAATTCTTGCCTGATTTTAGTTCGGCCCACATTTTCTGGGAGTTCCGAATACCGCACTTGTGCATGTATTTGGCTTAGAAAATCTTGATTCTCCTTTTGGCAATCAGGATGGGATCCATCATCGAGCAAAACCAATTCTACATCCGCACTGAGTTGTTCCAGAAGGTCACGGACCAGATCGGCGATGCCATAATTAAAAACCGGAATACAGATGCTCAAAACCATGTTGGAAAGGTAGGGAAATGGTAAAAGGAACGTTTTTTTTGAACCCTAAATTTTTCTTCCTTAATATTGGTAAAAAAATAGCAATGCGATTAATTTCCTGGAACGTAAACGGTGTTCGGGCCGTAGCCAAAAAAAACTTTTTCGAAGATTTTAAAACCATGGCACCCGATGTGCTCTGCCTCCAGGAAACCAAAGCCCAGGATCATCAAGTTCAGGAAGCCCTAGAGCCTCTGTTAAACGACTACCACGTGTATTCGTGTTCGGCTGTTAAAAAAGGATATTCTGGCGTTGCTATTATCAGCAAAGACAAACCTTTATCCATCCAATACCACATAGGTATAGAGGAGCACGACCAAGAAGGAAGGGTTATTACTGCCGAGTTTGCCAACTTCTATTTGGTCAACGTGTATGTTCCCAATTCGGGTGGCGAATTGTTGCGTTTGCATTACCGTACCCAATGGGATAAAGCCTTTTTTGATTTCCTGAAATCGTTGGAGACTAAAAAACCTGTGTTTGTTTGTGGCGATTTAAATGTTGTCCACCGCGACATTGATTTGGCCCGACCAAAGCCGAACTACAACAAGTCGGCTGGGTATATGCAAGAAGAAATTGATGGACTGGACCGCTATGTGAACGGTGGTTTTGAAGATACTTTCCGTGCTTTACATCCCGAAAAAACGGGGGCTTATTCGTGGTGGAGTTACCGCGGTGGGGCTCGCGAGAAGAATGTAGGCTGGAGAATTGATTATTTTCTGGGATCTAGTGTTATGATACCCAAGGTGGAAAAAGCGTTTATCCTTTCGGAAGTGTGGGGAAGTGATCACTGCCCAGTAGGGATTGAACTTAAGCCTTAATTAGGCGCAAAGCTTCTCTTCTAGCCAAACCTACAATTTCGTGCCTTTCTACAAAATTCTGAACCCAATCTGGATTAACACGGGTGTATTGCCTCAGCGACCAGCCTATGGCTTTTTGATGAAAAAATTCGGGTGATCGGAGGTGGGGCAGAATGGCTTCCTCCAATTTCTCTAGGTTGGTTTCTTTCCCGTATTTCAGCTGATAAATGATGGTTGTTCTATTAAGCCACATGTGGTCAGAATTGATCCATTTTAGTCGGTAGGGTTCAAAATCGAAAGGGAACTGTTTTCCGATTTCGGAAATAACATTGGTGGACAAAAGATCTATGCTGTCCCACCAGCTTTTGTTCATTAACAGCGTTTCCAGTATTGGCAAATCGGCTGGGGTAAACCGTTTTTTTTGCCATTTGCCCATATCAATAGCAAAGTACTGCAACTCGCGTTTATCGCCATCCCATAAGGCTTGCATTAAGGCCAGGTACTCTGGATGGGAAAGGGCTTTTATTTTAGGCTTCAGGACCTTAAAAGCTTGTAGGCGGGTGCCTGCATTTAAACCAAAATAGGAGAACCTGTGGCGCGTATACTTCTCCATTTGGAGCGCGCGTTCAGGATCTCCTAATTCCTTTAAGGCTTGATTTATTTCGGAAAATAAGTTCAACTACAACTGTGCTTCTACCGGAGCCCAGTCAATATTTAATTGTTTGCAGATTTCCTGCAAAGTTTCAATCTCTTCGGTTAAAACAAACCCATCTGCTTTGGTCATGTCTATTAACAGGTCAATTAAATCTTGCTTGTGGTCTGTTATGTATTTTGGTGCTTCTGCCAAAACAGATTCAAAACCATTTTTTCGGGCAAAATCCCCAACAGCTTTAAAATACTCCACAACATCTACATCTTCGAAATGCTTGGATTCTGCACAATAATTAACCAAGCGGTCCAATTCTTCATCGGCGATTTCTCCATCGGAAGCCATAAGTCCGTAAAGGACAGCTACCCACGCTTCTTTTTCCTGTGAAGGAACATACTTTTTTTGCTTGCTAAATAGGCCCACAGTAATATCAGTTTAAATTATTCACCCCAAGGTAAGGAAACTTCGGTGGATATTAATGGGAACCAATCCGATTATTTACTGCCGAAAAATTAAATACCATCAGCGCCGCTCCAACCATAAACGGAAGGTATAAACCCAATAAGACTAGTTTGCTCTGGTAATCTCCAAAAAAACTGTACAAACCAGAACCCAGTCCCGCAACGACACAAAGCACCCCTATAAAAAAGTATTCCCGTTGCCTTTTACGCAGGTCTATTCTTTTTTGACGCTTTAATTTTAAGCTTTTTGAAGTTCTTTTGATCGATTTTTCAACAGCGGGGGATTTCATAATTAATACTATTAGGGGGTTTGTAATTAAGACGTCCGAATCGGAAAAAAGTTCCAGTACGGTGGATTAAAAAACTGTTATACAGGAGAAAGCGACATAATATTCGGATAAACGGCATTACTTCAATATCATTTTCTCCATTTTCACCCATCTCAAATTCAATTTTTAGGGTTTTATGGGGAATAAACCGACTATTCGCTTTTCTTCCTTATTTTTGCACGATTTTGTTAGGAGAAAAGGAGTTATGAAAAAATATCCAGAGTACGAAAAGTTTAGTCTTTCCGGTGAAGCGGAAAAGGTATTGGCGCGTTGGAAAGAAGAGAAAACTTTTGAGAAAAGTATTAGCTCACGACCAGCTGACAAGCCTTTTGTTTTTTTCGAGGGACCTCCGTCTGCCAACGGATTACCGGGGATTCACCATGTAATGGGAAGAACCATCAAGGATATATTTTGCCGATACAAAACCCTAAAAGGATTTAGAGTAAACCGAAAAGCAGGTTGGGATACCCACGGTTTACCCGTTGAATTGGGCGTAGAAAAAGAATTGGGGATTACCAAAGAAGACATAGGTAAAACGGTGAGCATAGCGGAATACAACGACGCTTGCCGGAAAGCCGTGATGAAATATACCGACATCTGGAATGACCTAACTGAAAAAATGGGGTACTGGGTCGATACGGATAACCCATATATTACCTATGAAACCAAGTATATTGAATCCGTTTGGCACATCCTTAAAAACCTACACAAAAAAGATCTCTTATATAAAGGGTATAGTATACAACCATATTCACCTGCAGCAGGAACCGGATTAAGCTCCCACGAACTCAATCAGCCCGGTTGTTACCGAGATGTAAAAGATACGTCTGCTATTGCGCAGTTTAAAGTATGTAAGGACACTGTCTCCGAATTTCTGTACGACAACCTGCATGGAGACCTTTTCTTTATTGCATGGACCACTACTCCATGGACCTTGCCATCGAACTGCGCTATTGCCGTTGGAAAAAACATAGAATATGTGAAGGTAAAAACCTTCAACCATTATACCCACCTACCAATCACAGTAATTATTGCGAAGGAGTTAGTTGGGAAATATTTTTCTCCTAAAAACGCCGAATTAAGCTTGGTAGATTATACTGCCGCAGATAAAAAAATACCTTTCGAAATTTCTGAACCATTTAAAGGGGAACAATTAGAAGGAATCCACTACGAGCAGTTACTCCCATACGTTCAACCCGAAGAGGGAGATGCTTTCCGGGTAATTCTGGGCGATTTTGTAACAACCGAAGACGGTACCGGATTGGTGCATACTGCTTCCGTTTTTGGGGCGGACGATTTCCGGATTTGTCAAATCAACAATGTCCCATCCATCTTGGTACAGGATGAAGATGGAAACATGGGTCCTTTGGTAAACAAACAAGGGCGATTTGTAAAAGAAGTAACCGACTACGCTAACCAGCCAGTTAAGGAAGAATACTTCACTGCTGGGGAGAAGCCGGATAACTACCTGAATGTAGATATCCAGATTTCCATCAAACTAAAAGAAGACAACCGCGCTTTTAAGGTGGAGAAATACGAGCACAGTTACCCACACTGCTGGAGAACTGACAAGCCTGTATTGTATTACCCATTGGACTCCTGGTTTGTACGCAGTACCGCGGCCAAAAAAGATTTAATCAGCAATAACAACACCATTAATTGGAAACCAAAATCGACGGGAACAGGTCGGTTTGGAAATTGGTTGGAGAACTTGCAAGACTGGAACTTAAGCCGTTCTAGATATTGGGGTATTCCATTGCCAATTTGGAGAAGTGAGGACGGAAAAGAAGAGAAGTTGATTGGCTCCATGGAGGAGTTAAAAGCAGAATTAGACAAATCTGTTGCCGCTGGTTTCCATGCTGAAAATCCATTAAAAGACTTTACGCCAAACGATTTTTCGAAAGCTAATTACGACAGCATCGATTTGCACCGTCCTTTTGTGGATGAGTACTTTTTGGTTGGAGATAATGGCGAAAAGTTGATTCGCGAAGCAGACCTTATTGATGTGTGGTTCGATTCGGGATCGATGCCTTATGCACAATGGCACTATCCTTTTGAGAACAAAGAAATATTTGAAAAATCCTTCCCAGCCGATTTTATTGCCGAGGGAGTAGATCAAACCCGCGGATGGTTCTTTACCCTCCATGCTATTGCTACCATGGGTTTCGACTCTGTAGCGTTCAAGAACGTGGTGTCCAACGGATTGGTTCTGGACAAAAACGGGCAAAAGATGTCTAAGCGTTTAGGGAATACAGTAGACCCCTTTAGCACCCTAAAAAATTATGGACCGGATGCCACGCGTTGGTACATGATTTCCAACGCACAGCCCTGGGACAACCTGAAATTTGATTTAGAAGGAATTACCGAAGTGCAACGGAAATTTTTCCGCGCTTTGCAGAACACGTATTCTTTCTTTGCCTTATACGCAAACATCGATCAGTTTGATGCTTCCATGAAGCAAATCCCTGTATCCCAGCGCCCAGAAATGGACCAGTGGATTCTTTCCAAATTAAACTCCATGGTTGCGGCTGTTGAGGATAGTTTCGAAAGTTTTGAGCCTACAAGGGCGACACGTGAAATCCAAGATTTTGTGGTGGAGAACTTGAGTAACTGGTACGTTAGATTGGGACGTCGGAGATTTTGGAAAGGGGAATTAACGGATGATAAAATTGCCGCTTACCAAACTCTATTTACGTGTTTGGAAACCGTTGCTATTTTGTCTTCACCGGTAGCTCCCTTTTATGCTGATGCTTTGTATTTAAACCTGGCTAAAGGACTAAGCAACCCAAAAGAAAGTGTGCATTTATGTGATTTCCCAAGTAGCAATGTTGATTTAATTGACAAAGACTTGGAAGCGCGGATGAAATTGGCACAGCAGTTGAGCAGCATGATTTTATCTTTGCGTAAGAAGGAAAAAATTAAGGTACGTCAGCCTTTGCAAAAAGCCATGATCCCGATTTTAAATGAAACCATGGCAGCGCAATTAGAAAGCATTGCTGAATTGGTGAAATCGGAAGTAAACATCAAGGAAATTGAGGCGATACGCGATTCTGGAATTTTTGAGAAGTCGATTAAGCCTAATTTCAAAACCTTGGGGCCACGTTTTGGTAAGTCCATGAAAATGGTGGCTGCTGAGGTGGGTAAATTTGGACAAGAGGAAATTCAGACCATCGAAAAAGCCGGTAAAATCCTGATTTCATTGGACGGTGTGGATACTGAGATTGTATTATCTGACGTTGAAATATTAACGGCTGATATCCCTGGATTTTTGGTGATTTCGGAAAACGGGATAACGGTGGCTTTGGACGCTCAATTGAGTCCAGAATTGGAAGAAGAAGGAGTTGCACGAGAACTCGTAAACCGGATCCAAAATTTGCGAAAAGAGAGCGGATTGGACGTTACGGATAAGATAAAATTAGAGGTAATTTCGGAGGAAAAAGTAAAACGATCTATCGAAAACAATTTAGATTATATTTGCTCCGAAACTTTGGCTGAGGAGCTGCTTTTTGTTACTGAAACTAAGGCAGATAACTCTACAGAACTTGAAGTTGAAGAGGGGGTAAATACCCTTATCGGATTGATAAAATTGAATTAAAATGGCTGAAGAAAAAACGCGTTATTCAGACAGTGAATTAGTCGAGTTCCGGGAACTTATTGACAAAAAACTGAAAGAAGCAAAATCCGATTTGCATTTGTTGAGAGATTCCTTGTCTCATGCGAGTGACAACGGAACTAATGATACTTCTCCATCCTTCAAAATGATTGAAGATGGATCCGAAACTCTTTCGAGGGAAGAAACAGCTCAATTAGCGGCACGTCAGGAAAAATTTATTGAGAGCTTGCGCCTTGCAATGGTGCGCATCGAAAATAAGACGTATGGTGTTTGTAGAAGTACGGGAAAATTGATCCGCAAGGAAAGATTACGCATTGTTCCACATGCCACATTAAGTATTGAAGCAAAGCGTTTGGACAATAAGTAAGATGTAGTCTTGAGAAACGCTCTAATCACTATTTTTTCCGTTTTATTCATTGACCAGCTTTCCAAACTTTTGGTAAAAACTGGGATGTTTTATAACCAGGCCGTGTCTGTATTCGGCCAATGGTTTTACATCCGTTTTATCGAAAATCCGGGAATGGCATTTGGTATGGAGTTCGGAGGTGAATGGGGAAAACTCGCCTTGAGTATTTTGCGAATTGTAGCGGTTATTGCTATTGCATGGTACATCAATAATCTCATCAAAAAAGGCGCAAAAAAAGGACTTATTATTTGTCTTTCATTGATATTAGCTGGGGCCATAGGAAATATACTCGATAGTATGTTCTATGGCCTCCTTTTTTCTAACTCCACTCCTTTTGAGTTGGCTCAGTTTATGCCGGCTGGAGGGGGATACGCCTCCTTCTTGCAAGGACGGGTTGTAGACATGCTTTACTTTCCTCTGTTTGAAGGAAACTTCCCAGACTGGTTGCCTTTTTGGGGTGGTCAACACTATCTTTTTTTCAGCCCCATTTTTAACATCGCCGATTCGGCCATTTCCATAGGGGTGGTTTTACTGATTATTTTTCAGAAGCGCTACGAGCTGAAGTTTTAACAAATAGCCTACATTTTTACGTTCAAAGCTCGGAATCCCGTTCAACTCTTTTCCTTTCGAATTTAATCCTTCCTCAATATCAAAATCGTTTTGAAGGCCCTACCAAAATTTGGGGGAATTCCCAAAGTACTTACTTAACCTAAGTGCCGTATCCGCTGAAATTCTCCGCCGCACCTTACGTATTTCTGACACCCGGGTTTGGGGAATCTTTAATCCTTGGAAAGACGGTATGCAGTTACGCCTAGTGGTTGGAGAAATTCTAATTGGAGAACCTCTCCGGGGTGAGTTTTTGCTAACTTTTCCATTTTAATGATAATGGATTATTTTCACTTCGATGGCGTTTCCGTTATCCCATTTATTAGACTGGACTTGTCCTAGTCCTCTATAATATCCCAATTAAAAGGCAAAAAAAGTGAGCCCCAATACTTTTGATTTCCCCTATTATTCAAAAAACCAATAATTGTTACCGATTTACGCTCTTCATCCAGGTAATATAAAATGGTATTCAATTTTAGAATACAGCCCTTCGGATTTTTTGATGGTTTGTTTTTTGGAACATTTTCGGGTTGGAGGCTATGAGAATAATGCACCTGTCCAATTCTTTAACTAGTTTACGAACTTCTTTATCAGTCCACTTTTTTTTCCAAAAAATGAAGAGTTTGTTTAACCTGAGCCCCAGCTAATTTTGACCATATTATTTTATAGCCATTTCCCATACATTTTCTTCACTTCAGAATGAGGGACAATTTCACCCTTCTCAATACACTCTAAACCTTCTTTTAACGCCTTTTCCTCAGACTCAGATAGATGGTAAACTCCTGAATCAAGATTTGATTGACCTAACTCCAAAAGGTTTGCTAAAGTGTCCTGATCCTCCAGGGAAAGTAGCCATTGGATAAGGGTGATTTTGGCACCTTGTACGTTCTGATTCAGAACTCAAATTTCTGAAATCAGAAGCACTCCCCCACAAACAGGGGAAACACACCCCTCCCCCTTCCCCGTATACTCAGGTATGCGATTATTCTTTTTTCTTCTTTGGATGGGATTACCGGGTTTGGCTTTTAATCAAACCCAACTTTACTTTTCCCCGAGTGACCTCCTACTGCTTGCTGATCCCGCAGGAAGTTTTGCCGTTGACACCAACTACCTAAACCTGCAACAGCCATCCCAAAACGGCTCTGCTAGCCTCATTTACAACAGTAGCCAACAATACCGGCTGCTTTCCTTCTCCATGGCCTTCCATTGGAAATTTAACCCCTCCGGTGCTAACAATGGGAAATTTACTTTTGGCGACTTCTTGGAAATAGAAATAGCCAAAGATCAGGACCGCATCAAGGTGTATGATATCCACAATGGAACCAAGATCCTCATTGGTTTAACCAGTAATCTCTCCACCCAAAACACCCTCAATCAAATAGTCCTAGGTCTGTATCAAAGGAACGGCAACTATTCCCTGCATTTTTCCAGCAATGGCCAACTCGATTCCATCCCTATTCCCCTACCCGAAATCACTTTTAATACATGGGACTTTACTGTATTCTATACCTCATCCCGCTCCACCAAAACGGCCATAAAGGAAATTGCATTTACCCTTATTCCTTTTGTTGCCCCGCCCACAATTCAGTATGCCTTTCCCCATCCCGATTCCCTTCAAATAAGCATCAATCCAGTTCCTGAAAACGGGTGGAAAATGCACCGTCCTGGGGCGAGCAGCAACCTTACTTCTAAGCCCAATGCAAGCCTGTTTATACCGGAAAATCCCGGCGCATTTATAGACCTAGCATTCGAATTCCACTTTCCCGACACCTTACTATTCAAAAGCGACACGGCACAACATTGGCCAACAAAAAGTCCCATTCCTGGAGACCTCATTATCTCTGAATTAATGCCCGACCCCAGTCCACCCATTGGGCTTCCAAACCAAGAGTATGTAGAAATCTTCAATACCAGCTCGTGGATTATTCCCTGCGACTCCTTTACTCTTTTCAAAAAAACGAGTTCTTGGGCTTTGGGTAATTGTTTTCTTTTTCCTGAAACTACGCTCACCCTAACACCCGACCCCGATACGCTCCCTCTCAGCTGGTCACCACCGAGTTGGAAATCACTCCTGAATACCCAAGATTCATTAAGCATCATCTCCCAAGGAATCCCAATCGACATTGCCCAATACACCACAAAAACGGAGGTCATGGATGGGCGAAGTCTAGAGCGCGTTTTTTCGCAACTACCCTGTCCGCCAGAGGAGCAATGGGTTCTTTCTGAACATGAATCGGGAGGTACGCCGGGGGAAATTAGCATGAGCAATGAGGCTTTATACACCCCCCAAACCCACCTCCAAACCCGCCCAGATTCCGTATTTGTAAATGCCGACCTCCAAATAATAAGCGTTCAAGAAATTTGGTGGAATAGTGTTGTAAGCAATTTTGAAATCAAAAATGGGGATGCCCAATTCCCAATTCCACTTAGCAGTTTTGGCCAACAAAATCAACTCGAAATACAGGAAGTCCTTTTTTGCAACCAGGTAAAAACCGATCTAGATTCCAGCTTTATTTTGGGAATTCAACCCCTTCCCAGACAACTTTGGCTTACTGAATTTCTTCCAGACCCCAATCCCACCATCGGATTAGCCGATGCCGAGTTTATTGAAATCACGAACAGCAGCAACCTGCACCTGCAACTAGACTCTGTAATTCTCCAAGTAAATCACTCTGAAATGCAGCTCCCTAGCTATACTTTGGCACCCAACTCCAGCTTGGTTTTATGTTCAGAAATTGATTCCTTCCCCGCAAGTAATTGTCTTGATGTTCCAGCTTGGAAAACGCTTCCCAATAGCGGTGCCACCATTTCCCTTTCCACGCCCAATAACCTCTTGGACAGCGTCAATTACACGGCGCTTCAATCCCAAATAACAGGAGGCCGAAGTTTGGAGCGGCACCAACTCAGCTCCTGTCCCGACTTCCTGAATTGGAGCAGCAATTCAGATTCTATTGGAGGTAGTCCAGGTGCTTTTGTTGCACAAGAGCTGCACCAATTCAACCCAAGCTTTTCCTTGCATTCAAGATCAGCAATAGATTTGGGGAATTATCCCATTGCTGCCCCGGAACTATTTATTCCTCTTGTTGATGAAGTCCCTGCAAATTTTGAAATTGAGGAGGAGATAATGTACGTGAGTCGGGAAGTTGAAGGAAGCATTACTTTATCCTACCCCACCTACAGCTGCACTGGCTACGAAATTGCAACTTGGTTTAGGTCTTTGCCTACCAAACCCAAAATGGGACGTGTGTTTTTCACCGAAATACTCGCAGACCCCAGCCCAGATGTCGGATTGGGACCCAACGAGTTCATTACTTTTTTCAGCACAGACTCCCTTTTCCCTCCCGACCTTCAGTTTAGTATTAATGGGGAAAACACCCACTGGGATACCTCGGCTATTCTGCCTCCGGGTACACACCTTCTCGACAAAAACTCAGGAGTATTCTCTACCCTAAGTAACAATGGATTTGTGCTTGAGCTTCATCACAACGGACTCCTGCTGGATTCTGTGCCCTACACTAATGATCATTTTAACTCCACCGAAAAAGGGGGTGGATATAGCCTCCGGCGTAACTGGAGCCATGATTGCCCGGTCTCTTTTGGTTGGAGTTCATCTGGAAATCCGCCTTTGGACCCCGTACCCTGGGAACCAAAATCCAAATTCCTTCCTTTTGTTTTACCAGACACGCTTTTCGAAAATCCGGTTTTGTTGCTCACCAGCGATTTTATACGCCACATTGATTTGCTTTTGCTCAATGGAATTCCCCAAACCAACATCGCACTATCCTTACCACAACACACGGCACCTGGCTGGAACTCGGTCCAAGTTCACGGCCTCCAATTTTGCAATGGGATTGACACTAATTGGAGTTTTCAATGGTATATCCCCAATTCCGAATCGCAGAAAAACGACCTCCTTATTTCCGAAGTTTTGGCTGACCCCGGAACCGGAGAGGATGAGTTTTTAGAAATCTGGAATCGGTCTGAAGAGTGGATTCCGGAAAACAGCCTCAGCATACAAATTCAAAATCAACTGTACCCTATTAGCCATGCCTACATTCAGCCCCAAGGCATTTTAGTGCTAAAGGATAATGATATCCCTGGCCTTTCTAACACCGGTTTTAATCTTTCCTTATATCACCAAGACAGTACCCTTTTGGATTCAGTCCGCATATTAAAATCCGACATATTGGATGGTGTTTCAGTGCACCGCAGGTTTTTCTCTTCCCAATGTGCTTTAGCAGAAATGTGGAGCCATGGAAACCCGAATCCAAAGGCAATTGTGCCCCCCCCGAATTACAAAGAAGACTCTTTAAAACTTACTGCGGTCCATACCCAATCGGACACCTTGGTGCTTCAGTTTAATTTACCGCTACACCTAAACATCATTCCCTTTTTACGGCTTGATTCCCTTACTCTTGATACTTGTTTTCAGCTAAGTGAATTTAACTGGGCTTGTATTATGGTAGCCCCTTTCCCAGTGGGTAGTAGTATTTCGGCGGAGGTATTTCCCGGGTTAGAAAATTGTTTGGGCACGTCATTAAACGGACTCGAATTCAACATCAATTTCCCCAAGGAATGTCAGTTAGGTGACCTCCGTATTTCAGAATTTTTGGCAGACCCAACTCCTGCCCTGGATAGCATTTTGTTTCCCGAATTTGTAGAAATCATCAACCTGCAAAACTCCTTAATATCACTCGAAGGGGTGAGCTTAACTTTAGGAAATCAAGCGCTGGAATTAACGGGGGAAATCGGGCCAAACCAAGC
>JBLHJD010000064.1:0-13050 GCA_047618705.1 Luteibaculaceae bacterium
CCCAATACTCCCTATACCCAATCCTGTTCAAAAAAAAAGGCCAACTAAACTAGCTGGCCTCATTGGAAGCTAGAACTAAAACGCAGCAACATGAATTTGCCAATCCTGTTTCTTCGGCTAAAAGGGAGTCTACCAAATTGGCGCGTATCCAAGTAATAAAATCCCATTTGGATGCTGGTACGGGATTGCATGATAAATACAAGAAAAAGTAAGGGTGAACTACGGAGCTTTAATACTGTCCATTTGGGCGGGAACATCAAAAAAGATAATATCTGATGGCTGCATAGGTTGTTCGTCCCCACGCCACTCAAAGCGTTTTAATTTCCTTTTCTGAATATCCTTTTCCGGATACATCGTACTCGACGGCTTCGTTAAAAATTCGATGTCCTTTATTTTGGAACTATCGAGCTTGATTAATATACTGCTTCCCGCAGCTTCATTCAATCCAATCAGAGTGCTATCCTTATCATCAATGGCAAAATAGAGACTTTCACCATTTCCTTCTACCAACATACTGTCGAGCTGACTATTGTGGAAATAACCGGTTATGGTTTTTCCGGAAACTTGATTGTATTCGCCAATGGGTTCTACCAGGGAACTCATAAAACCAAGTTCAGGAATATACAGACGGTGGGGCTTTCCGTCCTTGAGAAATAATTGAATTTTCTTCCCGGTAATCTGACTTGTCGCATCCCACAATACCGGATTACCTATCCAACTGAAGGAGGAGTCGATACTGCTGTAAATGAGCGTGTCAGCCAGGGCCTTGAAGTTGGAAGAGAACATTTTTACCGGGGTAAACCAGGTAAGGGTTGTCTGATCCAAGCTGTCTGTAACGATATCCAATCTTGGGGAAAAAATGAGTAGGGTGTCAGAACTGTTTTGTTGTTCTACCCATGCACCTCGGTAAAAAGAGGCATTTTTTCCGGCATCCTCCATGTAAAGAGAATCGGCATACACTAAAATATTCTCGAGCGTGTCGGACAGAATTAAGTTGCATTTTCCCCAGGCGTTCTGCCCTTCATTAAAAATAAACAGGGTGTCTCCAATTAAACTTTGAGAACTCGAAAACCACTCACTTCCATCGAAGAAAAATCCTTCATTGAGTACTAAGTTGTAATTCCCATTGGTAGTATGAATTCCTTGGGTTGTATCTTTCAGGAAAATAGTAGTAGAGTCAATAAATTCAGCCAAATCCAATTCAGGGTAGAAAGCGAGAGTATTGGCTTTTAAATTAATGTCATCGTGTTTTAAGCGAACCGAATCCGTGAAAATGATCCGTTTTTGTTCCGTGAAATAGGTCCCATTGGTACTCCAAAGTTTGGCAGCTCCAGATTTCGATTCCAAGTATCCACCCTGGCTGTATTTCAAATATTCATTGGCCCTGAAATATTCAATAACAGGACTGAACAAAAAGGCCGAATCGGTTTCAACTTTCACTTTTTTCCCTCGGGAAGCAATGATTTTTAAATACCCCGAGTTTCCTAAATATTGAATTTCATCTCCCCAAAGTTGCAAACTATCCCCCTGATTTAAATACACATTCCCGTACGCCGATACTTTGTTGTCCTTTTTAAACAACAGCGCACTATCACAATACAAATCGGCGCCTTTGTGCAAAAAATGGACAGAACCTTTCAGTATTTGACCATCTTTTCGCGCTTCTCTGTCAAAAGCCCACTCATCAGCATGAATAATCCGAATTAAGGAATCTTCTTGCGCAGAACACAGGTTTAAAACAAAATATGCGCCAAAAAGAAGCGCATATTTTAAGTATTGTATGAAAGAAGGTGTTTTCAAATGTTTAGTTAATCTTAAACGATGGACGCAACATAGTCTGACTCCGGTCTGGACCCACACTTAAAATACTGATTGGCGTTTCCAAAGCTTTTTCAAGGTAATCAATATAGTCGTTCACTTCTTGTGGTACATCCGACAAATCTTTGATCCCTGTTAAATCCTTTTTCCAACCTGGTAGTTCCGTATAAACGGGCTTTAAGTCCGCATCGTTCATTTCGAATGGTAAATAATCCAAAATCTCACCATTTAAGTTGTAATGGGTACATACTTTAATAACATCAAAGTACGAAAGCACATCCGCTTTAGTCATGATCAACTGGGTAACCCCGTTAATGGCTATTGCGTATTTAAGCGCTGGCAAATCAATCCAACCACACCGGCGTGGACGACCTGTAGTAGCACCAAATTCATGCCCGTATTTTTGTAAATCTTCTCCAGTTTTGTCGAACAATTCAGTAGGGAAAGGTCCACTTCCAACACGCGTACAGTATGCCTTAAAGATTCCAAATACTTCTCCAATTTTGTTGGGAGCAACTCCTAGTCCTGTACAAGCACCAGCGGTAACCGTGTTGGAACTTGTAACAAATGGATAAGATCCAAAATCAATGTCCAACAAAGAACCTTGAGCCCCTTCGGCCAAAATTTTCTTTCCGGAACGGATGCATTGGTGTACAAAGTGCTCCGAGTCTACTGGAGTAAGGGTTTTTAAAAACTCGATGGCTTCAAACCATTCCTTTTCCATGGACTCCAATTCGTATTCGAACTTGTAAAAGCTCAACAAACGTTTGTGCTTTTCGACCAGGGAATTATATTTTTCTTGAAAGTTACTTGCGTAAACATCTCCAACACGCAACCCATTACGGCCCGTTTTGTCCATGTAAGTAGGTCCAATTCCTTTTAGAGTAGAACCAATTTTTGCTTTTCCTTTTTCTGCTTCACTAGCTGCATCAAGCAAGCGGTGTGTTGGCAAAATAAGGTGGGCTTTTTTGGAAATACTCAATGAGGATCTAAAATCAACACCCATAGGAGTTAATTTATCCAGTTCTTTTTTGAAAATAACGGGGTCGATAACAACTCCATTTCCAATTAAGTTGGTTTTATTGGCATGAAAAATTCCAGACGGGATGGTATGCAGAACGTGCTTAATTCCATCAAATTCCAAGGTGTGGCCAGCATTCGGACCTCCCTGAAAACGTGCAATAACATCGTATTCTGGAGTCAAAACGTCCACGATTTTTCCTTTTCCTTCATCTCCCCACTGGAGACCTAATAGAACATCTACCATAGTAGCTTACTTAGCGTAATTTTAACAAAGTGACAAAAGTAATGATTTACTTGAATCAGAAGGGGAATTTGCGTTTAATCATGGAGTTCGAGTCTTGGGTTGTATTTCGAGGCACGGTGGGTTGTGTAATAGGTCGGGTTTGGGTAGTATTTGTATACCAGGCCGCAAATTGTCTGAACTATGATTTTAAAAGGATTGGAATGATTTCATGATTCAGGGATTTAGCTTTTGTGGGAATTCCTTTCTGCCTAATTTATTCCCAGGCACGTTGACCGAGCAAAGCGCACTAGCATCGAGAACCGAGGATAATTATTGGACTTTAGTTTATTTAAATGAAGCTCAGTTAGGAAGTAAACCAATTTTTTTGGTGTTGATTCTTTTTAAAAAAAAACTAGGGGTTTTAGTAATTCATCTATTTTAGAGAAAAAATTGAATAATGACCATTTTGGAAAATTATAACACAGCCTTTGTTGAGGCTTTTGCCGTTCAGGAAAAGGATTTGAAGGAGTTGAAATATCAATCTGTTACGGAGTGGGATAGTGTAGGCCATATGAGTTTAGTTGCCACACTAGAGGATGTTTTTGAGATCGAAATGGATATTGATGATATTATTGATTTTTCCAGCTATGAAAAGGGGAAAGAATTAATGAGGAAGTACGGAGTACTTATTTAGAGAACTAAAACTTATTAGTGATGACAGATAGTCTTTCTTTTGATATTATTGGTATACAGGAGTGTCAGCGCAACAGGTATCCCTTACTTTTTATTGACCGTATTTTTAATGTTATTCCAGGAAAGCAATCTGAAGGGCTAAAGTCGTTTACCTTTAATGAGTGGTTTTTTCCTGCCCATTTTGATGATGATCCCAATGTTCCTGGTTTTGTGCAAATTGAATGTCTAGTCCAAACCTTCATTATGACATTCCTTTGTATGGATCAATATAAGGGAATGAAAACAAGTTTTGTTTCCGTAGATAACGTGAAGTTTAGAAAAAAGATCGTGCCAGGGGATCAATTAAAAGTGAAAGCATATCTAAGCTCCTTTAAACGTGGAATTGCAAAGGGATATGCAGAAAGTTTTGTGGACGGATCAGATGCCTGTAGAGCAGATTTTATTATAGCCATCCCGGATGTTTTGAGCGCATTTAAACCGAAATAATTTAGTGCCAGTTATGAATGATACCACGCCAGTGAGGGTTGCGGATTTTATTATGAATTACCTTTTTGACCAAGGGGTAAAACATATGTTTACTGTTTCGGGTAGAGGCGCACTATTTTTGACTGATGCTCTGGCTAAGCATCCAGAAATGGAAGGTATTTGTAACCACCATGAACAGGCAGCTGCTTTTGCTGCGGTGGCTTATTCCCAATACAATGATAATTTAGGTGCTTGCCTTGTTTCTACAGGTTGCGCTTGTACCAATACGTTTACGGGAGTTTTGTCGGCATGGCAAGACGGAATTCCAGTGGTTTTTATTTCAGGGCAGAATACATTAAAGGAAACTTCAAGACACACAGGTGTTAAGGTAAGAACGTATGGTCAGCAGGAGGCGGATATTATACCAATGGTTGAGACTATGACCAAATACGCCACTATGATTGAGGATCCAAACCGAATTAGATATGAGTTGGAAAAAGCAACTTTTCTAGCAAAATCGGGTAGGAAAGGACCTGTTTGGATAGATGTCCCGCTTGACGTTCAGAGTATGCGAGTTACCCCCTCGGAGATGGAGGGGTTTGAACCAGAGAAGTGTGAATCCAATGTGTTGACAAAGTTTGATATCGATAGTGTAACCGAATTAATGAATCATGCAAATAGGCCAGTAATATTAATTGGAAGTGGAATCCGATCAGCGCATGCTATTACTGAGTTAAAGGCCTTTGTTGAAAAGTTTGAAATTCCGTTGGTTTATACGGGGTCAGCACCCGACTCATACGGAAGTAAGGAAAGGTACTCAATGGGCTCATTAGGCTCAATGGGGTGCTCCCGAGCGGGGAGTTTTGTGGTTCAAAACGCCGATGTATTATTAGTAATTGGTAATCGTCTTTCCACGTTAACTACCGGCCCTGACTATTGTAAATTTGCAAGGGAAGCAAAAATAGTTGTAGTAGATATTGATCCTCTTGAACATGACAAAAACACAGTTGAAATCGACCATTTTGTTGCGTCTGATGCAAAACTGTTTCTTAGGTCTATGTTAGAACAAGAAATTAAAACCACAAAAAAAACGTGGCTTGAAAAGTGTTTTCATTGGAAAGACTCCTTCCCTAATTGCGAAGAAAAATACAAGGAGTCCGAAAATGTGGATCTTTATTATTTGGCAGAACGTTTGTCAGAAGCCTTGCCTGAGAAATCGGTTCTTGCAACAGACTCCGGATTCATTGAAGTGATTTTACCAACCAATATTAAGTTTGGACCAGGCCAAAGAATAGTTCATCCAGCGTCACAAGGTGCAATGGGGTACGCTCTTCCTGCGGCGATTGGAGCCCATTACGCTAGTAAACTTCCTGTTTGTGCGGTAATTGGAGACGGCTCCATCATGATGAACATTCAGGAACTTGAAACAATTAAGTATAACAGAATACCAATTAAGCTATTTGTAGTAAATAATAACGCTTACGCAATTATTAGAAAAAGGCAAAAGGATTTATTTAGAAAAAGGACCATTGGTACAGACTCTTCCAATGGCTTAAGTGTGCCGGCTTTTGAGCAAGTGGCCTCTTGCTTTGATCTGAGGTATGAAAAAATTGAAAGGAACACCGACTTAGATGTCCGGTTGAGAGAGATAATGGACATGGAAGGACCTGTTTTGTGTGAAATAATGGGAGTAGATAATCAAGAATACATTGAAGTTACTCTTACTCGAAATTCCAGTAAAAAATTGGTAAGGCGTCCACTTGAAGATCAGGCCCCGTTTATCAGTCGAGATCTATTTCTTTCCGAAATGCTTATTGAACCTATTGATCAATAATTACTAAAATATGGCTACCGTAAAACTTAGAAACAATATTTCTCTTGGCGATTACTCCAAACCGTACATAGTTGCGGAATTAAATACCAGCCATTTTGGGAAAATTGAAAATGCAAAAACAATGGTAGTTGCTGCCAAAAAATCAGGCTGTAATTGTGTTAAATTTCAATCGTGGACTGAAGGAACTTTGTATTCTGAAAATTATTACCAGGAGAATCCAATAGCCCAAAGATTTGTGAAAAAGTTTTCTTTTTCGGAGGATCAACTTAAAGAGCTTTCTGATTTCTGTAAAGAATTAGGCGTTGATTTTGCTTCAACACCATATTCAGCGGAAGAGGCTGATTTCCTAGTTAAGGAATGTAATGTTCCTTATTTGAAAGTTGCATCCATGGATGTGAATAATTTGCCTTTTTTAGAGCATATTGGTAGGCTCAACGTTCCTATTGTGTTGTCAACAGGAATGAGCGAATTGGAGGAGATTAAATTGGCCGTTGAGGTCATTAAGAAAACAGGGAATAGTAAAATAATTATTCTTCATTGTGTTTCTATATACCCTGTTGATCCAGAGGGGATTAATCTATTAAATATTGAGGGATTAAGAGCTGTTTTTCCCGATAATCCCATTGGTTATTCAGACCATTCTGTTGGAACAGAAATGGCAGTAGCGTCAATTGCTTTAGGAGCTTGCCTTGTTGAGAAGCACTTTACTCTTGACAATAAGGCAATAGGTATGGATAATCAAATGGCCACAGAGCCAGGCGAAATGAAGTTGCTGGTTGATAGTTGCCAGAATGTTTTCAGGGCAATGGGAAACCATAAAAGGACTTTGTTAGAAGGGGAAATAAAACAACGCTTAGTTATGCGGAGAAGCATAGTTGCAAGTAAAAACCTCAAAGCTGGGACGGTCCTAAAAAGAGAAGATTTGGACTTCAAAAGACCGGGAAGTGGTATTCCACCTGATAAAACGGAGGCAATAATTGGGAAAATACTGACACAAGATATTGATGCGGGATTTTTGATCACAAATGAGTGTTTTAATGAGTGATTTAATTATGCAAAAGCCTTTGATTTCAATCGTTTCACCAATTTACAAAGCGAAAAGCATTATCCCTAAACTGGTTCAGGAGATTATTGATTCTGTTCGTATCATTACAGCCGATTTCGAAATAATTTTGGTTGATGACGGATGCCCTCAAAATTCTTGGGAAGTAATTGATATTGAATGTGAAAAGGAACCCAGGGTTAAAGGAATAAAATTGAGTAGGAATTTTGGTCAACATGCTGCGATTTCTGCCGGTTTATCTGAGGCTAAAGGAGAGTGGATCGTTGTTATGGATTGTGATTTACAAGACAAGCCGTCGAACATCCCATTGTTTTATGATGCCGCACGTGAGGGTGATTACGATCTTGTTGTTGGAAGGAAAACCTTGCGTGGAGATAATGTTTTTAGGAAAATAGAAAGCTATTTATTCTATAAACTCCTTGGTAAACTTTCCGGTGTTAATATTTCTAATGGAGTTGGTAATTTTGGAATTTACAAACGGAAGGTAATAAATGGCCTATTAGATCTTAAGGAAGAGTTTAGATCATTTGGGGTTCAGATTGTTTGGCTAGGATTTAAAAGATTTGAGCTGGAAATTAAAAGTGACGAGCGGCTAGAGGGGAAATCTTCATACACCCTATTGTCGAAATGGAAATTAGCCATTAACACCATTACATCATTTTCAAGTAGGGTGCTTTCACTGATTATTTCCTTAGGCTTTTTTGTTTTTTTTGTAGCCTTCGTTTTACTTGCAATTAATCTCGTAAATGTTTGGGTCAGTGAAAGTACGGTTGCTGGTTGGACTAGTATAATGCTATCTATTTATTTGTCCTTGGGAATCGTTATTTCCTGTATTGGTATTGTTGGCCTGTATGTCGGGAAAATTTTTAGTGAAGTAAAAAAACGACCTGTTTATATCGTTTCAGAAATGAAGGTTAAAAGCCACTAGAAAATCAAGGTTTTCTTACTTTAAATGCCTAACGAAGACGTAATTTTGCTCCTCCATTTGGTAACTCATTAAAAGGTGAATAGCATAGCTGCCAATATTGTTACTTGAAAAAGCAGTGTATATACGTTTAGCGCCTAATTTCATTGCTTTCTGGATTTGGTGGTAATTCATACAAACGCCAAATCCTCCATTTTGAAATTCGGGGTAAATACCTCCAATGCTAGCAAAGAAATTTCCATTGCCTTTATCGCGCATGTTAAAAAATCCAATAGGCTTATCCTTGTATATGATTTTGTACAAAACCGAACCCTTTTCTAATTCGTCATTCACCCAACCAACATAGCGGTTATTGGCCTGTTGAATTGTGAATTCGGGGTCGAGGCTAACCCTATCATCAACAAATAAATTATTCCTGATTCTTTGGAATAGGTCTTCCACATCCTCCTTTACCATAATGTCACAAGTCACGTTGTCAATAAAACGATTGTAGATCTTAGGCAAAACTGGAAGTTCAGCTTTGTGGTAACACTGTGTAATAGCTTCCATAAATTTGAAGCCATTTTCCTGCAAAAAGTAAGATAATTCAATGTTTGAAACGGGGATCTTAACCACAGTATACTCTGCAGAAATACCTTTTAATTGTTCAATAAAATGAATGTTGTTGTCGCCCTTTTCAAAAAATATCTCTTTGCAGTCAACCCCTAAATTCCTTTTTTCCCATGTTGCATCAACTATTTTCATTGTATGTTTTATTAACGGACGGTACAGGTGCGGCTCATCTGGTAAATCAAGTCAAACCCGTCCCATTTAAAATTAAAGTCCAATGTTTGTCCAATTGGAACAACTCGATCAATTCCCGGAAGTTGATGGTCTGAAATAAAAGCAGATAGTTCTTCTTTTGAGAATCCGAAGTAGGATAATGTTTGATATTTTTCATTGATCAAATCCTCAATATCCGCAAGTGATTGAACGTTTAATTCACTAAAGTAACCACTTGTGCAACGGTAATTCTCAAGGTTAGTTATTTTCTTTTTTAAATCTACGCGCCAAAGTGAATTATGCTCAACATCTACTAGTTTTATTTCACTAAGGTCCATTGCTTGTCGGTAGAAATTCACCAATTTATTAATGGCAACTACAGGAGGTGTTTCTGTGTTTTTCTCTTCCAGGAAAACCTTGAGTTTTGACCAAAATTTTTCTTTGGCAACTTTTATTACAGAATCTTCACCCTGCCAAATTATTAAATGAGGTGAGGTACACGCATTCTGATCGAGAAGGTAGGTGTCATTGTAAAATCCTTTGATGATTCCATCAAGATTTTCTTTTTTCACTAATTCCTCCGCCCTAATGATGCAAAAAGAATACCTGTCAACAAAGGTTATGTCGTACGCCTTGGCTTTTAGTGGACTTTCTCTAATTTGATTTACCGTCGTATCGCCCCCCCAAATAACTCGTATATCGCAGATCGAGGAGAAAAGTTGAGTGAAATCACTCCCGCGCTGGTATTGAAGCAGAACAATTCGTTTTGTTACTTCGGTAAATTCCTTCTTTAATGCAATGGCTTTTATTGCCTCAGCAATAATTTCAACTTGCCTAAAATTGTTTGATGGAAGGCGCACAATATTTATATTTCCAGAAAGGAGACCGCTAATTAAGGAATAGGCGAAATTTAAAGGGACATTGGATGGGGATATATGAAATGTAATTCCCCGACCAACTCTAATTTCGCTTTCGTCGTATTGACGCTGTATCTTGAGGATGTTTGCCTTTCTGCAAAAAAAACCAAATGTAGAAACATCAGGAAATAATCGTGCTTCTTCGTGTTCCAGTAATTTTTTGGATAGGCGGTCTAGGAAAAGAATTGCCGTTTCGTGAAAAATTTTGGTTGTCTTTTCTTTTTTCAGTTCATGCAAGTCCAGGTTTTCTGGAAATATGCAATTGAGGTTTGTTAAATTAATTTCCATAAGTATCGCTGCATCCTCTTAACTCGGCATTTTTTATTCGCCCAGTAATTTTGAAATATTTTCCTTTTTTCCCACACTTACAATCATCCTCGCCCAATATGTATCCTTCGTCTTCTGTAAGTAACGATTGACCAGGATAACTTTTGGGCAATGTTGAAATGACTTGAATGATTCCCTTTTCATGAAACGAGGCTACGGAAAAATCTTTTTCTCGCCGTATAATGATATCAGAAAAATCAGATGCATGTAAAACGCCCTCGTCGCATTCCATGTATACTGTTCCTGTTTGTTCAACCATTCCATAGTAATCGTAGATTTTGGTGATATTACAAACAGCATTTAAGTTTTCCTTAAAAACATCAGGAGTTACGGATGCCGAGATCATTTTTTTCCATCCCCCCCCATGGATCAGAATAGCGTTAGATAAGTCCAGGTTTATTCCAGATTCCAATAAGGCTTTAAAGAAGTACTCATAAACAATAAATGTGAAACCAAATAATAGAATGGGCTTCCCTTTATGGCGTTCAATGAAATTCTTAACTTTTTCAATGTCCAGTTCCATTTTATCATTTAGACCATAGGTGAGATCAGTTCCAAACATGGAAAAACCTAAAATCCCGGCACCTCTCGCGGAAAAAAGTTCCCTGTTTTTTAAAACTGCCCCAGAGTCAATTATTAACATTGCTTGCCTTTTTTGGCCCGTATATGAACTCACTATTTTTGCGAGTGTTTTTATTTGATTTGCTGACGATTCCTTATCCAAGAAAATGCGGGATACTGTTTGTCCGCTAGTACCAGAAGATGTGAGTGTTTTAAAAACAGCTTCATCAGGAATGCTTTTTAGGTCATAAAGTTTAAATAAACGAACGGGTAAAAAAGGTAGATCGTAATAGTTGTAATTATGCAAAGGGTTGTAGTCTTGGGCTTCCATTGATTTTTTGAAAGGCAAGCAATTTGCATAATGGTGTTGAAATAAACTGTTCAGCTCCTGGGTGAGAAAGGCCTCTTTTTCCTTTTTTGCTAATGAGTATGGAGAGTTGTTCTTAATCATTCTTTAATAATTTTGAGTACTGAACTTTTCCAAAAGAATTACGTGGAATTTGAGGCAATTGATAAACAATAAATGCTGAATGGTGGATGTTTGTCCTTTTACTAATAAAATCAACAATTTCTTTATTTGTTATATCACCGGTGAAAAATATTTCCATTTTATCGTCTTGACCTGAACATGCACAATCCTCAACAATCGCTTTTATTAAGGATTCAGTTTCATCTAAACTAATTCTATTCCCGAAAATTTTTATAAAACGTTTTTTTCTTCCAATGATGTAGTATAGTCCTTCTTCGTCTTTTTCCGCAATATCACCCGTATAAAGTACACCTCTATTTTCATCTTCCTTGGTTAAATCCTCAATAGAGTGTGCGTATCCCATGGATACGTTGGCTCCGTGGTACACGAGCTCACCAGATTCATTTACTCCAACTTCGCCACCATTATCCCCAATTAATTTAAATTCACCACCAGGGATTGCTTTTCCAATACTTTTAGGTTTCTCTAGGCATAATGTAGATGGTAGGTAACTCATTCTTGCAGTTGCTTCAGTTTGCCCATACATCATAAAAAAGCGTTTTCCATTTTCATAACAATATTTAGCAAATTCTTCGGCCAATTTGGAATTGAGCTTTCCTCCAGCCTGGGTTAATGTGAGTAGGTGAGGTAAATCCATTTTAAGCATCCGTAATTTTTTGAGAATATCATAAGTATATGGAACACCGGATAACGAACTTGCTTTTTGGCTTTTGATGAAATCCCAAAAGCCCCGCTGTATTACAGACTGGTTGGTAAGTAAAATAGTTGCGCCACAAAATAGATGGCTGTTGATTATGGATAATCCGTAGGAATAATGAAAAGGCAAAGACGTAACCGGACGTTCTTTTTTATTTATCCCCAGATACGCTATTATGGATTTGCTATTTTCGATTAGGTTGGTGTAACTTAATCGAACAAATTTCGGGCTACCTGTGCTTCCAGAAGTCGACAAAAGCAGAGCTAAGTTTTCATTTATTTTTTCAGGGCGAATTTCAAGGGATTTTATTAGTGAATAATTTTTGAAACTAAAAATGATTTCAAAGGTTTTAAACTCATCAATGTTTTTGGTGTTTAACCAAATATAGTTGGGACGATAATTGCTAATTATTGTCACTAAATCATGCGCATGTGTTGTATGGTCAACCAAGACTGGAACAGCCTTGGTAAGTATTAGTGCTAAATATCCAAAAAGGGATTCGATGTTGTTCTCCGTCAAGCATAAAACCAGGCTACGAGATGGGATAATTTCCTTAAATTGATTTGTGAATTCCAGTGCATTTTCATAGCTGTAATCCTCACCTTTATCACTAATTGCGATCGTGCTATTTCTGTGCTTTTCTATGGGAAACATATTTTTTATCTTTATTAAGGAGAACTATAACCTAACTAGTTAGGCTGATTAGTCAAAATTAAGTTTAAAAGATGAATAATTATTAATTCGTTCGTTTAATGCAGCTCCCGTCCTAAAAATAATCCAACGCTGAAATCCCTTGAAAAAAATTGGAATGATTAAATTGAAACTTGAACAAAGAAAATCTGAGCTGAGGAATAGGTTTCGGTTTATGTCAAAGGACTATTATGAGCTCTTTTCAGATTCATTCAATACCCTAATCCTTTTCCATCCAGGTATAGACAGCTATTGTATACCAGGCCGCAAATTGTCTGAACTATGATTTTAAAAGGATTGGAATGATTTCATGATTCATCTATTTACCATTAGCTAACTCCTCTGTTTTTTTCTCCTCAAAACGCGAACCTCCCTACTCACTTTCTCTTTAACACCACAACCCCCAAAAAAACAGGCGCCTGCAACCAATGACTCAGGTCGTGGAGGGTGCTCGTTAAAAAAGAATAGTCCAAAATAATATTGAAAAGCAAAACGGACATTACCACCGAAGAAGCTGCCAGGTATATGAAGGTTAATTTACTATCCATAGTAAATTAACCTT
>JBLHJD010000065.1:0-12779 GCA_047618705.1 Luteibaculaceae bacterium
ATGCTCAGGCTACTCAGAATAGTGCAAATGTGCTTGTCTTTTCCCACGATTTTTCGGGGAAAACGCTTGCTTCAAGAGTTGCTGTGAAGTTCAAGGCTGGCTTGGTAGCAGGTGCTATTGATTTCCCCGTAATGGACAACGGATTTGTTGTTAAGAAATCGGTTTTTTCTGGAAAAGCATTTGCGCACAGTAAAGTGAACACGGAGGTGAAAGTTATTTCGATCCTTCCTAATTCATTTAATAAAGCAGAAAACCCGGTTGATGTTTCTGTAGAGGATGATGCCAACGCGTATGGGGATGCTAGAGTTGCAGTAAAATCAGTTAGATCTACTAGCGGCGACGGAATTTCTTTATCAGAAGCGGAGTTGGTTGTTTCTGCAGGGCGGGGTCTTAAAGGACCAGAGAACTGGGGAATGGTAGACGAATTAGCAAAATTAATTGGTGCTGCTACAGCTTGCTCTAGACCAGTTGCTGATATTGGCTGGAGACCTCACCACGAACACGTTGGACAAACGGGAGTTGCTATCCGGCCTAACTTATACATTGCCATAGGAATTTCTGGAGCTATTCAGCATTTGGCTGGAGTGAACGGTTCTAAAGTAATTGTTGTGATCAATAAGGATCCGGAAGCACCTTTCTTTAAGGCCGCTGATTATGGAATTGTAGGGGATGCATTTGAAGTAGTTCCTAAGTTTATTGAGGAGATCAAGAAATTGTATTCTGCAAATTAATTTGTATCTTATATGAAGGATTTTGTTCTGGTATTCCCGGAACAAAATCCTTCTTTTTAATACGGGGAAAGCGGTAAAGAATGGGCGGAGAAAAAATTCAATTAGAAATTGTTGGGTTATCTTATTCACAAGGACAAGCAGGAGCGTATGCGCTTATGTTGAGTGAATCAAAAGGAGGTCGAAAGTTACCTATTGTAATCGGGGCGCCAGAAGCTCAGGCAATCGCCATTGAGTTGGAAGGAATGACACCCAGTAGACCTTTAACTCACGACTTATTTCGCAATTTTTCAGAGGCCTTCGGAATCAGCCTCAAAGAGGTTTTTATTTACCGATTGGAAGAAGGGATTTTTTACGCGAAACTGGTGTGTGAATTGAATGGGAAAATGCAGGAAATTGACAGCAGATCCTCTGATGCAATTGCCCTGGCAGTCCGATTTAAATGCCCCATTTTTACCAATTCTGAAATCATGAATTCGGCTGGATTTGTTGCAGAGGAAAAAAAATCTACAACAGCAGAATTACCTGGCCCGGTTGGGAAACCAACAGAAAAACCTATTAAAAAAGCCTCAAAGAAAACCAAGAGTGAGTTGGAAAAACAACTTCAAAAAGCCTTGGAAAAAGAAGATTATGAAATGGCTTCCAAATTGCGGGATGCTATTAATTTATTGGATGAAGAAGGGAATTAAAAAGCTTTGTCTATTATTTGGGTTCCTGTCATTTACCCTGTGTTCCTGTTCAAAATCAAAAACATCACCTGCTGGAGTTTGGCAATACTCCGGTTTTTATAAAGGCAATGCAACCCTAGATCTCTTGGAGTCTGATTGGCTCGTGATTCAAACTGATGGCACCTTTTGGTACCGACTTTCTGAAGTGAAGAGGTATGCCACCGGGAACTGGCAGTTCAATGATTCCTCTCTTGTCTTATATTACGATTCTATCCCAAGCCAAATAGGTGTTGATTCTATCCACCTAAATGGGGACCAAAGAGAATATTACTTTAATGGTCAAATTATTCATCGTTTAGAAAATGGAAAGCGGATATCCCGTACTTTTAAATCCACATTTTTATCCGATTCTGTGTGGCGATTTACAGAAGGAAACCTGAAATTTGAGTTTATTAAATTAGCATTATGAAACAGTACTTGGACTTATTACAACACGTAAAGGAAACGGGAACAGCCAAAGATGACAGGACAGGAACTGGAACGGTAAGTTGTTTTGGTTATCAAATGCGTTTTAACCTTCAGGATGGTTTCCCTGTTTTAACCACAAAAAAGCTCCATTTAAAATCCATTATCCACGAATTACTTTGGTTTATAAAAGGGTCAACCAATATTGCTTACCTCAAGGAAAATGGTGTTTCAATTTGGAATGAATGGGCCGATGAAAATGGAGAACTTGGACCAGTTTACGGATCCCAATGGCGTTCCTGGCCGGGCCCAAATGGAGAAAGTATAGACCAAATTCAAAATTTAATTGACGGCATAAAAAACAATCCAGACGGCAGAAGACATATCGTGTCGGCTTGGAACGTAGCGGATGTGGCAAAAATGGCTTTACCACCTTGCCACTGCTTGTTCCAATTTTATGTTGCCGACGGTAAATTAAGCTGCCAGCTTTATCAAAGGAGTGCTGATGTCTTTATAGGGGTTCCGTTTAATATTGCTTCTTACGCCTTATTTACCATGATGGTTGCCCAGGTTTGTGGGTTGGAATTGGGTGATTTTGTGCACACTTTTGGAGATGTTCATTTGTATTCAAACCACCTAGAGCAAGCCGATTTACAGCTTTCTCGCCAGCCAACTCCTTTACCAAAAATGAAATTGAATCCAGCAATCAAAAGTATTTTTGATTTTACCTTTGCCGATTTTGAATTGGTGGGATACGAACCACAAAGTCACATTAAAGCGCCAGTAGCAATATGATTGTTTCAGCAATAGTTGCTCGTGGAGCAAACGGCGAGATTGGTAAGGACAATCAATTATTGTGGCACATCTCGGAAGACCTTAAGTTTTTTAAAAAAACAACAATGGGGTGCCCAATACTAATGGGGCGGAAAACGTATGAGAGTATCGGTAGACCTCTCCCCGGTAGACCCAATTTTGTTATTTCTAGAAATAAGGGTTTGACTATTCCAGGTGTTCAGGTAGTGGAAAGTATTCAGGCTGGCTTGGACCAACTACAAGAACATCCCAAAGTTTTTATTATTGGAGGCGGTTCTATCTATAAGGAATGCCTTGATAATGAGGTGTTGGACGAGCTTTATATTTCTGAGATTCATTCAGAATTTGAAGCAGACACCTTTTTTCACTGGAATTCTACTGGTTGGGTTCAGGAAAAACTTGGTGGTGGGGTAGACGTCAAATCTGGGCTCAAATATTCCTTCCATCGCTGGACCAAATCAAAATAGACCGGGTACTACTGCCTTTATTTTTTCCTCCATTTTTGTGCTTCTAGATCCTTTAATTAAAATTGTGTCAGACTTTTTCACTAATTCCATTAGTTCAATGGGGTCGTAGCTGGTTTTAAGGTGGATTAATGCGTTGTGGGTTGTACATTTAGCAAACTCGACGCCAATGCAGTATGCGGGTATATTTTGGGCCTCCAGATGGCTTATTATCTGTTGGTGTAACGCTTGACTATCTGCCCCTAGTTCTCCCATCTCTCCCAAAAATGCTAGAACAGAGCCTTTGTTCCCTTTTACGGATTCCAATAAATTGTCCAAAGCAGCCATTACGCTGTTAGGGTTTGCGTTGTACGCATCTAAAATATATGTTTTTCCGTCCTTATTAATTAGTTGACTGCGGTTGTTGGAGGGAATGTATGCTTCAATGGCATTTTTAATGGCGCGAAGATCAACATCAAAATACTGTCCAATTAATGTAGCCAAGTTGATGTTGGCTAAGTTGTATTTTCCAGTTAATTGCGTATTTATTTCAATGGTCTGATCATTGTTTGATAAGGCGATTTTTAAAAAGGGAAAACCAGATATTAAGGTGCTTTTATAATCTCCGGAATATTGCTTTGAGAAGTTCCCTAAGCAAAGGGTAGATTTTAGTTCAGGGAAATCTGAATTGCAGAAAACTCCCGTTGCTGTTTCCTTTGCTTCTATAAATCGAAACAATTCTGTTTTTGTTTGCAAGACACCATCTAAAGATCCAAAACCTTCTAGGTGGGCTGCGCCTATGTTGGTGATTACACCGTATTGTGGAGAACCGATCTCGCACAACTCTTGGATGTCACCTGGTTTGGAAGCCCCCATTTCCAGAATAGTAAAGTTGTGTTGTTTAGGTGCATTCAGGATGGTTAAGGGAAGGCCAATGTGGTTGTTGAAGTTGCCTGGGGTTGCATGGACTTGGTGTTTTTTGGATAAAACGGAGCTGATGAGCTCTTTGCAGGTTGTTTTTCCATTACTTCCTGTTATTGCCAAAACTGGATGGGTCCAAGTTTCCCTGTGTTTTTTTGCCAGTTGTTGGAGGCATAGTAATGTGTCATCAACAACCATCACTTGTGGATGATTAGAGCTTATTGGTTTTTGAATTACAGCGTATTTGGCTCCCTGTTCTATGGCTTTTTCGGCAAATCCTCCCCCGTTAAAGTTTGGACCCAATAACCCAATAAAAAGGCTATTTTTTTTAATTTCACGGGTATCGGTGGTTACGCTTTCGCATTCATTAAACCACGTATATATTTTGTTTATATCCATTTTTTGAGCAAAAAAAAGGCCGCTTTGCAGCAGCCTTTCGTTGTATAGTTTCAGAAATTATTTTCTTTTTTTCGATCCACCTTGTACTTGAGAACCCAACCTGTCCATAGAACAACGAAACCCTAAAGTAGCTGTTGATTTACGCTCATCCAAGAAACGACGCGTCCCCGGTGTTGTGTAGTATGCACGATCTCTCCAAGAACCACCTTTGTAAACACGAGTCCGGTCAGTGATTAAAGTAGTGTTAGACCAGTCATACATATCAGCGTTTCCATCGTACTCATCACTAGCGCTGTATTTTAAAGAAGATGCTTTATCCCCATCCAAAAAGTTGATGTTGTTACTTTCGGTGTAGTTATCCCGGTATAAGTTTTCCTCAGCCCTAACATTTCTAGTTTTAATTTGACCGGGAGCAGATGTTACATATTCAGAAACGATATCTTTTAAGAAGTTCAAGAATTCGTACGCTTCTTCTGTTTCCATTTCTCCAGAAAGGAAGGTGTGGAATTCTTCCATTGCTAAAGCTGTATTGTGCTCTTCCTCAATTCTTAGAATTGCTTCATCTGTTTTAGTAAGTAGTTCAGTCAACAAGCTCAATTCTGATTCGGTAGCTGTTTCTTCGACCTCTTCATTCAATGCTTCCAAGTGGGACTTAATTCCTTCTAAATCATATTCAGGATTGTCTTCCCAAATTTCAACTCCATCTTCACCTTCAACCTTTGTTGTATAAGTGTTACCACGGAAAGGACGGAATTCGTTTTCGTCCATTGAAGTTAAGGGACGGTATACATCCAATACCCATTCACTTACATTACCAGCCATTGAGTAAAGACCGTAATCGTTTGGTAGATATTTGAAAACAGGTGCCGTTGCATCTGCTTCATCGTTCAGAGCACCAGCAACACCCATGTAGTCTCCACGACCTCTTACGAAGTTGTCCTGAATTCTACCGTAGTATTCTCCGCCTCGGTTGGCATTACGAATAAAGTTTCCGTTCCAAGGATACAAACGACGGTCAGTAATGATTTCATCAAAAGTATTACCAATTAATCCTAGAGCAGCATATTCCCACTCAGCTTCAGTTGGAAGACGGAAACGAGGTAATAGGATACCATCTGCAATGCCTATGTTACGAGTTGCTTCTTTTTCAGTACTTCCTAGGTTTGGAAGTTTGTTGATCTTTTTGTCCTCTGGAACAACATATCTACCATTAAGATATGAGTCCATGTCGTAGGCAGTTTGTTCACCACTCAGATTGTTAGGAGCCAAAAATCCTCCACGGATTAAGATGGCTTCGTTAACCCGGTCAGTTCTCCACTTACAAAAGTCCATGGCCTGTAACCAATTTACACCAACAACTGGGTACTCTTTGTATGCTGGGTGACGCAAATAGTTTTCTACATAGTTTTCCATGTAGCCTAACTTTTGGCGCCAAACCAACGTGTCAGGCAAAGCTTTGTTGTAAACGAAAATTTGTTCTTCGTTTCCGTATACTTTTCCTAACCAATAAAGATATTCAGTATAGAATTGATTGGTAACCTCTGTTTCATCAATGTAAAAGGATGAAACCGTTACTTTTCTTGGGTTGTTGTTCCATTCATAGGAAAGGTCTTTCTCTACTCTTCCCATTGTGAAGTTCCCACCTTGAACAAACACCATACCTGGAGGTGTTTCTTGTTCTGTGAAATCAGCACTCTCATACCCTCCATATTCCGAGGAATTGTATACCAACCCGGTAGATCGGGATGAATCCTCGCTACACGAAGTTAGAACTAGTGCACTTGATATTACAAAAGCACCAACTAGATAATTTAACCTCATAAACTTCATTTTCCTGTGTTGTTTTCCTGAATGTGACAAAGTTACTAAAATGATGGACAACTTGGCATCCTATATTTCCGTGTTTTAACACGACAATCGAATTGAAGTCCAAGGGAGATTTCGTGACTACCGGCGGTGCTGGTACTCAACTTCGAAACGGTGATGTCGTAACTATAACCAAATTTCAATAAATCTGTTTTAAACCCGAGCAATAAGATGAAAGCATCTTGGTTTCTGTACCAAGCACCAGCAACTAATGGTCCTCTTGTGAAATACACTCCAAGCAATAATTGTCTAAAATCGGCTTGTTGCATGTAAAGCAGGTTGGGAGAAACAAATGTCCCTGTCTTTTTGGAATACTTTTCCTCCGAGATTGGGATGTTTCCTCCGATATGCCCAGTGTATTTTCTAGGAAGAGGAGAATCATCAATAATTAATGATTCGTTCGGCTCTGTTAAGTGATGAACGGCAAAACCAAAGAAAAATTGTTTGGTGTATCCTAAAAATCCTGCAGAAAAGTCAAGATTGGAGACATTTCCATCTCCACGTTGTGTTTCTTGACTATCGTAAACAAAACCCCTTCTGGCATCAATCATGTCACCAAAGGTTAATTTGCTCCAATCTAAACTCCGCTGAAAAAAGCTAGTTTCAAATCCAAAACGCATGTTAAACGTTCTGGTTACCGGGAGGAAATAACTGTACTGCAAACTAACCCGAGTAGTATTCAGGGTAGACTGACCAGCGCGGTCATTTAAAACCTGGAATCCTAAACCTCCATGAAGGGGTTGTACATTCTGGTCGTATGATGCGGCATATGTAACGTAAGTAGCTGTTAAGCCAGGCCATTGGTTCCGATAGTTAAGCGTTACCCTCGGGCAATTCTCAGTTCCTGCAAAAGCAGGGTTTAAGTACAAAGGGTTCGCGTAAAATTGCGTGAACTGCGGATCCTGTCCGAATGCATCAACGCTCCCCATTAAACCTAAACAAAACAAGAAAATTGCGCTAACACGTGTCTTTAACAAACTCATTCCTTCCATATTAAATCCATATCGCCTCCCGTTTCGTAGGAATAGACGGTTACAATTTTAGCGAAAAATTACTTTTAAAAACCAACAATATTTAAATAATATGTCCGTTCTGAACCCCTAAAGTTAGAAATCTTTCTGTTATTTCGGCCAATAATCTTGGGTATTTAAGTAAATAATGAAAGATTAAATTGGATTCAAACATGCTAAAACCAACCACAATTCTCCTGCTGTTCATCTCATTTTGGGGTCAACTTTTCGGACAAAAAGGATCACTTAACGTGGAGGTCCCATATGCAGAAAATGCGGAATGGGGCTCCTTTCCTGAACGGGGATATCAAAATCAAAATGGAGATTGGTTCTCTGTAGTTTCTTTGGAGGTTTCCGAAAAACCTGACTTTGGGAATTCAAGGGTTAAATTGCTTGATTACCAAGGGAATGTTATTGAAATCTTCCCGATTGGAGACGTTTTTTCTTATGGTGTATCGAGAGGAATTGGTGCTCTTACGGGGGACGTTCCTGCGCTTGTAAATGGAAAAAAAATCCACAATGTAGCGTTCGATCTGAGCTACAAAAAGGGGGGGGAGTTGAAGGCTCCTCAAATGTTTTCTTCAAGCTCCGTTCTTGCCGATGGAAATTGGTTTAAGCTAAAAATCCCAAAACGTGGAGTTTACCGTTTAACCCACACATTTTTAAAGGCGAATGGCATTGATTTGTCGGGAAATACTTCCAATATGGGTGTTTTCGGTAATGGATTGGGAATGTTGCCCTTTGATAATTCCATTTCTCGGCCAGGTGGCTTGGTTGAACTTGCTACGTATCAAAAAGGATTGAATGATGGTTCATTTGATAATGGTGATTATGTGGTGTTCGCCGATCCTGGTCAAGAATCCTGGAGTTATTCCAATTCCTTCAATTTTTTTGTACCTGATCTAAGTATTTACGATGATTTCACATATGTGTATTTTACTACAGATAGAGGTAGTTTAAAGAAGGTCCAAAATTCTGATTTTGCAGGTGTCCCAAATTTGTCCACAACCACATTCGATTCGTATTCATTTTATGGCCAAGATTTGGTTAATCTAGTGGAGAGTGGTCGCATTTTTTACGGAGAACTGTTCGATTTCACCGATTCTTACCGCTTTAATTTTAACTACTTAGATAAAGATCCGAATAAGGATATTAAAGTACTGGTTGATTTTGCCTCTAGAACGCTGGGAGACCAAAGTAGTATTATGGAACTCCGAGTAAATGGTGAGCTTTTATCCCAAAAAAACGCGCCGGGAATAGGTGCCAGTGATTACGCAGAAGCAATTCGGTTTGGGATTTACGAAACGTACTCCACCAATTCGGAAAACGGGGCTTTAGCAGTAGATTTAACGTTCTTGAAAAACGCGCCGTCTTCCCGAGCGTGGTTGGATAGAATTGTGCTGAATTACCGACGGAAATTACGTTTTGCTGGGGGTGAGGAATTTTTTAGGGATAAGTCCTTGGTTGATTCCAATTCGGTGGTTGAATATTCCATTGATAATGCCAGTTCCTCTGTTTTGGTATGGGAGGTAGGGTCCTTTGTTGATCCAATTAATCACCCTTTAACATTAAGTGGGAATACGGGTAGTTTTGTAGGAGATGCTCGAGAATTGCGGGAATACGTGATGTTTAATCCAGGGAATGCACCTGTACCGGAGTTTATAAAACGGATGGAACCCCAAAACCTACATGCGGTTTCTACGCCAGATTATGTAATTGTTTGCCCCGAATTTTTGAATGAAGCTGCGGAAGAATTAGCTGAGATTCATCGCGAAGATGGCTTGGATGTATTGGTAGTGGATCCAGCCTTGATTTATGGGGAATTTTCTTCTGGATCTCAGGATATTACGGGGATTAAAGATTTTATGCGCATGTTGTATCAGCGTGATCCTGTGAAACTAAAGTATTTGCTATTGTTTGGCGATGGATCCTATAAAAATAAAAATACGGCTGCCGGACGCTCAAATTTAATTCCAACCTATCAGAGTGTAAATAGTGAACATCGACTCGATAGTTATGTGAGCGATGATTATTATGGATTGTTGGATGAGAACGAAGGGGAAAACCCTATTGACCTTATTGATCTTGGAATTGGACGATTCCCTGTTGGAACACTTCCCCAAGCCAAGGCAATGGTGGAGAAAATTAAAAGGTATAAGGGGATTTCAGAAGTGGATGAAAATCCATATGGAAATTGGAGATCCAGAGTTGTTTTTGTATCGGATGACTTTGACGGAGGCCATTCTTCAGCTGAGAAGTACCACACAAACCAAGCAGATATACTGGCCTCAATTGTTTCCGATTCAGTAATGCATTACCTCCCTCAGAAGTTGTACATGGCTTTATATCAGCAAGAAACTACGCCCGGAGGAGAACGCTACCCTGAGGGACAACGCCGGATTAAAGAAAATGTGGATAATGGAGCATTAATGGTAAACTACACAGGTCATGGTGGTGAAGTTGGATGGGCCCATGAGCGCATTTTGGATATACCTACTATTATCAATTGGAGAAATAACCCACGATTACCTCTCTTTGTGACAGCAACCTGTGAATTTACTCGTTGGGATGATCCTAATCGTGTATCGGGAGGGGAGTTGGTTTTCTTGAACGAGCGCGGAGGAGGAATCGGGCTATTATCCACCACTCGAGTTGTTTTTAGTTTGCCAAATTTTGTTTTAAATAAAGCCTTCTTTGAATGGGTGTTTAGGAAAGATAGTAATAATGAGTATTTAAGATTGGGAGATATTCTACCTCCAACCAAATCAGCAGCCACTTCGTCGGGAACCTTTAATCACCGAAATTTCTCATTAATAGGGGATCCAGCGTTGCGTTTAAATTACCCGAAAGGTCAGGTTTCCCTGACAAAATTCAATAATCAGGACATTACTTCCGTTCCGGATACAGTAAAGGCTTTGGGGCGGGTCCAGTTCTCTGGTTTGGTGAAGGATGCTGCCGGTATGGTGGATCCTAGCTTTAACGGAGAAGTTGAGGTGGTTGTCTTTGATAAAAAGGACTCCTTACTCACATTAAATAACGACAAGTTTGGTGTTGAAGGGTACATGGTTCGAAACAGCGCCATTTTTAAAGGGCGTTTTTCTGTAACCAATGGGGAATTTGATGTAAACTTTGTTGCACCTAAGGATATTTCCTTCCTTTTTCAAACAGGATTAGTTAGTGTATATGCTTTCGATCCAACCAATAAAAAGGATGCCCTTGGATCTTACCAAGCCTTTGTAATTGGAGGAACAAGTACGGATGCGCTGAACGATAATGTTGGGCCAGATCTTCAGTTGTTTATTAACGACAAAAGTTTTGTGGATGGGAGTATCACTTCCGAAAACCCGGTCTTGATTGTTGAGGTTGATGATAATTTTGGAATTAATACTACTGGAAATGGTTTGGGGCATGATTTAACGGCCGTTTTGGATGGGAATACCAATCAAACAGTAGTACTGAATTCCTACTACGAAGGGAAGTTGGATAGCTCTGCTTCCGGGAAAATGGAGTACAGGTATGAGGGCTTGGAACCGGGTAAGCACGAGTTAAAGGTGAAGGTTTGGGATGTGAATAATAATTCCACTGAAAAATCGATCAGTTTAGTGGTTAATGAAAACAAAAAGGTGGAATTGGACCATGTTCTTAATTATCCAAACCCCTTTACTACCTCTACCGGATTTTTCTTTGAACACAATCAGGCAGAGAAGGAATTAAACGTTGAGATTAAAATATTTTCCATGAATGGACGTTTGGTTCGAGTGATTAAAGAATCGGCAATTCCAAATGGGTTTAGATATGGCCCAATTGCTTGGGATGGAAGGGATGAGTTTGGCCAGCAGTTAGGAAAAGGGGTGTATATGTACCAACTAAATGTAACCAACAATATTGGGGCTTCTGCATCAAAAATGGAAAAACTGGTTGTTCTAAAATAGCAACTTAAAAGGATGCTTATATTTGTATCCGTAAAATGAAAAACGCTGAATGAAAAAGTTCTTAGTTATACTTGGTGTGGTTGGATCAATAAGTGGTTTCGCACAACGTGTTGTTAACCCAGTTGAACGAGCAGGAGAGGTACAATTCAATACAATATACACGGCTGTCCCTTTTTTAATGATAGGTCCTGATTCTAGATCTGGAGCTATGGGAGATGGGGGAGTAGCATTGTCTCCAGACGCAAACGCCATGCACTGGAATGCATCGAAATTAGCTTTTGTTGAAGGGTCCGGTGAGATAGCAGTAAACTACAACCCGTGGATGCGGTCATTGGTTCCTGATATGAACATGGCGTTTATTAGCGGTTATTTCAGAAACAACGACAGGAGCACATTTGGAGGTGCAATGCGTTACTTTTCTTTAGGAGAAATTAACTTCACAGACAATCAAGGTAATTCCACCGGCCAGTTTAAGCCCAACGAATTTTCTTTGGATGTGGCTTATGCGATGAAATTTTCGGAGCGCATGTCTGGGGGTATTACAACTCGTTTTATCCAAAGTAACCTTACGGGCGGAATTAGTAATAACAATGGTGACGGAAAACCGGGTCGTTCTTTGGCAGGGGATATTTCCATGTACTATATTAACGATGATATAAAAGTTGCTGATTACAAAGCTGAATTATCCTTTGGTGCGAACCTGTCTAATATTGGGACCAAAATGCGCTACTCTGAATCCCAAGTGGCTAATTTTTTACCAACCAATTTAAAAGTGGGTTCAGGTTTGTTGTTGGATATGGATGAAACGAACTCCCTTACACTTCATCTAGAGTTAAATAAACTAATGGTGCCAACGCCACCACTAACCCAAAAAGATAGTGCAACCGGTGAAAACGTAATTGTTGCTGGTCGGGATCCAAACGTAAGTGTTGCCAGTGGAATGTTCGGTTCTTTCTCGGATGCTCCAGGGGAAGCATTGTACAATGAGAATGGTGAATTTACTGGAATTCGCCCTGGAAGTGTTAGGGCAGAGGAATTTAAAGAAGTAAATATTTCTTTTGGTGCAGAATATTGGTACATGAATCAGTTTGCAATGCGCGCTGGATTTTTCTACGAAAACTTAACCAAAGGAAACAGGAAGTATGTAACGCTTGGAGGTGGTTTGAAGTACACTTCTTTTGACGTAAACTTATCTTACCTTGTCTCCCTTACTCAAAATAATCCGCTCGCTAATACTTGGCGCTTTAGCCTTCTTTTTAATTTGGATTTAGCCTCTTCTGCTAATAAGGACGGGAACTAATTATGAAAATTCGCGTTGGGATGGGCTATGATGTCCATCGTTTGTCTGAGGGGTATGACTTTTGGTTGGGTGGAATAAAACTCGATTACCCAATGGGATTAGTGGGTCATTCAGATGCAGATGTGCTTTTGCACACCATTTCTGATGCCCTTTTGGGTGCCGCCAACCTGCGCGATATCGGATTTCATTTTCCGGACACGGATGATTCCTATAAAGGAGCAGATAGTAAAGTAT
>JBLHJD010000066.1:0-12749 GCA_047618705.1 Luteibaculaceae bacterium
TTTTCGAACTTCAAAATGCTCTGGGAGAAGGCAACGTAGTAAAAGCCGTAAAAATCACCAAGTTTTTTGCGGACCATCCAAAAGAAAATCCGCTCCCAGTAATTTTGGCCTTTTTGTACGGGTATTACTCCAAAATAATCTCACTCCATTACCTCAAGGATAAATCCGACAGCAATGTAGCATCCAAACTAAAAGTGCCTCCTTTTGCCGTTAAAAACTACAAACAAGCAGCCCGCGTTTTTAAGGCCGGTAAAACCGTGCAAATCATTAGTCTTCTTCGCGAATACGATTTACGGTCCAAAGGGGTAAACAACAAAAGCGCTGACCACGGAGCTCTCCTAACTGAACTTATTCTGAAAGTTGCGGTATAACTAAACTTTCAACACCAAATTGACATCTTTTTTGGAGCAACAATCTATCCTGACAGTTTAAGTTAGATTGTTACCTTTACCCTCGCGAAAATTGAACCATGAAAAAATTATTGGCCCTATTCTCATTAATCCTTTGTTCGTCAATGGCCATGAGCCAGACTGCAACTGTGCGTGGATTTGTGTATAACAAAACCACTGGAGAACCCATTATATTCACCAATGTAGCTTTGGAAGGAACCACCTACGGTGTTTCTACGGATGTAAATGGTTTTTACACCCTTTCTAACGTAAAACCAGGAACCTACACCTTAGTGGTGAGTTTTATTGGGTTTGAAAAATTCAAAGAAACCATTACCCTAGAAGGAGATCGAATTCAAACCAAAAAGATCTTCCTAAGCCCGACCTCCATTCAGATGGATGAGTTTGAAGTTTCTGCAGAAAAGCAGGAAGCTAAAACGAAAGTAAAAATGTCGGTAGTAAAAGTTACCCCGAAAGAAATTAAAGCTTTGCCTTCCATTGGTGGACAAGCTGATTTAGCCCAGTACATCCAAGTACTTCCTGGAGTTGTTTTTACGGGTGACCAAGGTGGTCAGCTGTATATTAGGGGTGGAAGTCCGGTGCAAAACAAAATTTTGCTAGATGGGATGATCATTTATCAACCCTTCCACAGTATTGGTTTGTTCTCTGTGTTTGACACGGACATTATGCGGAACGCCGATATTTATACGGGTGGATTTGACGCTAGTTATGGTGGGCGGATTTCCTCTGTAATGGACATCACGACCATGGACGGAAACAAATCCCGCATTTCTGGTAAAATTGCAACCTCTCCTTTCGGTTCTAAACTTTTGGTGCATGGACCACTAACTAAATTCGACCCAAATAAAGGTTCTAGCTCCTTTATTTTCTCTGGTAAAACAAGTTACTTGGAAGAGAGTTCTAAATTATTTTACACCTACATCAACGAAGACGGGCTGCCATTTAACTACACGGATTTATACGGAAAACTATCCTTCAACGGAACCAACGGTAGTAAATTGAACTTGTTTGGATTTAACTTTGAAGATAACGTTCGCTATTTAGCCATTTCGGATTTGAATTGGAATAACTATGGTGCCGGTACTAACTTTATTCTTGTTCCTGCTGGATCTCCAGTATTGGTTGAAGGTCACGCCAACTTTAGTAAATACACCATTTCATTGTTGGAAGAAGCAATCTCAGAAAATGCTTTGGACAAAAAGCGTTCTAGTGAAGTAGCCGGGTTTAATATTGGATTGGACTTTAAATATTTCAGTGGAGACAACGAGTTGAAGTACGGTTTGGAAATGAACGGGTTCAGTACAGACTACACCTTCTTTAACCAATACAACAGGAAAATTCAACAGATTGAAAACACCACCGAATTGGCCGGGTATACTTCGTATACTTGGAATGTTGGCTCTTGGGTTATTAATCCGAGTTTTCGTGGACACTATTATGCTTCCTTGTCCAACATGTCCTGGGAACCACGTATCGGAATTAAGTACAACATCAATGAATTTATCCGATTTAAGGCTGCTGCTGGAAAATACTCCCAGAACTTAATCAGCGCAAACTCCGACAGAGATGTCGTGAACTTGTTTTATGGATTCTTATCTGGTCCCGAAAACCTTCCACGTACGTTTACGGATCAAAATGGAGAAACCAGAGATGTGGAACACAAACTTCAGAAAGCGAACCATTACATTGCTGGTTTTGAATTTGATGTAACCGACAACCTGAATATTAACATTGAAGGGTATTTAAAAGAGTTCACTCAGCTGACCAACACCAACCGGAACAAAATTTTTGAAGAAGACGATTTATCCCGCCCTGAAATTTTCAGAACAGATTACATCATTGAAACAGGGGACGCTTATGGTATTGACTTTGTTGCCAAATACACGAAAAGACGCTTGTATTTATGGGCTGTTTATTCTTTAGGTAAAGTAAATCGGTGGGACGGGATTCAGGAGTATGCTCCGGTGTTCGACAGAAGGCACAATGCTAATTTTGTTTCCACCTATACATTCGGGAAAAAGAAGGACTTAGAAGTTTCTGCACGCTGGAACTTGGGTAGTGGATTTCCTTTTACCGGACAGGTTGGTTTCTATGAAAAAGTAGATTTGGCCGACATCGGAACAGACCCAGCGACATCTAACGGCCAATTGGAAACCATTTATGGGGAAATCAACGGAAAACGATTACCTACCTACCACCGTTTCGATATTAACATTAAAAAGACCGTCAAATTCGGCGAATATAAAGTGTTAGAATTGAACCTTGGGGTAACCAACGTGTACAACCGTAAAAACTTATTTTACTTTGATGCGGTTCAAAACCAACGTGTCAATCAGTTACCGATTATGCCAAGTTTTGGAATCTCATACAGCTTTTAAGCAGCTGATTTAACCGCATAAAGAAGGGGGCATTTCCAATGGAAATGCCCCCTTCTTTGTTTTACAATTATGCAATTTAGTGACTCGGTTCTTCAGGTAAAAGAACCGGAGTTGGGTTTTTAATCTGGGGTAACACCCGGGTTGGATCCAAGGTGCTTACTAATCTGATTTTTAATCGGTCAATAATTTCAAAAGCCGGAATTCCGAAAGCAACGCCTTCCACCCCAAAACCTTTTACTTTGGAAGAAACAACCCCAACTACTTCGCCATCCTTATTCAACAATGGGCCGCCACTATTACCGGAATTGATGCTTGCATCTGTTTGCAATAAATGAGCATCACCCAAAATCCTTTTCCCCGAAATAATTCCTCGCGTTATGGTCTGCGATAAATCTTCGGCAGTAGGAGTTCCAACCGCATAAACATCCGATGCTAACTCCACATCTCGCTCCAAGTTCAAGCTAAGGGGCGTTAAGCCCGTCGTATCAATTTTCAGCAGTGCAAGGTCATAAATTTTGCTTTTTCTTACAATTTCAGCCTTAAATTCTGAGTTCGAATTCAGAATAATTTTCAAATCCGTTGAATCCGAAACAACATGGTAGTTGGTGATAATATACCCGTCCTCAGACAAAATAAATCCACTCCCAAATCCTTTTTTCGTTTTAATGGTTACCGCTGATTTGATAGCCCGGGACAATCTTATTTGCCCTACCCCTGTTTGCTGAATATCTAAGTTCGCAAAACCCTCTTCCTTTCCAATTTCGCTTTTATCGTTCAATAACAAATGAATACTGTCCTGCGCCAATAGCCGACCGAAATTTCCTTTCACAGCATCGTCAATGGCCATTTTCAGTTCCTTATCCCCCAAACTTTTAACAAATTTAAACTGCCCAGACGAGGACAAAACAGTGGTTTTAAATATCACTTCATCATAAAAATCCAAAACCTCCCAATTAATTCCTAAATCGACAATGACCATTCCATTATTATTCGATTGATAACGGGATCGTATCCGGTTAATGGTATACGACGTAACGGTAGCGTTAAGTCTAAGATTCCCTAAATACGATTGGGTCAACACCCGATTAGTTGTATCAATATACCCTTCTTCCCTTAAAACCTCGTTGAGTGAATTTGAAAAAACACTGTTTTCCACTAAAAGTTTCTCATCCTGTTTTGTAGCGGCGTAATATGTTTCACGCCCATATTTCACATAATCACGGTAGCTATAATGTCGGATCTCGAAATCTTCTTTTTTAACATCAATTTTGATGTTCTTGATCACCACGTTTTTAGCACTTTCTCCCCTTTTTGGGATTTTCGGAATTTCCCGGGCTTGTATATCCCAAAAACGATAATCCAAAGACTTTGGTCCAACATCAAGAAATAGTGGATAGAAGAAAATCCCAAAGGGAACAATGCTTAAATAATACAAAGGCGATTTCCGGCATTGCATTAGCACAAAATTCTCCTCCATGAGGGAATCCGAATTAATTGCTATCTGTTTCGGTCCAAAATCTCTTTTTAAACGCAATTTCCCTTTTTTGAATTCTGGAGCCTCGCCATCTACCAAAATTTCACCCTCTTTTTGAGCTGGAAATGCAACGGATTGAACTGGGCTATTAAGAACTGTGGCGCAACTGGACAGCAACGCCGATCCAAAAAGGCAAATGACAATTTTTCGCATTAGTCTTACTTTATTTTAGTTTAAAATGAAATTCCAAACGAATAAACAGCAATTTTTCTTTTATATCAAATAATACCTATTCGAGAATTACCTTCGATTTCAGGGAAAGAGAAATTTGTGGATGAGATTCTTTTAGTCGGTGAAAATCAGGTCAGTACTGAGCTCTAAAACCAAAGGGGTAAAATCTTTACCTTTTTCCCAAGATAGACCCTGTTTTCATCTAACTTTGTGCCCCGTAGTTATAAAACTGGAGCATGTCTAAAAGTACCAAGTACATTTTTGTAACCGGCGGGGTTACATCTTCTTTAGGAAAAGGAATTATCTCGGCTTCTTTGGCCAAACTTCTGCAAGGAAGAGGATATTCCGTTACCATTCAAAAACTCGACCCGTATATTAACATTGATCCCGGAACACTAAATCCATATGAGCATGGTGAGTGTTATGTTACCGAGGATGGTGCTGAAACCGATTTGGATTTAGGACACTACGAGCGTTTTTTGAACATTGCCACCTCTCAAGCCAACAACATTACCACCGGTCGGATTTACCAATCTGTGATTGAGAAAGAGCGCAAAGGAGAGTTTTTAGGAAAAACAGTCCAGGTTATCCCGCACATTACCGACGAAATTAAACACAGCATTCAACTACTAGGTAAAAAAGGCAAATACGATTTTGTGATTACCGAAATAGGTGGAACTGTAGGAGATATAGAATCCCTTCCATACGTGGAAACAGTACGTCAGTTGAAATGGGAAATGCCCAAGGATTTGGTGGTAATCCACCTTACTCTTGTTCCTTACCTCAGCGCTGCTGGTGAACTAAAAACGAAACCAACCCAACACAGTGTAAAAGCCTTATTGGAATTGGGCGTTCAGCCAGATATTTTGGTGTGTAGAAGTGACCGCGAATTGGGGGATGATTTAAAATCCAAAATTGCTCGCTTTTGTAACGTTGCCCAAAATTCCGTGATCGAAAGTTTGGATGCTGCCACCATTTATGATGTGCCTTTGTTAATGCAACAACAAAAGCTGGATGAAGTGGTTCTTGAAAAGCTGCATTTTGAGTGCAACGAAGAAACTGATTTAACCAGCTGGAAAAGTTTCTTAAGTAAATATAAGAATCCGGTTGGTGAAGTAACCATCGGTTTAATTGGGAAATACACGGAGTTACCGGATGCCTACAAATCCATTGCCGAGTCGTTTAACCACGCCGGTGCAGAAATGGAGCACAAAGTAAACTTGCGGTACATCAACTCCGAAAAACTGACCAAAGAAGCCCTTCAAGATAAACTAGGTTCCCTCGATGGAATTTTGGTTGCTCCAGGTTTTGGTGAACGCGGTGTGGATGGTAAGTTAATGGCAGTTCAGTATGCACGGGAGCAAAAAGTTCCGTTTTTAGGAATTTGCTTGGGAATGCAATGTGCTGTTATTGAGTTTGCTAAAAACGTGTTAAAACTAGAGAATCCGAACACTTTAGAAATTGATGAGCACTGTCCAAATCCTGTTATTAACATGATGGCAGAGCAGAAAAAAATAACCAACATGGGGGGTACCATGCGCCTTGGATCTTATCCTTGTACCGTAAAACCAGGAACCCACCTTTTCAAAGCATATAATTCAGAATCAATTACAGAAAGGCACCGTCACCGTTACGAATTCAACAACCAGTATTTGGAAACCTATGAGAAAAACGGCATGATAGCTGCAGGTAAACATCCCTTATCTGGTTTGGTAGAAGCTGTTGAAATTCAAGACCACCCGTGGTTTGTTGGAGTTCAGTTTCACCCAGAATACAAAAGTACCGTTGCCAATCCTCACCCACTATTTGTAGCATTTGTAAACGCTGCCATCAACAATTAAGAAATGGACAAAAATTCAGTCATTGGACTGGTACTGATTGCCGGTATCCTCCTTGCATATAATTTTTTCACTGCTCCTTCTGCAGACGAAATTCAGCAACAAAAATACACCCAGGACTCCATAGCCTATGTGCAGGAGCAAACCAGGAACTTGGAAATTGAAGCCGAAAAAGCAGCCCCTGTTGTTGTTGCGGAAAATCCAGAATTAAATACTCAGCTCGACAGCTTGGTGCATTTACAAAACATCCAAAAATTTGGAACCCTTGTAAAGCACGCAACCGGAGAAGAAAAATTAATCACGGTTGAAAACGAAAAATGGCGCATTGTCTTCAATTCTAAAGGGGGAAAACCCGTAAAAATTGAGTTGAAAGAATATTCAGCCTACGATTCCACCGCAATTCAACTTTTCGAAGAAAAAACGGCCGAATTTGGCTTGGGGTTCTTGTTGAGTAACCAACTTGAGATCAATTCAGAAAACCTGTACTTCCTTTCCAACAAAACGGAAAACATCAACCTAATTGGGGAAGAAAATGCCGAATTGCGTTTTACCGTTTATACGGACGATAAACAAGGGCAACTAAACCTCATCTACCGCTTTACCGGAAATTCGTACGAAGTTGATTTCGACGTTGAAACGCGAAATTTCCCAATGTCGAGCCAAAACCCAATTTTATTCAACTGGAACATCACTGGTCTTTCCCAAGAAAAAGGGCGTCAGATTGAAATGCAAAAAGCATCTGTGTTCTTTAAATACTTAGACAGAGACCGCGATTATATTTCAGAGTCAAGCGAAGACAACTTGGATTTTGAGCGTAAAGCAAACTGGATTGCATTTAAGCAAAACTTCTTTTCCGCAATTATTATTTCGGATGTTGGATTTACCCCAGACGCTTCTTCTATTTCTATTGAGCCTTTAGAAAACCTATCTGTAACCAAAAGGTACGGGGCTAAACTTCAACTTCCATTCGAAAACATAGAAAATGACCGTGTAAAACTGAAGTTCTTCTTCGGACCCAACAAATTCAAGACCCTGAGCGATATGGGTAGAGATTTGGACCGTGTTATCGACTTTGGTTGGGGGATTTTTGGTTGGGTAAACAAGTATTTGGTTATCCCAATTTTCAATGTTCTGGGTAAGCTTAACTGGAACTACGGAATCATTATCCTAATTCTTACCGTGATCATTAAATCCATGCTTTTCCCGTTTACTTATAAGAACTATAAGTCGAGCGCGAAGATGCGGGTATTGAAGCCGGAAATCGACAAGCTGAACGAGAAGCACAAGAATTCGGACCCAATGGCAAAGCAACAAGCAATGATGGCTTTGTACAAAGAAACGGGCGTTAACCCAATGGCCGGTTGTTTACCTATGGTGCTCCAAATGCCTATTCTGTACGCCATGTTCCGGTTTTTCCCGTCGTCCATTGAATTAAGGCACGAATCCTTCTTGTGGGCCGACGATTTAAGTAGCTACGATTCCATTTACGAACTTCCTTGGGATGTACCGATGTATGGTGACCACATTAGTTTACTAACTATTTTAATGTGTGCTTCTACCTTGGTTTACACACGCATGAACAGTGGTAACATGCCACAGCAGCAAGCGGGTATGCCCAACATGAAAGTGATTATGTACATTTTCCCAGTAATGATGTTGTTTTTCTTCAACAACTTCGCTTCTGGACTTTCCTTGTACTACTTCACGGCCAACATGATTACCATGTCTCAGATGTTTGTCATTAAGAAATACATTATTTCTGAAGACAAAATTTTGGCTCAGATTCAAGACAAGAAAAACACCCCAAGCAAAAAATCTAGATTGCAACTCAAGATGGAAGAAATGACCAAGAAGCAAGGTGTTAAAGGAATAAAAAAATAAACCATGAAAGGATTCGTACGGTTTACATTGGTATTGGCAAGTTGTGTTTTAATGAGTTGCCATATTTTCAAAAAGGAAGAGGATGTACAATTGGAAGCGGTGCAAACCATTCAGTACAAATCGGGTGCCTGTTTTGGTTCCTGTCCAATTTTTGAATGTACTATAACGACTGATGGCCTCTCCACGTTTTCTGGACGGAATTTCGTGGATTTCGAAGGGGATTTTACAGCGGATGTTGCACCTGAAATTGTACAGGAGTGGGTTCAGAAGGCAGAGGCTTTCCAATTCTTTGGATTGGATAAAGAATATGATGGTCCTGTTTCTGATTTACCAAAAAAGGTAACTACTATAACGGTTGGCGATCAAAGCCATTCGGTTATTTCCCGGTACGGAACTCCCAAAGAATTAAAAACGTGGGAAAAAGCCTTCACCAACTTTGTTCTTAAAGAAATTGACTGGAAAGAAGCCCCAGCCAAATAAAGACCTACTATATTTCAACCCAGAAACCCCGATATGGCATGCCATATCGGGGTTTCTGCTTTTTACACCACCATAGAATACCCTCTAATTCATTGGAACTACATACAAGACTCCAATACTAAACTGTGTAACCGCCCCCCCTTTCTTAGCTGAAAATTTGATCCATTTTTTCTTCCTGCTCTGTTACCTTCTTCAGCTCGCTAGCATCGATGTCGCCATAATGCTGGTGCCACTTGTAAAAGGTTACTTTTGACACACCATACTCTCGCAATAGCGTCTCTAGGTCTTTTCCTAATTCAATCTCCTTTAAAATCTTGGCAATGTGGGTTGGGGTGAATTTGCTCTTTCTCATACTACCGTTTTTAAAATTAGAAATTCAACTTTTAAACTGTACTATTTTCTGGAGGAGTTTACATACAATATCCTACCCAATTGGTGGCAAATCAAGACAGTACCGAAATGGTAATAATAAATCGAAATAATAAAAAGGGCCGCCCACAACATCGGCTAAGAAAACAGGTTGGGAAGACTGGGCAAAATTAAATTTAGTGCACAAAATAGAAATTGGTTCTCGGTGGACAGAGACGTTTTCCTAAACCCGCACGTTTCTTAGCCAGGGCTGTTGTTCGTAACAACAAAAATGGTTTCTACCACCAGACAAGAACATTAAAAAAAAATTAAACAATGGAAAATTTTGCAATAATAACTGGTGGCGCAAGAGGATTGGGAAAAGCATTTGGTTTTGAGTTAGCAAAAAAAGGGTATTGTACAATCCTTATTGATTTACCCGACAAAGGGTTAGCTAGTATTTGTAACGAGATCAAGAAAAAGTATAATCTGAACTCAATTTATTACGAGACCGATTTAACGAAAATTGAAAACATTATTGAAATAACAAAAAATATAAACGAAAAATATAAAGTATCAATTTTGATTAATAATGCTGGAGTTGGAGGAACACAGCGGTTTGATGATGTGGATGTTAACTACCTGAATACCATCATTCAGTTAAATGTAATGGCTACCACCATTATGATTAAGCAAATACTTCCTAATCTACAAAAGCAGGAAAAATCGTATATCCTAAACGTATCGAGTATTGCTGCTTTTAGCCCTGTTGCTTTTAAAACAGCTTACCCCGCATCAAAAATATATGTTAACTTCTTAGCTAGAGGCTTGTACGAAGAATATAAAAAGACCAATGTTTTCATAAGTGTGGTACACCCCGGGCCTATGAAAACAAATTCTGAAGTTACTGCAAGGATAAACAAACTAGGTTTTTGGGGGGAAGTCAGTTTATTATCACCCGAAAGAGTGGCCGAAATATCTGTCAGGCAACTTTTTAAACGAAATGTCTTAATTATATTGACCAGAAATAGGCTTAGTTGGTTGCTATTAAGAATAGTGCCAAACTGGATAATGCTCCCATTATTTTCAAAGATTGCAAGAAGCCAATTAAAAAAATAATTGGTATGGATAAAGTTTTTGTAACCGGAGCAAACGGTCTGTTAGGAACAAATTTAATTCTGTTATTAACTGAACAAGGTTATGCTGTTATTGCCTTGGTTCGCAGGAAAAGTAGCTTTGTAAAGCCTGGCCTCGCAAACCTAACACTTATCGAAGGCGATTTGCATGATACAGAAAAACTAATCAAAGAAATAAAAGAATGCCGTTTTGTTGTTCATATCGCAGCTAATACCTCCCAGAGTTTATTAAAACTGGCTGATTATTACCCGACAAATGTACAAGGGACAGAAAACATCATTAACGCTAGTATTCAAAATCACATCGAAAAATTGGTTTACATAGGAACGGCAAACACCCATGGTTATGGGGATTTATCGGAGTCTGAAAACGAAAATAGGCCCATGAAAAGCCCTTTTACAAAATCGCTGTACGCATTGAGTAAAAAACAGGCACATGATATTATAGATAAGGAAGACACGACATTGAATATTACAACCATCAGCCCTACATTTATGCTTGGCTCTTACGATACTAAACCTAGTTCTGGAAGAATAATCCTTATGGCATTAAATAAACGGTTTGTGTTTTACCCGTCAGGAGGTAAGAATTTTGTCCATGTTATCGATGTTGCAAAATCAATAATTAAAGCATTTGAATTGAAGGAGTCCGGGCAGAAATTTATTCTTGCCAATGAAAATTTGAGTTTCAAGGAATTTTTCAAAAAAGTGGTTTTACTGAATAATCAAAAAACAACCTTAATTCCTATTCCTGTTTTTCTGTTATTCATTATAGGATTGCTTGGTGATTTTTGCAGGTTCTTAAAAATTGAAACAGCTATTTCATCGGTCAATACTAAGATCTTGACAAGAGATAACTTCTATACAAACAATAAGGCAAAAAAAGAGTTAAAAATGGAATTTACGTCAATTGATAAAGCTATTATGGATTCAGTTGGGTATCTTATTCAAAAATAATTGAAATAAAAGTGGTGCTGTTGGCAACCGAGTATAGGGCTCCACCACCAAATAATAGAAGGGGGCGCTTCTATCCAGTGAATTGGGGGGAGTAATATACTTTTCACTTTATTGATTTTGGTTTGAGTTCATTCGTAGCTATCCGCAACAACCTTCGGTAAAGTGCTCATAGCCAAAAACGTTGGCATTCATAATAACATAAATATGAAGAACAAAAAAGTAGAATTTGTTAACTCCAAAGGCATTAAACTTTCCGGGAAATTAGAATTGCCAGTAAATCAATTACCTAAATCATACGCAATTTTCGCTCATTGCTTTACCTGTAACAAAAACCTGAATGCAGTTAAAAATATTTCTAGAGCGCTAACATCTCATGGTTTTGGTGTTTTACGATTTGACTTTACTGGGCTGGGGGAGAGTGAAGGAGACTTTTCAGCCACCGATTTCTCTTCAAACATAGAAGATTTAGAAGATGTTGCAGAGTATATGATTAAAGAGTTTGGGGCACCAGAATTACTTATTGGGCATTCTCTTGGAGGTGCTGCCGTTATATTTGCAAGTGCAAAAATCCCTTCTATTAAATCAGTAGCTACGGTTGGGGCTCCTTCTTCACCTCAACATGTTCAGCACCTTTTTAAAAGCAATATTGAAGAAATAAAAGAAAATGGAGTTGCAATTGTTGAAATTGGAGGAAGGTCATTTCCAATTTCCGCGCAATTTATTGAAGATATTTCTGGAAAGAACATGAATAAAGTGCTTTATTCATTGAATAAACCACTTTTAATCATGCATTCTCCTCAAGATAAAGTGGTGGAAATAAAAAATGCAGCAGAAATATACTCAGCTGCCAAACACCCAAAGAGTTTCATTTCACTTGATGGTGCGGATCACTTACTCTCTAAAAAAGAAGATTCCGTCTATGCAGGTAGCGTTATAGCACAATGGGCTTCTAGGTACATTAAATTGAATGAAGAGGAAACAATCAAAACATCAGAGCAAGTCGTTGTAAAAATAGGAAACAAAGGTCTTACAACAGATATTCTGGCAGCAGGTCATCCTATCACCGCTGATGAACCGGAAAGTGCTGGTGGTGATAATTTTGGTCCTTCCCCTTATGACTTACTACTTGCATCTCTTGGTGCATGCACTGCCATGACTTTACGATTATATGCAGATCGCAAAAAATGGAATTTAGACGAAGTAATTATTCATTTGAGTCATGGCAAAACATATACTGCAGATTGCAAAAATTGCGATGAAAAAGGAGCAAAACTAGATCATATTGAAAAGAGTATATCATTGATTGGAAATTTGGACGATTCTCAAAAGCAAAGGTTACTAGAAATTGCTGATAAATGTCCTGTGCACAAATCATTAAGCAACACAATAATTATAAAATCAGAGTTGAAAAAGGAAGTAACACGTGCCCACAAAAACTAAATTTAAAACGTAGTTCAGCCAGAACGGTAGCTCCAAGACGGATATAAAAACTGCTTTCCGCAATATGACTTTTGTAAAGAAACAAGAAAGTTGAAAATCAAGTATGATACGCTGATGACATAAAAAAGAATAAAATTTACGCAAACCACTTATTAAATCTTTTTGATGGAAAAACA
>JBLHJD010000067.1:0-12528 GCA_047618705.1 Luteibaculaceae bacterium
CGTGAATATCCACCATAATTTGTTTCAAACGTGTATCCACCTCTTCACGAGACCAAGACAAACGCAATGAGTTTTGGCTCATTTCCAAACCAGAAGTAGCAACACCACCTGCGTTAGATGCTTTACCAGGAGCAAACAAGATTTTTGCGTCCATAAAAAATTCAACAGCCTCTGGTGTACATGGCATGTTTGCTCCTTCAGAAACAATTTTACATCCATTTGCAACCAACGCTTTTGCTTCATCTTCGTTTAACTCATTCTGAGTTGCACACGGCAAAGCAACGTCGCATTTAACACCCCATGGTCTCCCTGAGTGAAATTCTGCACCAAACTTGTCTGCATACTCCTTGATTCTTCCACGACGAACATTCTTAAGGTCCATCACAAAAGCCAATTTATCTGCATCAATTCCGTTGGCATCGTAAATGTATCCGGAAGAGTCTGACAATGTCACAACCTTCGCTCCCAATTCCGTTGCTTTTTCGCAAGCGTACTGGGCTACATTTCCTGAACCAGAAATAACAACTGTTTTTCCTTTAAAAGAATCACCAGCCTTAGCCAACATATTCTGAGCAAAGTATACGTTTCCGTACCCTGTTGCCTCAGGGCGGATCAATGATCCACCATATTCCATTCCTTTACCCGTTAAAACACCGGTAAATTCATTTCTTAAACGTTTGTATTGACCAAACATGAAACCAATCTCTCGTCCACCAACACCAATATCTCCCGCAGGAACATCTGTGTTAGGTCCAATATGACGGCTAAGTTCTGTCATGAAACTTTGGCAAAAATGCATCACTTCATTATCCGACTTTCCTTTCGGGTCGAAATCTGAACCACCTTTTCCACCACCCATAGGAAGTGTAGTAAGGCTGTTTTTGAACACCTGCTCAAAAGCCAAAAACTTAAGTACACCTAGGTTAACCGAAGGATGAAAACGCAATCCACCTTTGTAAGGTCCGATAGCACTGTTCATTTCAATACGGAAACCACGGTTTACATGAGTTGCTCCGCTGTCGTCTGTCCATGGTACACGGAACATGATAACGCGTTCTGGCTCAACCATACGTTCCAACAGGGTTTTCCCTTGGTAACGTGGGTTAGCTTCAATAAACGGAATAACAGTTTCAGCTACTTCATGTACTGCCTGTAAAAATTCCGGTTCGTGAGCGTTCCTGGCCGCCACTGACGCCATAAACTGCTCTATATTTTCCTGATTAGCACTCATTGCAAGAGATTAACGAATCAATAATTATTTGTATTCGAACAAATGTAATCCTTTTTCCAATTTGGAAAAGAAATTCTACATTTCATCCTCTTCAGCCTCATCCTCCAGAGCTACCGTTTTTAATTCATCATTAAAAACACTCAATCCTACCCGGCCTACTTCAAACTTAAATATTAATCCTTCGTTTTTAAATTTCTTTTTATCCTCCGTTAATAGATCTATTTGCAACAAAGATTGCCCAATGTGTTCCTTCCAGGCTTTGAGCTGAGAAGCTTCAATTTTTTCGTAGCAAATTTTCCCTTGGAATTCTTCGTCCAATTTTATTTGCTCCTGTTCGTAGTCTTTTCCACCCAGATCAATTCCATCACCTTCGTCATTGACCACCAACTCCAACACTCCTTCGTCGCCAAAGCCTAATATTACGGAATCGATTAAGTACATAGGCTCAGCCTCTGTTTTGTTAATCCAAAACATATAGTCTACCCTATCTAAAACCCGGTTTCCAAATTGACCTAAGGCCTCAATATCTTCCTCTGTAAAAAACCCGCCCATGATTTAAAATTGCTTTTCTAATTGACCCAAAGATTCATTAAAACTTTCCAGTTCTACACGCAAATCTGCATATAATTTTCGCATACTTTCTGTAATGGTAGAGGTGGTCATAAAACAACGGTAGTTTAATGTTCCAGTTCTTCCTCTCAAACCTTCCTTAACTGTTTCATACAAAGCTGGCATTAGCTTATCTCCATAAAAAGCTTCATTGAGATTTTGCCATTGTGCCTCCAGTTCATGCAACTGACTTTTTTCGGCTGGATTCCATTGTTTTTGAGCAAACATTTCCGCCTGTTTTATCGTCAATTTCTTTTTAAGTGCCTTAAGCTTATCCGACATCACGCTTACCTCATCCAGCAGGATTTGCACGTCTTCTCGGAACGTTCCAATAGCAGCAAAATCTGCTTGCGTTTGCCCGTCAATGGCTGCAATTTGGAATTGGATAGGGCTGCCCTTTTTCTGAAGTCCTTTGGAATCTAGCAAATACAATTGGGCTGAGTATTCCCCAGGTAAAACCAATGCACCCCAAGGTTTATCATTGTAAGGGAATTTCAATTTATCGGGCGCTTTATCGGATCCTAAACGGAAGTTCCAAAAATGGCTCTGCACCCCTTTCGCCGCTTTTTTCCAGATGTGGTGAACATACTTCCCATTTATATCCACGATTTCCACTTTAATTTTTGCGCCGTCAAAATCGCGTTCTGCTTTTAACTGGGCTTCGGTTGGAAATGGAGATGGACTTGAACCGTCCTTGGAATAAGCGGCCTTCCGTGCTTTCTTTGGATTTTTTTCAACGGAAGTCAAATAATACGTGAAGGTAACTCCGGGCTCTGGGTTTGCGGCAGCATACAAGGATGCTCCCTGAAATGCATTCCCTGAACGCCCCAACTCAGAACTCTGCACATACCAAGGGAAACTACTCCCGGGCACAATTAAACCTTCATTTTGTTGTGGCAAGGCCGCGAGTCGGCTGTAATCGTCCATTACCCACATTCCCCGACCAAAGGTCCCGAAAATGGCATCCTTTTCATCGGCTTGTAACACAATATCCCGAACTGCGATGGTAGGTAGACCATCCACCTTTTTCCAGTTTTCCCCTTGGTTTAAAGAGTAAAAAGCACCGAATTCAGTTCCAGCAAAGGCAATTTCCCCATCCTCAACATAGGCGTAAACAGATCCCCGCTGTGGCAAATCGCTGCTTACGGAAGTCCACGACTTTCCATTTTTGGCAAGGCTATAGATGTAGGGCTTGAAGTCCCCGTTTTTGTGATTGTTGAGCACCACAAATACGCTTCCTTCCGCATTAATATAAATGTCGTTGACGTACACTTTTTTAGGTGCACCAGGGATTCCATCCCACTTTTTCCAAGAGCTACCTCCGTTGGTGGATCGGTGGATTAATCCATCATCCGTTCCCACCCATAATTCTTGGGCATTTACAGGAGACTCTGCCATGGCGGTAATATTTCCATAATCGGACGTGCTTTTGTTCCAGGCTACGGTTCCATCTGCCCAGAACCTATCCATTACCTGAAGCTGGCTTCTGTCCTCGTTGCGGGAGAGGTCTGGAGAAATCACTTCCCAACTGCTACCCCTGTTTGTGCTTTTAAAAACGTGGTTGGCTGCAAAATAAAGCGTCTTTGCATTGTGGGAGCTCACCAACAAAGGGGCATCCCAATTCCAACGAAATGCGGGAAGGTCGGCCCGGTTTTGTGGTTGAATTCCAATTTTTTCCCCCGTTTTTCGGTTAAAGCGCACTAAGTACCCGTATTGTGCTTGGGAGTACACTGTGTTGGGATCGGTAGGATCTACGGCCGATTGAAACCCGTCTCCTCCGTTGGTTACAAACCAATCCGAATTTCTGATTCCATTTGAGCTGCGTGTTTGGGATGGTCCACCTAAAGAGTAATTATCTTGGGTTCCCCCATAAACAGTGTAAAATGGCTTTTTGTTATCCGCTGCAATTTTATAGAATTGGCAGACTGGGAGATTGGCTTTAAAATCCCATTTTGCTCCTTCATCATAGGTTTCGTACAATCCACCATCGCATCCCATCACCCAGTGATTCCGGTTTGCAGGGTTTACCCATATGGCGTGATTATCGACATGCTTATTTTTTTCTTGGATTCGCTCGAAAGTAGTTCCACCATTGTAGGAGATTTGACCATAGGTGTCCATAACATAAATAACATCTTCCCGGATGGGGTCGCAATAAATTTCTTGATAATAGTTTCCGCTCGTGGATGTTTTACTTTTTTTGGTCCAGCTTGCTCCCCGGTCTGCCGTGGCATAAAACCCTTCTTTTCCGCCATTTGCCTCTACAATGGCAAAGACCTTCTCCGGATTAACTGGGCTAATGGCTAAACCAATTCGGCCAATTTCTCCTTGCGGGAAACCGCTTTTTGCCTTTTCCCAGGTAACGCCCCAGTCCTTAGAAACATAGAGAGCACTTGCTGGGCCTCCGCTAATAAAAGTCCACACTTTCCTTTGCCGTTGCCAAGCAGCCGCGTACATCATTCCGTTATTTCTCGGGTCAACCACCAAGTCTGATATTCCGGTATGTGCATCCACGTTTAAGGCTAATTCCCAGGATTTTCCTCCGTTAGTAGTTTTGTACAAACCACGCTCTCCACCAGAATTCCACAAGGGACCTTGGGCAGCAACCCATACTTCATTGGAATTATTTGGGTTTACCCAAATTCGGCCGATGTGCTCGGAATTTTTGAGGCCCATATTATTCCAGGACTTTCCTCCATCTTCTGATTTATATACTCCGTCTCCATAGGCAACAGAGCGTTGTCCGTTGTTTTCACCAGTACCGGCCCAAATAACGTTGGGATTATTGGGATCCATGGCTAAACAGGCTATGGAATAACTTCCTTGGGTGTCAAAAATGGGATTAAAGGTGATTCCGTGATTTTCAGTTTTCCATATTCCACCAGAGGCAACAGCGATGTACCAAGTATCTTGGTTTTCTGGATGCACCAAAATATCGGCGACTCTACCAGAGGTTAATGCCGGTCCTATTTCTCGAACCCCGATTCCAGGAGTTTTCACTTTTAACCAATCTATTCCTTGCGAAAAGCTAACGTTGGCGGCAAAAGCCAACATCATTAAAATCACATACCTCATAAGCCTATATTTTTGTCTAATGTAAGAAAATGAGGTCGTTTTATATTCTAAAAAGGGGGGGCTTAAAAACCACAAAACGTTAAATTCCGTAGATGAAGTACACTTTTTAATCAACTAATCATTAAATTTGCACTTAGACAAGAAATAAATAATGAAGTTTTTCCTGCTGTTTTTAGGGGTATTTATTGGGTTAAGTTCTGTTGCTCAAATTGAGGAAATCACCATTTATGGTAGGGATAAAACCGATGATGCCATTATTTCATCCTTTTATCACGAGAGGAACTTTGGTGAAATGGACTATCATAATCTGTATTCCTGGACCCTAGGAGGAGCGAAAACGGTAAACCGTTTACTCCTAAAGTTCGACCTAAATGGGGTTCCAAAGAATGCGGAAATTGTGGAAGCTAACCTTTTATTGTATTACCATCCTACCTTGTTATATGGCAAAAACGAAGGGTTTAATTCAGATATTGATCTTTACCCCATATTATCGGACTGGGAAGAAAACAGTGTTACATGGTCAAATCAGCCTGAGGTAGGGACAGCCGTAATTGGTTCACATTCCAGGTGGAACCCTACCCAAGAGAATGACAGTGTTAACATACTAAACTACTGCACTATGGTGCAAAGGAAGGCGATTCCTAACTTTGGCATACAACTCCAGTACGCTAATGAAGATCCGTATAAAAAAACCTTGTTTTGTAGTTCGGAAAACAAATTTAGGCACACGCATCCCCGTGTTGTTATCCGCTTTAAGCGGAACAACGTGCTGAACTAGAATTTCACAACTTTAACAGGAATCCGCTTATTCTGGAAGACAAACTGGAGGAAATACATTCCTGCTGGATAATCTTGAAGGTCAAAAGCATTCTTCATTTCTGGCCTTTGCCGAGACTGCAGAACCTTCCCTAATGCATCGGTCAACAAAATCTCTACACCCAACAAATCACCTTCAAAATTCACGTTTAGCATTCCCGAACTCGGGTTAGGGAAAACTTTTAATCCCAGCTGTTCTAGCTCGCTCAAGCCTGTGCTATAGATTACAAAAATTTCCTCCATGTGTTCTGCCTCGCAAGTTCCATTAACAGCACGGAGGGTTACATCAATTAAACCATGGGTTTGATACACATGTTCCACTGTTTCTCCTGTGGCAATGGCTCCATCTCCAAAATCCCAAAAATAGGTCGTATTAATAGTCGGGAAAGCAACGTGAGCTTGAATTAAACTATCTGTTAACTGCAGTTCAAATGCCGCATCAGCTTTAGAGATTAAGGCATCCACTTCGGTAACAACGATGACAGCTGGTAGGGTTTTGGCAAAAACAGCCCCTTTAAAATCTACCAATTCCGCAATTTTACCATTGGGATTGAAGCCAATAGATTCTGGAAAAACAAGGATGTATTCAAGGCCAGCATCAGACAATACTTTTAATCTCCAATAATTCCCGTATTCGGAACTAAAATCTTGAACCGTTCCCCAAGCATTTGTATCAATAACAGTATAACAAGTGCCTTGAACCCAATCGGAATAGTAATCCGAAATTACTGAATTTAATACGCGCGTTGGTCTACCCACCGATTGCGGATTTCCAGCCACCATTTCATCAATATTTAACTGAATGTGTCCATTTAAATTCAACAACTCCCCTACCACAATTACATCGTCATTCAGGTTAAAATTAGACATCATTTCCCCATTTAACCATATGTTGCCCGTAGCATCAAAGAAATGATAAATGCTTCCGCCGAAAATAGCGTGAAGATTGGGTGAGCCAATTTTCCCGCGGAACATTACAGTTTCTCCAATGTGGTTTTTAGCCTCACTTACATTTAGAAGTTCAATGGGTTGATCATCATCCAAGATGGTGATTTCCTGTACTCCGTTTACGACACTTACATTGCCTTGCATTGCCACACATTCAAAACCGATGGTTTCAATTCCTTCCTGCTCCCCATCATCTAAAATAGTAATCGCAATTTCAGTTTGGTAATTGTGACTTAGAACAATTACCTCTGAACTATCAGGATTAGTAAAGTAATCCCCATTTAGAATGGCAGAACCGTAGTAGCGGCATTTCAGATCTACTTCCCCTTGGAAGTAATTGTTTAAGTATATAGGAACCAAAATGGCATCTGTGGTGCTTTCAATTATCTCCGCAATGTCCAACTCCAACTCCACAACAATCTGTTCTATATCAAAAATACTGAGTTCTAAATCCAACAGCTCTCCGTCGAATAATACCTGAATAATTCCAGTTTCTTGAGCCTCCAAAACTTGATCTTTAGAAAGCACTATTTGCACCTCTGTAGCATAACTTGGATTAACTGTTTGAACTAGGGTTTGGCTGTTAAAGGAAATATCCAAACTTCCAAATTCTGAACCTGGCTTAATTTGTAGTTTAATATCCTCATTGGTTAATCGCCGAAGGCCTTCCATCTGAATTCCCATACTTAGGGTATCCCCTTCTTGCCCAAGTAATTTAGCATCCACCAAATTCACCTGCAAGGGATCATTATCCCGCACCATCACTTCGGGTAAATCAGTTTTAAATTGTACTGAGATATTGGTGCTATCAATAACCATTAATAACTTCCCATTACCCTCTTGGTATAAATCGTCATTTAAAGTCAGTACCCTTTCTTCCATAATGGTAAGTACGTTCCCTGCTGAAAGTTCCCACACAAATGTATTGTTCCCAATTAAGGGATTATCATTGGCTGCACCCATCCAATTCCAGTGCCCAAACAACTTAATTGGAATATTTGGATCTGGGTATTTTAGCTCCATTTGATACACTAAAAATTGGTTCTCAAAAATGGTGTCCCGATTATTCAAGAAGCGAATTTGAGGCCCATCGTCTTCGAGCAAGGTGCCGTTAAGAATGGACATATTCCCAATTTGACCCGGAGCAGTGAATCCTGATAAGATTAACTGAAAACTCTTGTTGTTTTCCCGAACATCATTATCGATAGGATGAATTTTCACAAATCCTTCCTTTTGTCCAGGCAAGAAACGGATAGTTCCAGACTGGCCGCTTTGAAAATCAGTATAGTCAGTTGTTCCGTGTTGGAAGTAATATCCCACTTCCAAGGTATCGATGTAGGAATTAGTGATAACCACTTTCACAGAATCTAAGCCTCCATTTTCGTACAAGGAGAAGGTCGGATAAGCCCAATCGAATATCCAATTATCGTTATCGATCAACTCAATTTGCACTGAATTTTGGGTAAAAAATGGCAAAGGATTGAATCCGAAATCGAAAATCGTATCGCTTTCTGGGTTTAGATCATCAACAATACTTACTCCAAGAACATATAAGGAATCTGAATTAGGGCCAATTTCGAAGGTACCTGAAACGGGTGCAAAATCATCTGCATTACCTGGAGCAAAAGTCCAAGGCAAAAAGGCGGAAGAATCAGAAAAATCGATGTCTTCTTGAACAAAATGCAGCAATAAACTATCCACCTCTCCTTCCTTCACAGAAACGGAATTCTCCCAATTCAAGTCAAATATTTCACCATTGCGGATCCGAATAGCGATCGTTGTATCCTGAATGTGGATTGGCAAAATACCTGAAACAGAAAAAGTAAAAGGCACAAGAGTATCCGTTCCCCATTTCATATCAGGGTTAATTCCGATTCCCCAAGAAACCTCTCCACTTCTAAAAGCTTGTGGATCCATTATCCCATTCAAATAAGAATAATTAGGGACCATAAAAAGGGAATCGTGAACAGCCGAATCAATGGCCATATTCGCAACAAATTTCACGAACAAACTATCGTTCTCTGCCTTTTCCAGCTCACCCGTATAATTGAATGTTAAGGTATCGCGGTTAGCCACTTCAACAGGCATTGCTAAAGCAGCGTGGGCGGAGTCCCCACTAGACTGAATTGATACTAAATAGTGAACTTCACTCAATTCTAAAATGGAATCCAATGGAGCCCAAAAAGGAACAAACAAAGTATCTTTCCGGAACGGATTAAAACAAAACAAAGAATCCGTTTGGGTTCCTAAATCCAGTCCGTTATTTGCCTGAAAAGTGTAACATAAACTATCTGACGGCAATTTGGAAACCGTAATTGGGTAGTAATAGTTGATGCTGTCGTTTTCTGCAACAAAAACAGTATCCAAACCAGCCGGTCCAATAAATGGAATATCGTTGGTATCCGAAACCAAAATTTGGTGGTTAATTTCATTCTCCTCTACGACCAAAGCTCCCAATAAAGAATTCATGGATTCGGCCGTAAGCATCAGACTCTCCGTCACTTCCTGTTGTTCGTCTCCAAAAAAGACAATTTGCAAGAGGGTATCACCCGGAATCTGAATGATAGAATCTACCCACATATACTCTGAGCCCATGCTTAATGTGGAGGAAGAGTCTGATCCAAAGACCACTTGAATAGAGTCTAGGGTTTGACCTAGAATAGAAAATTCTGGTTTTACATTATACACGGTACTATCTTCCTCAATAGTCCACTCTTTTTGGTCCCAAACCCACTTCAAAGAATCATTGTCGTGCACGATAATTGGCAGGGTAAAAATGTTGAACAAAAAGTTGGAGGAGGCGTTCCATCGCAACCTTATCCCCTCGGTAGGCTCCACCCAATTGTCGTCTAAAATAGGAACGGTAATCCAGGTAGTGTCCCCGAGGTTCATCGGTGGTATTTTAGCGTTTAATGTTGTAAAATCGGCCGAATCTAAATCAGTGTATCCTAGAATTGGATCTAGAAAAAAAGCAATTGGCAAAGAATCTGGGAAGGCTACCGAAGAAGCTACCAATCGGAAGGCAAAATCTTCTGACTCATCCAACTCATTAGAGGCGGGCAGCAGCACTTCAAAGGCAGCAGTATCCCTATCCAAAATAACCAATTGAAGTGAATCTCGGTATTGAATTTTGTTCAAAAAAGGATTTATAGGAGCAATTGGCTCCATGTAAATGTACCCTTCCCTATCACCAGTAACAATAAAATCCTGCGGGATATCGAGATTTATAAATACAGTTCCGTCCTCTGAAAGTGTGATGGTATCTCTGGTAAACTGAATAACTGAAGTATCTGCTGAATACACGGCAAATGCCTGCGGGTTTTGCTTAAATCCATGATCAAAAAAGATGGGTAAATTCCCGGCAAATCCTTCATCTAGCGTATCCGTAAAAACTACCATTGTATGGCTTGGATCTGGAAAGCCAATAATTGGAACTTCCTTGTCCTCTAGGCTCACTATACTACTATCCCTATTACTTTTAAAAGCTTCAAAAGGGAAATTGAAAATATGCAAAGATGCCTGCTCAGGCCCTTCATAAAAATCGTCGTTATTAATCCGCAATGGAACCCACACACTATCCACTCCGGCCGGGAAATAAACGGTACCACTTAAACTATCAGATCCTAAAAAATCATCTGCCTCGGTGTTCAAAAACTGAATGGAGTAGTCATACGAAATAGGCACCGTATATGCCGAATCCAAGCGGAACAAAAAGCTCGTATCCGCATCAGCTTCAATATAAAAAACCGAATCTGGTACTACTGTTATGGCCGTATCTACATTCCTAAAGTCGATGTAAAGATTAGAATCCAGAACCTCCCATAGGGGACTATTACTGGCAAGTGTATAGCTAAATATTTCGTTCTTTTCTGGTGTCCAATTTTGCTCAACACCAATGCTATCCGAAAAAGACTGTAGCGCACCCAGCTGATTAATCTGAATTACTCGAGGAACGCCTGCTCTAAAATTCACACTGTCCACTCCCATATAGGTGGCGAACAGATGTAAATCGGTGTTCACTGGGTAGGACTGAACCCCCTCAAAGGGTGCAAAATCGACACCTTCAACAAAAACCAGGGTATCTGTTGGGATTTCTAAGTTCACCTTTAAAGTGTCGTCATATGCAACATAGTCGCGTTGATTATAATAGCTTAGAAATCGAAACTTATAACTGTCGAATTCAGTAATAGCAAAAGAGGAAATCTTTTGTTTGGCATCAAATAAGGAATCCCGTAGGATGGTATCCGTACGCAAAGTCCCCATGAATACCTTTGCCTCAAAGGAAGAACCATTCCAATTAAAATCAGCGGTATCCAACCACACTTCCTGAGGGAAATTATCGAATGCCACCATTGTAAAGTCCGAAGAAGCATATGGATCTTGGGAAAAAAAGAATCGACCAGAATCGGCACCCAGGGTTAAGGCGTTGAGATGAAATACACCAACCAAACTATCGCCGGGTGCCAGCAAGTTATTGGCAAACTGAAAATCAACGTTCATTTGCACAGGCCCAGGCGCTATTCTTTGCACCACAAATTGTTTGGTAAGTACAATTGTATCCTTGGATAAGCCGGTAAAGAAGTTTGTGTATTTAACCTGTACAATATTATTTAAAAAAGGTTCAAAAACCTGGGTGTTATCCACTTGAAATTGCACATCCACTATGGTATCACCAAAAGCCAAAACGGAGTCAGTAAGGAAGGTGATGTTTGTTTTCTCCTGTAATTCGCTGTTGAGGAAAGTTAATTCGGAAATCCGGAGCGAATCTGGAAAGCCAATGGTATCGTTGAATAAATCTTGAGCAACGAAGGAGAATGCGACCAATTGGCCGGCAATCACCGAGTCAGGAACATCAATTGGCTCTACAGGCACGAAGTTAAATTCACTCTCAAGTTGTCCAAAATGATGAAAAACAAGGCTTGCTTTTTCCAAATTCTCTAGGTTAAAAATTCCATCAGAAGGGGAATACCAATTGAAGGACAAAAACTCTACCGGAGCAAATATGGATGCAGTGCTGGTATCAAACTCCGTCCAATCCATTTTACGGTAATTCCGTTCAAAAGGAATCAAGCCATCCCAACCCCCTGCGTTGGGTACCAACCCAATGATATTTTGGATAAAACCGTCAAAATAGTAAGCATTGGTACTTGCGCGTAATTCAAAGGTCCCAATTCCTTGGTTGTTTTTTAACCCGAAATTTAATTCGTGCTCCAGGAAAGGATCCGTTTGATCTGTCCAGTATTGATTTTTTTTCCAGTATGGGTATGGAACAGCAAAGAAGAACCAGGAAAAGGCCTCAATAAACACTACATCCTTGGCCGATTGGTTTTCGCCTATTCCCGAGATAACCAACCTTAACTTAAAGGTTTTCCCTTTCTGAAGCAAAATTTGTTGTGAAATAGGAAGATTAATAGTCTGGTTAAACGCTGCACCTTCACTGGACAAAGCACCTAGAACAATAGGTTCAGGGCTCTCTTCAGAAATGGCCCAGATTTCAACTTTACTGGCTGCGGGACCTGTGTTCTCGAATCGAATTTTCAGGTTACCTTTTATCCAATTTACTTGCGAAAACACAGACTGAGTAAACCCAAGATCCATAAAAAGGGGTGGGCTTGGATTTTTTCCAGGCAAGAACATTACACTTCTTTTTACTCCGTTGGTATCGGCTTGATTTCCTTGCGCGGAATACACTTTGTTTTCTTGAACTTGGCTAATATTTGCATACGGAATTGTCCCTTGGAGGAGTCCGCCTACCATATTAGTTCCGAATGCCGCTTCAGTTGCATTAGCCAAGCGGAATTGCACCCAATTGGAATTAAGCGCGCTATCTGCAGAGTTGGGGTTAGCAA
>JBLHJD010000068.1:0-12430 GCA_047618705.1 Luteibaculaceae bacterium
TCAATACTCCCTACTGATTAGTGGTGGTTGTGGGGGTGGTTAGTGGTTGGGGTGGTTTATTTTCTGAGAATATCTGCCCTCAATACTTTTTTGTGGTGGTTGTGGGGGTGGTTAGTGGTTGGGGTGGTTTTTATTTCCTGAGAATCTCTGCCCTCAATACTCCCTACTCCCTACTCAAAACTGATTACTGGTTTGTGGTGGAGGTAGTTAGGTAGTGGAGGTAGTTTTTCCCCTCCATTCACCACCCTCAATACTGACCTACGCTGGTTTTTTTCCTGAGAATCCGCACTCAATACTCCGTACTCAAAACTGATCTCTGGTGCCATTAATAGCCTTGTTTTGTTGAAATCCCTTATTATTAACCATGAAGTATCAAGCCACCTTCCTTTTCCTTTTGTTTCCTGCCTCCATTTTTGGGCAAGAAATCAGGAATAATTCAAGCTCCCAAAGCGATTTAGCACTTCAGTTTTACGCAGGACCAAATCATACGGGAATTAGGCTATTTAATTCTGATGGGAGTTCAGAATCGGAATATTCTAAGGATTGGGGTAATGAAAATTACCGGAAAAAGGGTGGTTTCTCTACTGGATTAATGATCTCTCGACTTTTTTTGGGAATAGTCTCTCGGCCGATTTTGGTATGGAATTTAGTAGTAGGGCGTATCAAACGAAAAATTTTGATCTGGCCTTTGGGTCGGTCTTTGGTGGTAATAAAGGCTTTATCTATTCGAGTCAAGATAATTCTGGATTAAGTAGTGCCCGTTTTATTTATACATTTAATTACGTCAGTGTTCCAGTAAGGTTGAGTAAAGCATGGCAATTTGGCTCTTTGTCCATTGCTGCTGGATTGGGTTGTAGTTTGGATTATTTGGTTCAAATTAAGGAGCTTGGGGAGTTTGTATACCAGAATGGAGACGAAGAAACGAGGGAGCTCTATGGTCCAAGACCGAATTATAGAAATTGGAATATTTCACCTATGATATTTGGTGGAGTTCAATGGGCTGCTTCCTCTAGAATTGCATAAGTGCTTCACCCTACTTCAAAACGGGGCTTATTGCGCCCGAAAATGGATCAGTAAAAGGTTATTTGTATGGAGCCGGAATTCAATTGGGCTGCACCTTTCAACTTTAATTAGTACTTATTCTCGATTGCGTTTTCTTTGGTACTTGGATTCAAATATTAAAGGCCATTTTTTATGTTTTTTCTGGTTCTATATTATGGATCATAATACCGCTGGCTTTTCGGGACTAAGTAATCAGGAAACTGCTCGGTTGTTTTATGTATATTCATGGAGATAAACTATTGTTTTATAACTCGGTTTTGAAATCAACTGTTTTGGCATATTGATTAAACCTAATCTTGACTTTGGATGAAACTTGAAAAAATATTGGATAACCTGAATTCCTTAGAAAAGAATTCCTTCATTAAATGCATTGATAATATTATCGCTAATGGAGCAAAAAGTGCAAAGGAGATTGAAAAGATCATTTCTGAGTCCGATAAATCGGGCCTAAAAAATTTGGATAATGTTGTTATTTCAAAAATATTCGGTTTAGTTGAAAGGGAATTTTCCCAATTGATTAAAACAGAGTTTGTCAACACTTCCTCTCAATTAGATATCCTCATTGATATAATAATTAGGGATGGTAATTGTATAATGAAACAAGATTGGTTTTCCCGATTATATGAGTCAGAAATTAAGCACATAAACATAAAAATTAAGGACCTACAGAAAGAAATCGAAAACCCAAAATCGGAGATCACTGAAAGTAGAAAAAGGGACTATCGAGTATATAAGGCATGCGTGCATACGGCATTTCATAATGATTTGGAGAATAATAGGGAGGCAAAAATCACGGATGATGAATTGACAATTCTGCTAACCCTTTCCAAACAATTGGGATTGTCTCAGGAAGAGGTTAAGCTGATAAACTATTTGATTTTGCCTGCAAAAAAGGCTGAGATTGATGATGTTATCAATGAATTGAAAAATCTGGGGGTCATTTTTTATTCTAAAAAAACAAGTACCATTTTTGTTGCAGATGAAATGGTTCGAGTTCTCCGAAGCATAAGAGGAAAGGAAGTGGCTGATAAGTTTTTTAGAAGAATATTAAGAAGCTTAAGAGAACCACAAATCAATATGATTTGTAAAAATCATAATATTGACCGGAAGCTTAATTTTGAAGCAAAAATTAAGGAGATAATTAATGAAGGAATATCTTTTTCCGATGTATTAAGTAATGATGTTTATAAGGAGGAAACAAACGTATCCGACAAAAAGAAGTTTCTGAATGAATTATGGGATAAGAACCTTAATTTATCCCCACCGCTGAAGGGGACAACATTGGAAGATAAGATTGAAAATTATATTTCCTATTTTGAACAAATCGAAAAAGAGGATAAGGTTGGGATTTCGGTGGATGGTTATGACAAGCTCTTGACTGAGTTGGGTGAAACTCTACCTAAACTGAATGCACAGGTCAAAGCAGAGTTTGAAATCCAAGATGAAGCGGCTCTTAGAAGTGAGTTACTCCTGGATTATAATATCAAGCCTCGGGATGTTTTAGATCTTGTAAGCATTGTTGATTTAGCCCATTTTATTAAGACAAGAGAAATTAAGACTAGGGGAAATGATATTGAGAATATCCTGGATGCATACAAGGATTCTGAGAACCTTTATCTCGAGAATTATGTGAATATAGGTTGCCGAAATCTGAATGCATTAAAGGAAAATGGAATAAGGATTAAGGAAGCCGACCTGGGGATTAAGTTTGAAGAATTAACGAAGAATATTTTCTCTCAACTCGGACTTAATGTTGATGAGGAATTAAAAAGAGAGCTCAATACTAAAAAGGATAAAATTGATATTCTTTTGAATATAGAGAATAAAGACTTATTTATTATTGAATGTAAAACGGTAAAGGAAAGTGGTTACAATAAATTCAGCTCAATTTCCAGACAGGTTGGTTCATATTTCCGCCTTGCTGAAGAGAAGGGTTATAGAGTTGCTAAGATTTTAATAGTGGCACCTGAGTTTAGCAATGATTTTGTTACAGATTGTGAGATGGACAGTGAGTTGAATCTGTCCTTGCTAACAGCTTCCTCCTTAAAAAACATACTTGAAGGTTTTAAAAAGTCTAAAAAACATAAGCAGTTTCCTCATAAATTGCTCATGAGGGATGTTTTAATAAATGAGGAACGTATTTTAAAAGCAATTCAAAAGTGATACCTTCTTAATTATTGAGTTTTTTAATTCTATGCTTGACGGGGGAACACCATTTGTATTCTGGGGTAGGCAGGTTGGAGTGGCCTAAATTCCTAGAATTAAAAAGTCAAAATATTGAAGTGCTTAAAAATTAATATTCCCCCCCCTAGGCCGGATTTAAGTGACACTTCCATTTTTTCCAGGAAGTAATAATGAGTTTTAGAACCAATCCTCTTTATTGGATCCCCGTAATTTCAAACTCCTTGGAAACACCATAATCCACTCCTTTTACATCAAGAACCAAACCAATGGAATAAAGCCCATTTTCCGTTTTTACTTCAACTTGAGAAACACCAGACCCAATATAACGCCCGTTTAAATACCACCGTTGATTTACAGACCCATTGGTATGTGGTTTACTTACATCGATCATACCTATGCTTACCGATTTTTTGTCCGCACTGTAGGTGTATGAGTAGGTGAAATCAACTTCAGGTTCTTTTATTTCCGTGGTATCCTTTGGGAATTCATCAGAGATTATGTCCCCATTTTTGATTTCAAACATTTTTGACTTACATGATTCATATCCAGTTGCAGTCTTTACGCAGAGTGAAATGGTATAAAACCCCGCGCTATTTGTATAATGCACGTATTTACGAAATAAACCTCCGGAACCTACAGGCAGGCCATTTAGTGACCAATTTAGAGTAGAGTTTGGAGGAACGAAAGTACTTCCATCAGTTCCGGAAATATAATCATCACTATATCCATATCCAAAATCTATCACCATATCCAAATGACTGGTATCTGGTTCTAATGCACAATTCTGACACTCTTGAACTATGGGAGCAGGGGTTTCTTCCTTTTCACAGGATGAGAAAAAAATCAGGCAACAAATGCTCAGTACTTGAAATATGTGTTTCATGGGTAATGGATTTGGTTTTAAGCGTGCAATGTATTAATTTTTGCATCAAGATTTGATTAGACATGTGCATAACGAGAAGGTATTATGTACTTTGTAGCCTCGCTTCAATCACGTATTATTTACATCTAATGATTATTAACCACAATGAAAATTTTCAAATTGGCTTTTACTTGTTATGTAAATTGCGGCACGGATTCATTTATTAATGTGTGGTCCCTCCCTGTTTCCAACTAATAATGTTTGATCTTATATTCCTTTTTTCAAAGAATTCAATTTAATTAATTCGATTATGCCGGTACTTCACAGATGGTTTAATTCTCATTTCTGGATTTTGTTTTTTGTGCTATTTCATCTCAATGGAAATGCACAAATAAAAAAAAGCTATGTTAAACGGTATGCTCACCTTCTTGATAGTTCTGCAGATTTGCTTGAAATGGGTCGCCAGAAATCGGTGGAGAAAAAAGGCGATACCTTGATTGTGAAATGTTTTCACCCAGAAAATATATTGCTAATCTCCGCTTTTAAGGGGATTCCTAATTCTGACGATTCCTTGGTTCTTACTGGGGCTTCGGAAAAATGGTTTTCTACAGGGGAATTAGCGTCCAAAATTTTTTACAGGAATGGACTTCTCCATGGAGAATGGATTAAATACCATCCATTTTCAGATCAGATTGGAGAAAAAGGAAGATACCGGAGGAACAAAAAAGAGGGAACTTGGATGGTATACTATGAAAATGGTTCCAAAAAGGTTCAGGAGTATTTTAAAAGTGGGCAACTGCATGGAACTCAGTCCTTTTTTGGTGACAATGGGGAAATTGTTTTCACGGTAGATTATGACGAGGGAAGTTTATTACAAAGAAACGTAATTGATTCTTTGGGGTATCGACGGTTTAAAGAATTCGTTTTACCTGTATTTGGTCAGTGCCTTGGGCTTGGTGGTAGTGCGGCCCAAAACTGCAGTAACCGAAATTTGTTCTCTTTTCTCCAAGCTAATTTATCTTATCCGCGAGAATCGATTCGGTTTAATGATCAAGGAACCGTCGAAGTAACATTCATAATCAATGAGTTAGGCGGCGTTCAGGATGTTGCAATCCTGTATGGCGTATCTTATCATTTGGATGAAAAAGCAAAAAGTATCGCTTCTGAATTGCCGAATTGGAAACCAGGTTCCGTCCTTCGTGAACCCAAAAAAGTGAGATATAATCTGCCTATACGGTTTAGCTTCAAGGAATAGATAAACTTTATTTAGTGGTAAATTTCCATCTGGTTTCCTATTAAATACCCCATTCCGCAGTATCTTTCCGAGCATCATAAAAACAGCACAATGAAAAACTGCCTACTAATCGGACGGAAAGGAATAATCCTACAAGAAATACAAGACTCTGTTGATACCAAAGAAATTACTTTTTTTGGTGGAACGAAGCTTACGGATGTCCGAGATATTATTGATCAGGAAAATATTGATTGTGTTATTATGGGGGCTGGGGTGAATCTCGACGTCCGAATTAACATTATTCGGTACGTGATGGAAAACAGCAAAGGAACCACTGTGCATATGAAAGATTGGAAATCCGGACCAACCGGAATGCTTCCTTTTGTTTTAGGGGTTCTTAATAGTCTTAAACTTGAAAAGGAATAAAGACCTTAATGCGCAGCGCTGCCATTTCTTGGCATTGGTGCAAAAAGAAAATAGGTGTATTCTTGAAATTTGGAAGCTGAAATTTAAGCTAATTCCATCACTGGCTGGCTTACCTTGTTTACTGTAATTGGAAACAACAGCTCGGCTTCTGCCAAATCAGCCACAGTATCTATTTCAAACCAATTTTTGTGGTCAAAAGATACGGGCTCCAAGGTCAATATTTCGTGCTGTACCATTTCAGCAAAAACGTTTTCATAATAACAACGGTCTTGTCCTGCCTGAATAAACGCATCCAAACGCAGGGATATTTGTTCCCACGTTGCAATAGAGAAGCTATAAATATTTACTGTTTTATACCTCGTATCCGAATAAGAATCCTGCGTTCCCGCGTGAAATTGAGTGACTTTGTTATTGGTGCCAATAGTGACTGTGGTTCCCTGGAGCCAAGGTTGCATTTTTGCTACTGCAATTCTATTCGGGTAAACCATGTTGTCAAGTAAGGCCGAATTCAATACCAAATCACTTTCAAAAAGCACAAAAGGTTCGGTCATGCGGTGCCGAGCCAGCCAAAGCGAATAGATATTATTGGTTGTTTTGTAGTTGGCACTGTGGATGTATTCAATTTCTAAACTCCCCGATTTTTTCCCCAAAACATCCACAATACATTCTTGTTCGTGGCCAGTTACAATTACCAAGCGCGTAAAACCCTGGTTTTTTAAGTTTGTAATAAGGCGATCCAGTATGGATTGTTCACTCACCAATGTGAGGCACTTGGGTGCAAATTGGGTCAAAGGAAAAAGCCGGCTTCCTGTTCCTGCTGCTAGTAGCAGTGCTGTTGTAATTCTATCCTGTCCTTGATTATCCAAACTCTGATTCATTCCTTGTATAATTTCCTCCCCCCTAATCACTCACGAACACAAACTCGAACCTGAACAGTTTTTCTTCCGCAAAGGTACTCCAATATGCAAGCCCTGATTTTTAAGGGTTCGTTTTAGATGTGATAATTTGACTTTTTTCCTTGGAATTTTCAGGATGATTATTCTGGTTTCGGCAAGTGGAGATTTACGACCTTATTGACCTTTAAGATTAAGTGATTTACCCTAACCCTCCATGCCAATGATTACACCCCAATACAAAGTAATCCACAGGAAGGTTCAGCCTTGAATTTTTTTTACCCTAACTTCCAAGCAGTCTACACGTTGTGGTTAGTTTTTTTCTAATATAAATTCCTCAAAAAATGAGCATTCCCAATACCATCCAATTCTGCCAAGATCTTATTACAAACCCAACCCATAAATCGGAACTTAAATTGGGAAGGAAATTTTTACGGGTAATGTTGAGTTTGCAAAACAGAGACCTTGAGGAACCCCAGTTAGGCTATGTTGAAAAGTATTTAAGTGCTCTTGATCTTCCTGAAAATCGACTAAAGGGGAGAAAAGTGTTGTGTAAAAAAGTAAATGGTTTTCTGTCCCACCTTAGAACAGAGTACAACTGGGTGGAGGAAGGGTATTACGCTGGAAAAGGAATGATTTTTGGTATGATTTACGGCTCAGGTTTGGGAATTACCGTAGGTTCCATAATTGGTGGTAACGGATTTGCTTTGGGGGTATCAATGGGGCCAGGAATAGGAATGGTAATAGGAATGAGCGTAGGTGGTACGATGGATGCAAGGGCTAAGAAAGAAGGAAGAGTTTTAGCCTAATTTAATTTGGAATGGGGCAATATCTTTAAGAACCACTCTTTATTATTGCTCGTTTTTTATTAATTTGAGGGGAATGAAATCAAAACTAATTTTTGGTTTCTTCTTTTTGGAAAGCACTTTCCTTATTCGGCTTGTGTTGTGGTGACTTTATTTGAATACCCTCCAGCATTCATCCATATGGCTAATAAATTATCAAGAAATAAGGTGCAATGAAAAACCTATTTACAATTCTAATGATGAGCCTAGTTTCTTTGGGCTTTACCGACTGTTCTGGCGTTAAGACGTTATCTAATGGTAAGGTCATTGATAAGGGACTTGTTGGCATTTGGACTGGTGTTGAATCGGACAAACAGATGAAAGGAGTTCGGAAGGAGTGGGAAATGAGTCGAAAAAAGGATGGGAGCTACACTTTGGAGTTCACGGCGATAACTCCAGATGGGAGCATTAACTTTGATGAGAATGGTACTTGGTGGGTTGACAACGGAACCTTTTTTGAGTTTCACAATGAGTCAGGTAAAACAGATTCATATAACTACACCATACTCAATAGGGATAATATCCAATTTAAAATGATCGATTCTGGGGCCCCATTTTATGATCCCAATTACACTTTTATTGATACTAGGAAAGGTACTCAACAGGTAGCTGTTACGTTGGAAGATAAATAGAAAATTGCCATGGAATTGAATTTGGAAAGCGCCTTTTTGGGTTTGACCTTAGTCACTGTACTATTCTTGATTTATATCGGGTTTAATGCCATAAAGTTGAGTAGCGAATCACCAAAAAAGGACACCTTTATTTTGGTTTTTTGTTTGGTCGGGTGGCAGTGGTTTATTTATGGATTAAGCTCCACGGGCCTTTTGGTTAGCTATGACTTTCCTCCACTTTTTGCCTTGGCATTTATAGTTCCTTCATTCTTATTTACGGGCGTGTTTTTGTTTAGAAGTAGGAATAAACAATGGCCAAAATTTATCCCTGAACAGTGGGTGATTTACTTCCAGTCTTTCCGGATTCTAGTTGAATTACTGTTTGTTTTTGCTCTGGTAGAAGGTGTTTTTAATGCAGAGGTGACTATTGAAGGATATAATTACGACCTGGTTTTTGCAGCATCGGCTCCAATTGTTGGAATCTTGGTTTATGCACTAAAGGTACTTCCTCGGAGGATTTTGGTTTATTGGAATTACCTCGGCCTAGGTGTATTAGCAAGTGTAATAGTTCTGTTCCTATGCTCCATTTATCAACCCGAATTATTTGGGAGTCCGGAGCCTTTATTGCCTTTGATTTCTATGACTTACCCCTATGTCCTTATCGCAGGCTTTTTAATGCCTGTAGCAGTTTTTTTACATATCCTGTCCCTCGTTCAGCTTAACCGAAAATTGTGATTAATTCCAACGATTTTTGATTTGTTTTAAGGCTAAAGAACGGATCCGAAAATAGCCATACCCAAAACTCGCCACTCAACCCTAATTCCTCCCTACTCAAAACACTCTACTTAAAACTCAACCCTAATTCCTCCCTACTCAAAACTCCCTACTCAAAACTCAACCCTAATTCCTCTCTACTCAATACTCCCTACTCAAAACTCAACCCTCAACCCTCAACCCTAATTCCTCCTTACTCAATACCCCCTGCATTTAAACAACAATATCTAGGTGTTTTGACTCGTGGATGGTATGAAACGCACATCAGTTATTGGCAAAACGATTATAGCTCGGATTGGTTTACTGGGTGATGCGGACAAAGAACAGTGGTTGTTTTTTTATACCAAAAACCCACTGATTACGCAGTGGATTCTGTGGATAATCCAGGCGAATTAAGTAGGGCCATTTATAATATCCAGGGATATTTGTATGAAACCAGAACTCAAATTTCTGGACTAACCCCAGGGATCCATGAAGCCTTAAAAAACTCGAAATACAAGGGTTGGAAAATCACTTCGTTTAAGGAGGAATTAGCTTCTCCAGCTTGGCCTATAGCGATTTATCGGTTCCAAGTATCGAAGGATTTATAATCTCAGATCATTCGGATGGATTTTGGTGGGAATTTTATTCAAGTGAAAGAGCTGGGGAATTAGTATTGCGGGACTCTTACCTGAGGGTTGAAAGCTAACTTGGAGTTATTTCCAATAAAAGCATTCCATAATTCACAGATAAGGATCGAACTAAATTGCCTAATTAATTATTTTCGAAATAATTTGGGTATTTTGTTACCCTGTAGTTTATTAAGAGAACACAGAATTATTTTTTACCATTAATCCATTTTTTACCATGAGAAATTTTCTCTTTTTTCTCCTTATTAGCGGATTATCTGCTCAAGGACAGACCACCCTTTTTTCGGGGTCAATCAACAAAGTGCCTGTAGAAATGGTGACGTATAGTTTTCCTGATGGAGTTACCAGGCTGGCATATTCCTATACTAAATTCGATTCGCCTATTGGAGCTAGTGGAATATTTCGAGACGGAACTCTGGTGGCGGTGGAGGACAATGGGGGTGACTCCCTTCCATCTGTTTTTGAACTAGTTAGTTCTCCAAATAACGAGAAAGAGTTAAAAGGGAAATGGGTGAGCTATTCTAATCGGCTCATGATGGATGTGGAATTGGTGAAGTCTATTTCATTTGATAGTTACGACGATACGCAGTTCGAAGGGCTTGAAATCATGCAGTTGGAATCGACCCGTGAACACTACTTCATGGTTGTTTTGGATAAGGAACAAGGGGATGGCGCAGTGGCAGTAGGGGTGAAGGTATATGAGAAAGGAACAGATACCTTGTTGCAGGAGTTTTCGGTGGAGTGCCAATACATAGGATTGGAAAACATCAAAATGGGTGATTTTAATTTTGATGGACAGATGGATTTTTCGATGTTTGAATCCAGCTATTCAGGAGCCAACACCTCTTCCATTTATTTTTTGAAAAATAGCACCACCGGAAAATTTGAAGAAAGTGATATTTCGGGTAGCTCCTTGGAATTTGATTCCGAAAAGAAGCTTATTATTGAACGGAATCAATGCTGCGCCGGGTCTCAAGAGTTTATCACGTCCTATAAGTGGGTTAATAATGTGATGGTGCGGTTGGAGAAAAAATGCTTTATCTACAATGAAGAAGCTGGGGGATATGAGGAAACGAAATGTGATAATTGAGGAGCGTCCTTTTTTTAATTACTAGATCCAATTTTTAAAACCAATTTCAATGAAAAACTTGTTCAGTTATCTATTAAAAACGAGCTTTTTTGTGGTGTGTAGCTGTTTGCCCTGTGGCATTTCAGGTCAGGGAATAGGAGATTTTATTTCCCTTGCACCTGGAGGACAAACCCCGTCTTTTGAAATCCCCTCGACTCATGTTTTTCAGCAAATTATTCGAAAAGGGGATGCCTTAACCAGCGGAGGTGTTTTACCAGGTAGCAATGATTTCACCGGTTATGTTCCAATAAATGGTTCCAGTGAAAATGGGTATTTAGGAATAAATGCAGAAACTTTTTCGGGTGGAATGACAGTTCTAGATTTATATTTTGATTCCCCATCGATGCTTTGGAAAACTACCGCATCAGAGGCTGTAGATTTCTCACCAGTAATAGGAACCGGGAACAATTGTTCGGGAACGGTGACTCCGTGGAACTCCTTGGTGTCTTGTGAGGAAGCAATTTCCTCCGTGGATCTCACTCCAGAAGGTAGGAAAGTAAAGGGATGGTGTGTAGAAATTGACCCAGTTTCCAAACAAGTAAAGGATAAACTTTGGGCTTTGGGGAATTTTAAACACGAGAATATTGTGGTGCACAAGAATCAAAGGACGGTTTACCAAGGCGCTGATTCCAACCCAGGTTACCTGTATAAATTTGTGGCCGACAAAGAAAAAGACCTCAGTTCTGGTGATCTTTTTGTGTTTAAAGGGGCAAAAAATGGGGCAGGTATTTGGTTAAAAATCAATAACCTGACTCCTGAGGAACAAAATACCACCCTTGAGCAAAGTGGGGTAGTAGAGGCCACTGTTTTTAATGGAATTGAAGACGTCGAAATTGGACCTGATGGTTTGATTTATTTTGCAGTGAAAGGAGAGGGTCAGGTTTACCGATTTAAGGATTCCGACCCTGTTGCCGGCCTTACGGTTCCTTCGATGGAAACCTTTGTTGGGAACGCTACTTATACTATTGAAGGCAACACCGGGACAGCAAATGCAAATTGGGGATTGGGAAATGATAACCTTGCTTTTGATAAGGATGGAAACTTATGGGTACTGCAAGATGGGGGACTCAATTATATTTGGGTAGTTCAAAAAGGACATACCCAAATTAATCCTAAAGTGAAAATTTTTGGAAGAACACCTTCAGGTTCAGAGCCGACGGGGATTACATTTTCTCCTGATTTTCGTTTTCTATTCATGTCAATTCAGCACCCCAGTGGGTCTAATAATTCTAGTATGCAGGAGGATGCTGCTGGAACAATTCTTTCTTTCGACAAGGATGTTACTCTGGTAATTGCAAGATCTGAACACTTGGGATCATCACCAATGTCCTTAACACAAGAAAATGAAAGTGAAATGCTTGGTTTCCCAAATCCTGTGTCCAACCATTTTACCATGCTTCTCAAGGAACCTATATCAGACGTAAAAGTGGTGGTTTTACAAGCTGACGGTAAAATGATTCGAACTGATTTAATGGAGAATGGGAGACAGTTTACTGTGGACCTATCAAAGGAAGCAGCAGGGATGTATTTCATTGAGCTTTGGTCGAATAAAACCAAAGTTAAAGTAGCTAAAGCACTAAAGTTATAAGGGCTTAGATATGGCGCCAAGAAATAGTGTTTTTATCGCTACCAGTTTGGATGGATTTATTGCAGATAAAGAAGGTGGAATAGATTGGCTTCACACTAGTCCAAATCCGGATCAAAACGACATGGGGTACAGTGCATTTCTGAGCAATGTGGATGCCATTGTAATGGGGCGCGTTACCTTTGAAACAGTTTTG
>JBLHJD010000069.1:0-12218 GCA_047618705.1 Luteibaculaceae bacterium
TTATATAGATGCCTTTTGTGAGGAAGGCTATTTTACGGTAGACCAGACACTGCGGATAGTAAAAGCAGGAATGGCATATGGATTAAAACCGAAGGTTCATGTAAACCAATTTACCAGTTTGGGATCGGTGGAGCCATTGGTAAATATGGGAGCATTGAGTTTGGACCATTTGGAAGAAATGAGTGAAGCGGATTATGCGGCCATGGAAAACAAAAACACATTGGCGGTTGGACTACCCGGCTGCAGTTTTTTCTTGGGCATACCGTATACTCCGGTTAAACAAATGATGGAGCGCAACATTCCTATTGCTTTGGCATCGGATTTTAATCCGGGGAGCACGCCGTGTGGAAACATGAATACTATACATATGTTGGCGTGTACACAAATGAAACTAACACCCGAGCAGGCAATAAATGCAGCCACCGTTAATGCGGCTTGTGCAATGGAATCGCACCCAACGGAAGGTGCAATAGGTGTAGGCCAAAAAGCGAATTTAATTTTCTTTGCACCGCGGGTAAAAACGCTATCGTACTTGAGTTATTCTTTTGGGGATAATTTGGTGGACAAGGTGATGGTTGCTGGGGAGATGGTTTAGTTTGATTTCCTTAAGTGTAGGCTTATCACCTGTTTTCTGGTGCTGCTGAATATCGGCTAAAGCTGTTTTGAAAAATTGGATTGTGTAACTCACAAACCCAATAGGTCGCTTATTTCCTTTGCACTCGAAACACTTTGTACTTCTCCTTGCTTAACTTCTGAAATACTTTGTTTAAGCTTTTGAATCATTTCAGCATTAAAATACATATCGTTCTCAGTAACAGGAGTTAAAGCATATGCTTTATCCTTCCCACGCTGCACAATAATATGCTCCCCTTTATCTGCTCTTTCAAAGTATTCCTTTTGATGTTGTCTAAATTCTCGGCTGCTTATTACTAACATAGTGCTTGTTTTAATCGCGTACCAATCTGGTACATAAGTTACTAAAAAGTTCGCCAGGTTTATTTATTTGGTTTTATCATTGCATTGGGTGGTCCTAGTTTAAGCTTTCTTGCAGGTTTTTTAATCAATCATGCGAAAACGATTGGTGCTGGTTATGCTGTTATAGCATGTAATGATAATTGACTTTTCTTCGATTTATTAGCTGATAACTGAACTTCGGATCTGACTGTAGGTTTCCGGCTAAATTGGCTCCAACAATTTTAATTTACCCGAATAAGAAAAACACCACTACAATCCACACTTGAACATGAAAAGTTTTGAGTTCTGCCAACACTCATCATTCTAGTTTACTTAATACCACATCAAGAAAAACTAATCTGGCATTGGATAATCAGCATTATAGAAAATCGCGGAATCCCTATCTAGAACATACGGTCTATTTTTTAAATGTTCGTCAAAAGGTATTAGCTTAAAGTTATATATACCTTCTAGAAAATACAACTGGCCATCCTTAATTACAATCTCATTCAAAGCGCAAGAATTATTAATTTTAAAGAAAGTAGAAATTCCGTTTTTAACTAAAAACTCGTATTTTTCTGCCCACCATAACTCATTCTTACCCCACCGCTCGAGCTGCCCATATGCACCAATAATTGGACCCTTACTCCTAAAGTCCCAACCTTGATTTATGGAGTCAACATTTAACAGCACCGTTTCAATCATTACCTCCTTTCCTCTTCGCCCTATCCATGGAAATACCTCAGCTAACTTTTGCCTATTCCTTGGAAGTATCTCTATAAATTTCACTTTTGAGGAAAAATTATTTGAAGTCAATCCGTTTACCAAATTCCCTTTTTTGATGGGCTCCAAAAAAAATTGGTTAATAAAAAGCACCGCATTGGTATCCAGTTTGGGCTTTTGCTTAGCCAAAAGTTTTTGATTTACTTCGTTCCTAACCTGAATTGCTTGACTATAGAAATCTAAAGTTAGTTCCTGTGGTTTTGCTTCTTTTATTCCGGCAAAAACCAAAAGAAAAAACAAAATAATTAGGTGCTGTTTTATTTTAAAATTCAAAATGATAGGCTTTTTTAATTTTAACGTAGCTAATTTAGGAAAGCTTCCTTGCTATATCTAATACAATTCAATTACACCCTTCGGCGAGGGAAGGTGTTGATGGTAATTTATTTTTTGATATTGACTTGAACTAAATAACCACCGCATGTAGCAGCCTAAACGCGGAGGAACAAAAGGGAATAAATCCCCAAGGAATAATATTCATGAATTAGCACGTGTATGCATGATCATCATAATTAACAAACTCCCGATCCAATATATTGAAGTAAGCGTTCTTCCTATTCGCTTTTGGAGTTTGGTCTCCGCCATTTCTCGCTGAATAAAAATTGCCACGTTCTTTTTTGAGAATAAGAAAAAATAGGAAAAAACACCAATTAACCCTAGTAAAACCCAATACATTTCTTTTGAATAAACAGGTTTTTTTTCTCCTAGAAAAGACATGATTGTGGCATGGTGAATCAAAATGGGTAGATAGGCCCTGACAACATTTTTTTTACTCGGAGTGGAAAAACACCTAATACATTCTCGGTTTAACAGGAGCCGTTACAAGTTCCGCTAAGGCTCGTCCCCCTTGACTAAATGCCAATTCAAGGAAAAATCACTCAGGCCATGGATAATTAGCATTATAGAAAATCGCGGAATCCCTATCCAGAATATAGGGTCTATTTTTTATATGCTCGTCAAAAGGCAATAACCTAGGTTCATTTAAACCAACTAGGAAATACAAACGTCCATCCTTCATCACCACGCTATTAAACGCAAAGGAACCTTCAATTTTAAATAAAATAAAAATTTCATTTTTTACTAAAATCTCAATTATCTCCATCCACAAAATATCGTTCTTATCCCACTGTTCTACCTGCCCATATACGCCAATAATTGGATCCTTCCCCCTAAAATTCCACCCTTGATTTATGGAGTCACCATTTAACAACATTGTTTCAATCATTACCTCCTTTCCTCTTCGCTCTAGCTTTGGAAATATCTCTGCTAATCTTCGCCTTTTTCTTGGAAGTATCTCTACTAATTTCACTCTTGAGGAAAAATTATTTGAAGTCAATCCGTTTACCAAATTCCCTTTTTCGATGGGCTCCAAAAAAAATTGGTTAATAAAAAGCACCGAATTGGTATCCAGTTTGGGTTTTTGCTTAGCCAAAAGTTTTTGATTTACTTCGTTTCTAACCTGAATTGCCTGACTGTAGAAATCTAAAGTTAATTCCTGTGGTTTTGCTTCTTTTATTCCGGTAAAAACTACCAGAAAAAACGAAATAATTAGTTGGTGTTTTATATTAAAATTCAAAATGCTAAGGTCTTTAAGTGTATACCCTTCTTTAGCTTTCTATATCCCTATGCTAATTTACTGGCCAATCCGAGTTTCATTCCTTTCCAAAAGGAAAAAGAATGACTAATATAATCCACAAAACCCAAATTACCCAAAACCAAAAAAATCAACCCTCCTTAAAACCCGAATCAATAGCACTTCATATTCCCGTGATTATTCCGTAATTTGAGGGAAGGAAAAAATATAAATCAGGCTCTATGAAACAGATTGTTCTAAATATTGAAGACAGCAAGTACCATGCGTTTTTCTCCTTTATACAAACCTTGGATTACGTTTCTATTTCTGAAAAAGAGGAAGGGACTCCCGGGTGGCAGGTTGACCAGGTAAATGAGCGGATGGAGGAATACAAAAACAATCCAGATCAAAGTCTGGACTTCGATTCCGCAATGAGCGATATTGAAAAAGATGTGTGATTCAACTTACATCCATAGACAAATTGCTTTAAGTTATTCTGGTGGCAATTTTCCCACTGCGTAAATTGATGAAAAATGGGGAGAATTGATAGATGTCGTTTTCAGTGTTGTAAGACTCTATTAAATATATCATCTCAAGAACTTAAGACAAAATCTACCTAAAAATAATTCTTTTTGATTTATTGGAATTTTATTAGAACTTTATTAGAATAATACTAGTAGGTATTAGGAATAGTTCGAAGACAAATCATGGCATTTACCCCACAGTTTTCCATAAGTGCAGTTCTCTCCCAAAGCTTGATGGACATTGAATCTTCTCGGCAGGCTGTTTCTAGCTTGCCCATAACAATTCAGCTATTAAAATCATTACGAGAATCTGCACGATTAAGTGCAACCCATTATTCAACTCAAATTGAGGGTAACTGTTTAACACAAGACCAGGTAAAAGAGGTAATGTTGGGGGGTACTTTCCCGAACAGGGAAAGGGATGAAGAAGAAGTAAAAAATTATTTCTTAGCGCTTAACTATGTTGACTCCCTAGTTGAAACCTCAAAAACACCCATTGAAGAAAAACAAATTCAAACTATCCACGGTTTGGTTTATAAGGGGCAGAAAAAACCGAGTAAATATCGGGATGGGCAAAATGTAATAAAAGAGAGTAGCACTGGCCGAATTATTTATATGCCCCCGGAAGCCACTGATGTACCTGGTTTAATGAATCAATTACTACAATGGCTAGAAAAACAAATAAAGCTAGGCGAACTACCCATCCCAATTATTGCGGCAATATGCCATTACCAATTTGCCACTATTCACCCCTATTATGACGGAAATGGAAGAACTGCAAGGCTACTCACCAATTTAATCCTGCATAAATCGGGCTACGGGCTAAAAGGAATTTATTCCTTGGAAGAATATTATGCTCGGGATCTTCAGCGTTATTATGAAGCCCTGCGAATTGGAAATTCGCATAATTATTATTTTGGAAGGGCGGAAGCAGACATTAGCAATTGGATTAACTATTTCTGTAAGGGAATGGCCGATGCCTTCGCTAAGGTTAGAAGCAAAGCTTCGGAAGAGGCCCTACTAAACCATACCAAAAGGGATCAGGCTTCTCTTTTGCGGGAACTTGATCAGCGTCAGAAACAAATATTATCTCTGTTTAAAGAAACTCGCTTTGTTACGACCAGGGATGTTGCAGAAAAATTAGGAATCCATATAAGGACCAGCCTAAACTTGTGCAATACATGGGTTGAAAGTGGATTTATTCTCACCCTTGGAAATGCCAACAAGTCACGCAAATATGAATTGGCAAAGAAATGGGATGTTCTTTTGTAGGTTCATTCCACTATCTCTGAACCCGTCAACAAAAAGCGTATTTTAAAGCCTTAATAAACAAATTCGTTACCCCAAAACATGCTCACACCAGGAACCCATTTCAGCCACCACCACACCCCACGAGTTGGGGAAACCAGGGTGGGAGAACACGCCTACTTTTTTGGAGAAAACTGGAAAGAAGAGCTACACTCGTTTAGTGGGCAGTTTGTGATACTCTGCATCCAGGAAGACATTGGTCCCCAAGCCAACTGTGGTTTCCCCGGAGCCAAAAACTCAGCCGACTTATTTTTTAAAGCCATTCTCAATCTCCAGCACAACCGGTTTAATCCGGGTGATGAGTATGGGATTTTGGGCGAGTTTGTTTTTGAGAAAAAAGCAGAATCTTTGGAGGACCAACGCACGGCCGTTGCAGAACTGGACACCCTTTTGGCTCCTATTTTTGAAGCTTTGTTTAAGGCCAACAAAACACCTATCGTAATTGGGGGTGGACACAACAACGCCTACCCTATTATTAAGGCTTTGGGGAAAAAAAGCCCTTGTTCTGTCCTCAACATAGATCCCCATGCCGATTTCCGGCCCAGAGAAGGGCGGCACTCTGGTAACGGATTTTCCTATGCTTTTGAGGAAGGCTTCCTTGGCAAATACGGCATGTTTGGTTTGCACGAAAACTACAACAGCGAAAACATGTTGTTGGAAATGGAGGAACACCCCTTCAAGATCAGCTACACTTTTTTTGAGGAAACCCTAGATATGACTTGGGAACAAGTTTTGGAAAAATTAAAAAAAATGCTTATTTTCTTAGAAGAGAAAAGCATGGGTTTAGAAATTGATTTAGACGGCATCTCCTTTTTCCCGTCGAGCGCCATTTCACCCATCGGATTTACCCCTGTAGAGATGCGGAAATTACTCCGGTTTGTGTGCCAAACAACCCAAATGGATTACCTACATTTACCGGAAGGACATTTAACCGACCCAGTGTGGAATAAACTCCTTGCTTATCTCGTTTCAGACTTTATTAAACACCAAAGAATAGCGTAAATGACAACAACCATGAACACCCGGGAAAAATTTAACCAAATCTGGTTTTCCTTCCCCATTCAGTTGTTGTTACTCCACATCAAAAGGAATCACTTTTTATTGATTTTTTGGTTCATCCTATTTGGGATAATTAACCAGTGGTTTTTTACCAAATATGGAATCCACACCCTATTTACAACTCCTGAGTACTTGGGGAATTCCGACATTTTCGCCTATGGAATTTTAGGAGCCGCCTTGGGTGGATTTATCATGGCTTTTCACCTATACACTTATGTAACCCACGGATTTCGCTTTCGTTTTCTGCTTTCCGTATCTCGGCCTTTTTTTAAGTTCTCTTTGAACAACTTTGTTATCCCCATGGCCTTTTACATTAATTTCTTGATCCTGTCTACCGGGGAGCAAATAGAAATGAATGGGGGGAAATTAACCGCAGAAGTAATTCTAAACCTGACCACCTTTTCGTTTGGAATGTTTGCCTTTATTGGCCTCACTTTTTTGTATTTCCTCAGCACCAACAAAGACGCCCTTTCGTTTTGGAACTCCACCAAATCCCACCTGGACCACCGGGAGGAAAAAATTGAATCGACCCTCAAAAGGGTAGGGAAAATTTGGAGGGTAGACACTTACATCAACTTTCCATTAAAAATCAGCCATGCCAGGGATGTAACTTACTATAAGGACGACATCATTGTTCAGGTAATGCGCCAGAACTACATGAACGGGTCCATCTTTGAGCTTATTACCATTTCCACCTTTATCACCTTTGGTTTCTTGCTCGATTCCCAATGGTTTGCCCTGCCCGCAGGTGCTTCTATTCTTCTACTCTTCACTACGGTATTCATGTGTATTAGTGCCTTTTTCAGCTTATTTAAAGGCTGGAGTATCACCTTTATCCTCATCATATTTCTGGGACTCCAAGTGGCTTCCATGTATACCAACATTTTTAAATTACACGGGGTACTACCTGGTTTAGATTACGACACCCCGGCAAGCAACTACCCTCCTAACCCACCTTCAATTCAGGAATTTCAGCTCGATTATCAAACCCAGCTAAGCGCTTTAAATAGTTGGAAAGAAAAAAACACCATTCTGGGTGGAGAAAAACCCAAGTTGGTTTTAATTAATTGCTCAGGTGGAGGTATGCGAAGTGCCTTGTGGACTTTTGGGGTACTTGAAAAAATTCACCATGCCACACGCGGGGATATTTTCAATAAGGCATTCTTAATCTCTGGAAGTTCCGGGGGAATGATAGGCGCTAGTTATTACCGCCAATTAGTGCTCGATTCCATTATTACGCCTCATGAAATTGATTGGTTGAATGGGCGATCCAATATTAGTAAAGATTTACTCAACCCCATTACCGCCAGTATGGTAATGCGGGATTTCTTTCTGCGTTTCCAAACCTATAAGTATCAAGACAAAAGGTATTTGAAGGATAGAGCTTACGCCTTTGACCGACAATTAAACGTGAACACCAACTACATCTTGGAAAAACCGTTGGGTTTCTACACTTTATACGAGCAAACAGCCATTATTCCTACCGTAATTTTATCCCCAAGTAATGCTGCGGATGGTCGGCGGATTTTAATTAGTTCGAGTTCCTTGCGTCATTTTCAGGTGCCTAACAAAAAAATTGGTTTTGATCGCCTAATCAGCTCGGAAGATTGGGACATCCGGAGTGTTTTGCCGCACCAAAACGTGGAATCCATTCCGCTTACCTCTGCATTAAGAACCTCCGCTAGTTTCCCTATTATTTTACCCAACGTAGAATTACCCACAGACCCTCCTGCTTATTTAATGGATGCAGGAATTCGCGACAACTTTGGCTTATTGACCACCCAGCGCTTTTTGTTTTTGTACCGGGATTGGATAGCACAAAACACGGGTGGTGTTATTATACTGAACATCCGCGATCACCAGAAAAAAACAGGACCCGGGAAAACGAGTAGTTCTTTGATTTCCAAAATCCAGATGCCCGTAAGTAACATTTACGACAATTTATTCCGAACCCAAAACTACATCCAGGACAAAAACCTGCTTGAAATGACCGAATGGTTACAGGTCAAATTGGGGGTAATATCCTTTGAGTTGCAAACCAAAAAAGAGGAAAAGGTCTCCTTAAATTTCCACTTGAGTCCGAAAGCTAAAAACACCATCAAGGAAGCTACCGCGGGGGAATGGAACGACGAAAAAATTGACTGGTTATTGGAGCAACTAAAGCAGTAAATCAAATTTTCCTGAAAGGACAACTCCCTCCAAAATTGCATATACTTTTGCCGCATGATTTTCAGTGACCTCATCTATTTCATTGACCTTTTTGGAACCTTGGTTTTCGCCATTAGTGGAGTAACCGTTGCCATAAAAAAAGATTTCGACCTGGTAGGATCTATTGTATTGGGATTTGTGACAGCCGTAGGAGGTGGAACCTTGCGTGATTTGCTTATCGGGCAAACGCCAGTTGGTTGGCTGCAGGACAGGAACTACCTCATCATCATCGCCTGCTCTATCCCCTTGGTGTATTTAGGTCAAAAGTATATTCTGAAATTGCACCGCAGCTTATTCCTTTTTGACACCATCGGTATTGGCTTGTTTACGGTTTTGGGAATAGAAAAAACCTTGGGTTTAGGGTTATCTCCAGAAATTGCGCTTATGATGGGCGTGATAACTGCTTGTTTTGGCGGTGTGCTGCGCGATGTCTTGGCAAACGAAGTACCCCTTATTTTCCGACGCGAAATTTACGCTTCAGCCTGTGTTATTGGTGGTATTGGTTACCTCATATCTAACTATTGGGACAAAACAAGCCAGCTTGGTTTTATCGCCTCCATGTTATTGGTAATTGCCATACGGTATTTATCGGTTCGGAAAGGCTGGAGTTTAAACCTAAAGCCTTTAAACTAAAATGGAGCTCCAAACTGGAACTCCATTAATAGTAGAACGCGATAACTTGTTTTTGCCATCGCTCTAAAGGAAGGATGAAACCTAGCATAATCTAAAAAGCGTTTTCCACAGTTTAATCACACCTCAATTTACTCCGCATCCTCAAAAACGTAGGTAGAAGTGGCATACATGGGAACCGCATGTTCCTTGAACAGACCGCGTTCTGCCAGTAGGCATATTGCTGCTGTTTCATCATTCCAATTCACCATGGCTCACACTTGTGGTAATTTTGATATCCGGATTCAAAGAAGCTGCGATGGTGCAGTATTTAAATACCGAAAGCTCAATGGCTTTTTCTGCTTTTTTAATCGGCACGCCGGGATCAACCAAAAAATGAAGTTGGATGGCCACAAATCGTTTTGGAATCTCTTCCTCTGCTCGCTGCCCGTTTACGGTAACTTTTAGTCCGGCCGTTGGTAACTTTTGTTTGGAGAGGATTAAGCCCACATCCAAAGCAGCGCAACCACCTAGAGAGGCAAGCAACAACTCTGTTGGCCTAAACTCGCCTTCCTCTGCACCAAAAAAGGCACCCCCATCTAGGGTTACACTTTTGTTGTTTTCTTTAACTACACTGTAGGTCCCCAATCCTTGCTTCAGAGTCAATTGTACTTCCATCATCATTACTTTATATCCATTCTACAGGACATTTGTCCCTTAAATTATACCCAGACTGCATTGTTTCACCGTATGCACCTACCGAATGTATGGCTAATATGTCGCCCCGTTTTGCTTTGGGGAAAACCCGTTTTTTGGCAAAACAATCGCTGCTTTCACAAATGGGTCCAAACACGTTTTGTTCTTGCATTGGTGCGTCGCTGAGCACATTTTCAATATCGTGATAAGCCTGGTACAATGCTGGCCTAGCCAAATCGGTCATACCTGCATCCACCAACACCTTTGGGCTTTGCTCTGACCCTTTTGTAAATAACACTTTAGTTAACAAAACAGCGTGTTGTCCTACTAAGCTTCTACCCAACTCAACAATGAGTTTACCCGTAAAAAAGGTTCTGGCTTCTCCAATGGCGTTGAAGTATTCCTCAAACGGAGGATGTTCCTTGGGATTGGCATAATTAATCCCCAATCCACCGCCCAAGTTCAGTGTGCTTATAATTAAGCCTTGACCTTCAAATAAGGCGCAATCCTGGGCCGACCTTTTTACGAGTTGTTTAAACACATTCATGTTGAGGACCTGACTCCCCACATGGTAATGCAATCCCTCGAACTGTGTCCATTTTGCTGTTTTAAAAAAAGCAACACAGGCCTTCCAATCCATTTCAGGAATCCCGAATTTATCTTCCTCCGTTCCCGTTCTAATATTGGCATGCGTTTCGGCATCAATATTGGGATTTAGGCGAAGTAGCACCGAAATGGGCTGCTGTAAACCAGCGGCTATTTCCTCAATCACGGCCAGTTCTTCTAGGCTTTCCACATGCAGCGAACCAATTTGAGACGCTATGGCTAGTTTAATTTCGGCATCCGACTTAGCACTTCCTGCCATTCCTATTTTGTCCGGACTAAATCCGGAAAGTAAACTTTGCTTAATCTCACCCCCACTTACACATTCCACACCTATCCCGGCTGCCTGAATTAGCTTTAAAACGTTATCCCGGTGGTTTGCCTTTATGGCAAAATGAATATCTATATTATGTTTGTTTGCCGCAGCCTTAGCCAAAGAAAAACTCGTGCGCAAACCAGCCTCATGGTATACATAACAGGGCGTATTCACCTTCCTTACAACTTCATTATACCAAGACATCCGACTCCAAATTTTTGTTTGCTACTAATTCATTGAGGCTAGTTAAAGCCCTCTTTTTATCTTCTTCAGGAATGACAAAACTGATATTGGTTCTGCTTCCACCATAGGAAATCATCCCCAAAGGAATTCCCACCAATTTTTGGGTAATAATGGCGGCAAATCCATGCGTATTGGCTCCAAATTTCCCAACAACACTAACGATGGTTTGGTTGGGTTCAATTTCCACCCGGCCATACTGTTCCATTTCTTGCAAGATATCCGCCAATTTACTGTCATTATCGATGGTTAAGGAGACCGAAACTTCACTAGTGGCAACCATATCGATGGACGTTTTATGCCGGGAAAAAATTTCAAATATTTTTTGTAAAAATCCGTGCGCTAAAAGCATTCTGGTACTGGTAATCCGGATGACGGAAATTCCATCCTTGGCTGCAACGGCGCGAATTCCTTCATGGGTGGCATTTCGGTCAATTAAGGTCCCTGGTGCTTCTGGTTTTAGGGTGTTTTTGAGGCGAACAGGTATGCCCGAGTCTCTGCATGGAAGAATGGTAGCAGGGTGCAATATTTTAGCTCCGAAATAGGCGAGTTCTGCCGCTTCTTCAAACGATAAAGACTCCAATACTTTTGGGTTGGGTACAACTCGGGGATCGTTGGCACAAAAGCCATCTACATCCGTCCAAATCTGCACTTCCTCCGCCCCAATTGCTTTTCCAATTATGGCCGCAGAGTAATCGCTTCCTCCCCGCCCTAAATTGGCGATTTCCCCTTCCGAATTGGAGCAAATAAACCCCTGAAAAACACTTATTTCACCTGGGGATCGTTGAGCAACAAAAGCTGCAAAGCTTTTATCTATCGCCGTCCAATCCAACGTTTCGTCTTCTCCTTTCTTGGTAGCAATGAAGGCTGGGCTTCTGTAAAACTTATAATTAAAGCCTTTTTCTAAGCCTTGAGCAACAAATAGTTGAGTAGACCATTGCTCCCCTTTTCCAACAATAATATTAGCTCGGTTAGGGTGATCTGAATTGGCCACCTTTGCCAGCTCCTCAAACTCCACCTCAACCCAAATACGGTAATGATCTTTCTCACTTTCCGACTGAAAAAGGCCCTCGATTTCCTGTTTATACTTTTGTTTAAGTGTTTCTATTTTCTCCTCCATCTCCTTAGAGTCTGGAAGGGTTTCAGAAATTGACAATAGTTCATTGGTTGTTCCCGACATTGCGGAAAGCACAACAACCGCGTTCGAATCCGCTACAATGGAATTCAAGTTCTGCATGCGCGCTGCAGAGCCTACGGATGTTCCTCCAAATTTTAACACGTTCATTGCTATGATATTTAAAGTACAACAAGGACAAAGCCCTCATTTTTCTGTTGTTTTGTTCTCCCA
>JBLHJD010000070.1:0-12160 GCA_047618705.1 Luteibaculaceae bacterium
CGGAAAATATGTCCTAATCGATTTTTGGGCTTCCTGGTGTAGACCATGTAGAGCAGAAAACCCGAATGTGGTTGCGATGTATAAAAAATACAAGCGGAAAGGTTTTGAGATTTATTCTGTTTCCTTGGATAGAACAAAGGATGCTTGGGTAAACGCTATTAAGCAAGACGGCCTAACGTGGACTCATGTTAGTGATTTAAAATTCTGGCAGTCGGAAGGCGCTAAAACCTATGGTGTAAGCGGAATTCCTTTTACTGTTTTGATCGATAAGGAAGGAAAAATTATTGCCACCAATATCCGGGGTGAAAGTCTCCGTAATAAGATGAAAGAAATTTTCGGGGCTTAATGATATATTTCGCATCTGATTTCCATTTGGGGGCTCCAGGACTTAAGGACGCCGCTCAACATGAGAAGCGGATTAGAGCTTGGTTGCAAAGTATCCGGAAAGATGCTAAAGAGGTTTTCCTATTGGGAGACCTCTTTGACTTTTGGTTCGAATACAAACATGTGGTTCCTAAGGGCTTCTTAGGCTTCTTATCCGACCTTAAGCAACTTTCTGAGCAAGGTATTCAATTGCATATTTTTAAAGGTAATCACGACCTCTGGTTCCGCGATTACTTTGAACAAGAGCTGGATGCAATAATTTATACCGACCCGGTTATTTTAGAGCGAAATGGGATTCAAATTTACTTGGCCCATGGTGATGGCCTCGGTCCAGGAGACCGAGGATACAAAGCAATAAAATGGGCTTTTACTCGGCCCTTATTTCAATGGATGTTTCGATGGATACACCCTGATGTTGGAATTTCCATTGCCCAATTCTGGTCTAAAAAGAGTTCTCAAAAAAGCAGAGAAAAGGATTCCTTATTCCTCGGTGAAGAAAAAGAATGGCTGATTATTCACAGCAAAGAATTAGCGGAACAAAACCCGGACATCAAATACATGATATATGGGCACCGGCATTACCCATTGGCATTAGACTTAAACGACTCCACCCAATACATCAATCTTGGAGATTGGATTCAAAGTTTTACCTATGCCCAACTAGATGGGGAGGAACTGGAGTTGAAAAGATTTATCCCTTAATTATTGACAAAAACGTTTCGCCAAATCCAATAATCTATTGGAATAGCCAGCTTCATTGTCGTACCACCCAACAACCTTCACCATGCTACCCAACACGGATGTCAATTGACCATCAACTAGGCAACTAAGTGGGTTCCCAATAATATCAACGGAAACAATGGGATCTTCAGTATATCCAAGAATTCCTTTCCATTTCCCTTCGGCAGTTTCTTTGAAAAAGGCATTTATTTCTTCCATGCTTACGGGATTGCGAACCGTGCAGGTAATATCTGTTAATGAACCGTCTGGTACAGGAACCCGGATTCCACATCCTCCTAGCTTCCCTTCTAGATGTGGAAAAATTTTAGTAATAGCCTTTGCTGCACCGGTTGTGGTAGGAACTATACTTTGGGTAGCTGCACGAGCCCGCCTAAGGTCCTGGTGGGGTGCATCATGCAAACGTTGATCGCCAGTATAGGAATGCACAGTGGTAATATACCCTTGTTCTATTCCACAAAGCTGATCCAAGGCTTGAATCATGGGAGCGGCGTTGTTCGTGGTACAAGAGGCATTCGAAACGACCACATCTTCTTTGGACAAGATTTCCTCATTCACTCCCATTACCACCGTTTTTATATCTGCATCATTCGTTGGCGCAGTTATGATCACCTTTTGTGCCCTTCCTGTACCAAGGTGATCAAAAGTTTCTTTTCCTTTAAAAACTCCGGTAGCTTCAAACACAATATCTACATTGGGCCAAGGAATATTTTTGGGCTTGTTTTCTTGAAACCAAGCTACTGATTTTCCATTAATGCATAATTCGTTGGCTCCAACCAAAATTGGATTAGGGAACTTCCCGTGTACGGAATCGTATTTTAATAAATGGGCCATGGTGGCAACATCTGCCCTATCATTTATTGCAACAAGCTCAATTCCAGGTTGATCCTGAATTAATCTTGCTATCATCCTACCTATCCGTCCAAAGCCATTAATTGCTACCCGCATTCCTTGCCAATTTTATCAAAGGTAACAATGAAAGGAGGACTTTAAAAAATGGGCAAAAAAAAACCCCAGCTAAGCTGAGGTTTTTTTTACTGTGTAACAATTATCTCTTATTGAACGCTAATCTTAGCGCTTAATTTTCTTTTCGCATCGGCTGCAACAAGCATGTACATTCCTGGCTCGAGATTAGTCAATTCTAACTTTCCTTCAATACCACCAACTAAGTTTGTATTCAAGATTGTTTTTCCTTGAAGGTCCATTACCTGAATAAATACATTCCCATTAAATGCGGTTAAATCCATTTTAACTGCTCCTGATGTCGGGTTAGGGTATACATTTAAGTTTAGCCCATCCGTTGCATTTGCAGTAAGTTCATTTACGCTCGTGTAAGATTCAGATTTCCAAATTCCACGTCCATGCGTTCCTGCGTAGATAGTTCCTTCGTTTTTAACTGTAGAACTTGTAGATCTCCATTGCTGCTCAATTTCAAAAACAGGAGTAATTGGGAAATTGTTATTCTCAGAGGACCATGAGGATCCATCGCTGGTAGAATAAACGCCATACTCTGTACCAATTAAAATTGTGCTGGCATCATCCTTCATAAACATAATATCATAGACAGGGAAAGCAGGAAGGTCTCCTTGGATAGAAGTGAAAGTAGGCGTTGCAGCAGTTGCGTTAAAGCTCTCTAATACGTGAGCTCCGCCACCATAACCACCCACAGAAATTGCGATGTGATTTTTATCCTCTCTATCAATTGCAATACCTGTTATTACAGCATTGGTTGAATAGATTCCAGAAATCTCAGTTTTAATATTAGTACCTAATTCAACATCTCCTTCATCCAAGGTCCACACTTGATTCAAATTAGCTACACGGTACATTGTACCTTGCCAATCTGAGTAAAACATGATATCTCCATCTGCGGAGAATTCAATGTCTTTTCCTTGACCACCTTGATTAGAAATACGAATCCATTCAGCGGACTTATTAAATTGAATTGCATTACGCGTAATCCAGTATCCTTGACCACCACCAAATCCAGCAGCAAAAATAGATTCTACCTTATCGCGAATTAGGATAGTATCACCAGGAGCTAAATCAGCTTGTAAAACGGTTGTTTGTGGAATATCACCACTTTCTGATTTAACAGACACCGTTGTTCCTGAAAGAATAGCGGTATTTCCTGTATTTATGTATGGAATAAATTGTTGTGCATTAACACTGTTGGTATTTTCATACAATCCCATTTGGGTGTAAAAACCACCTAAACCAAATCCACCAATAGAGTTCGCGTTACCCTCATCGATAACGCGTTGGTTATAAAAAGGAGCAAAGGATTGTTTATCATTGGATCTAAAAATGGCACCATTGTATATAGAAGCAAAGATGTAGTTGTTATCAACAGCGGAAATTTCACATCCAAAACCATCTCCTCCAAGCAGCTCACGAGCACTTTCAGCAGTAACTCCTGATCCGTCTACGTATTGTGTTCCATTATCCTGAGCTCCACCAATTACCTCATCAAACCCACTAAAGTCTGTGCTATAAAATTGAGTTATGTTATAGAAGCGGTTTGCTTGGTAAAACGAGCTCGCTTTATCGTCGGATACATGCACACCACCATCACAACCAATGTAAAGTAATCCATCAGGAGACCAGGTGAACTCGTGAATATCGGAGTGTACATATAAAGGGTTGGTGTTTCCTGCAAAGTTCAAAGCAATTTGCTCAGCCTGAATTTCAACACCAGACATCCAAAGAGTTACCCCACCAATAATACATTGACCCGGTTTTCCAGGAATGGCAGAAATAACGTTATCATATCCACCTTGCCCAGTTCCAAAAAGGGAACTGTAAGGAGCAGCATTTCCTGGCATAATAACAATCCAAGAATCACCACCATTATTGGACCCATATGCATTCAATAACTGACCACTAGAAGCAGCAATAAGTGCGTACATGTAATTGGCGTCATCCTGAGAAATAGATGTTTCTACACGAGAAATCCCTGAACGAGGTAGCTGTCCATTGGCGTTTTCAGAAATACGTGTAAAGTTAGCTCCGCCATCCTTTGATCTGTAAACAGAAGAAGTAAAAACGGCCAAAATTACATTTCCATCAGCGGAAACAGATAAATCTGTACAACCAGAAGTCGGAGCACCAAGAGGATTAAACACAGCCCCAGTTATCGGATTGTATCTGAAGATACCGGTACTAGATCCAATCCAAACTTGATCGTCATTTTTAGGATCGGCAATAATTTCATTCACATTAACTAAACCAGAAGCACGGTTCATAATTCCACCTTGAGAATTCTTAGCGTAAGCAAAGTTAACTCCGTCTGAAGAAACAAAAAGTCCATCACCTCTAAAGTCACTTCCACCAAATCCTTGTGAGAATCCTTCATGAACAGACCCTGTTCCAACAACTAAAGTTCCGTTAGTTGTCATATCCATTGCTCCAATGGCTAGGTTTTGATCAAACCCTTGAACCCATGACCAAGTATTAGCTCGGTTAAGGGAGACAAAAAGTCCACCACTTACAGAACCGGCATATACTTTGTCTGTGTTATTCACGTCCACGGTAATTGCGCGTGTTCTACCACCAACGTTATCAGGACCCTTATCGGACCATTGAAGGCCTAAGGCACTTTTTGTATTGGAATTTAAAAACTTTTGCGTTTCTTTTTTCACTTGACGAACAAGATCCGGATTGATCTCCTCAGTACCAACCTCTGCACGCAATTTGCGGTAGATTTCTTGGGCACCTTCCCACTTCGTCTTAATTTCCTGATTTTCCCTTGGGATGTATTCTCCTTTAACGGATTGATCCTTTAAGGCTGGAATAAGTGCCAACCCTACAAGAGCCGCAGCAAAACCGATTTTAGTAAAATTTCTTTTTTTCATGCAAATATCCATTACATAGATAAGTGCACAAATTACGCACTTATCCTCAAATCAAAAAACTTGAATTCCTTTTATATTGGAGTTTAAAACAAATGTTTTTCTGCGTGGTAAGAAGATCTAACCAAAGGACCAGACTCCACATACTTGAATCCTTTTTCTAAACCTATGGTTTTATATTCTTCAAATTTCTCAGGAGTCACGAAAGATTGTACGGCTAAATGCTTTGGAGTTGGCTGGAGGTATTGCCCTAAGGTAAGCACATCTACACCAACGGCAATTAGATCGTCCATAGTTTCAAGCACCTCTTGCTCTGTTTCACCCAAACCTAGCATTACACCACTTTTTGTTCGCATCCCGCCTTTTTTTAAACGGCGCAACACCTCCAAGCTTCTATCGTACTTAGCTTGGATTCTTACCTCCTTTGTTAGGCGCCTTACGGTCTCCAAATTATGGCTAACAACCTCCGGAGCAACGTCAATAATCCCTTGCAAATTCTCCCATTTCCCTGCAAAATCAGGGATTAAGGTTTCTAAAGTTGTATTTGGGCTTTTTCTGCGAATTGCTTTTACAGTTTGCACCCAAACGTCTCTCCCCCCATCACTTAAGTCATCTCGGTCTACACTAGTTATTACCGCGTGCTTTACGCTCATCAACTTCACAGATTGGGCAACTCTAGCTGGTTCGAAAATATCAACTTCATTGGGTTTCCCTGTTACTACGGCACAAAAACCACAAGAACGCGTACAAATATTACCCAGGATCATAAAGGTAGCAGTACCTTCTCCCCAACATTCACCCATGTTTGGACAGTTTCCGCTTTCACAGATGGTATGCAATTTGTGCTCAGAAACAATTTCACGCACTTTTTTATATTCCTCTCCGATGGGCAGTTTAACCCGCAACCAACTCGGCTTTCCTTTCCTCAACTTTGGCTCTGTGGCCGTTGTTCCCGTCTCGCTCATAAATATCTACTTCCAAATTTAAACCCGATAAAAAGCCGGGCAAAAATACGTGAATTTTCGGCGATTGCCATTATTTCAATTTCCGATGGATACCACTGAATCTCCAAGCCTGTAACCACAGATTGAATCGATTCTTTGTACCCCGAATATTCAAACTCCAACTCCCCTTTCAAAAACAATCCAGGTCGAAACTTTATTTCATCTACCCCTTTTAACCAAGAAGCCCTTCCATAAATAATTTCGTTCCCCTGCGCATTGTATTTTTCTGTTTTAAGAACACCTTGAACCGTGCTATCAATAATCACTTGCTCAATAACTTCTATATAAACAGGTTTCAACATGCCTACCGAAGCTCCCGCCACTCCTGAAATGGAAATAGCCACCCCGTTCTTCTGTAATTTGGGAGTTAGTGTTTTTTGATAACCAAAACCTAGTTTTAGTTGCCAGAAAGCATTTAACTTCCCAAAGTAATACCCTTTGGCGTCCTCAAAAATCGGGTTAAAACTTTTAGTCTCCTTCTGATGCTTTAAATTAGAAAAACCAGCATAGTACTTCTGATTCAGGGTAGCGGTCTTTCTTTTCCCATAATGGAAGTCGAAAAAATAACCTTTCGCATAAAAACCACCACCAAAAGCCTGATCGGTCCGATAAACCAAGTTTGTTGCCCCATTACCCACTTCAGATTGCCCCATAATAGAGCTAGCCAAAAACAAGAAAAAACCAAATAATATTATTCTCCAATTCACGTCAACAACAAATTTAGTAAATTCAGGGCTTTCATACCCATATAAATATGAAGATTGCCGAAATCGAATACTTAGGAAACCTAAAAACCCACTGCACCCATTTGGCTAGTGGTAAAAGTATAATTACTGATGCCCCCAAGGACAACAATGGAGATGGCTCTGCATTTAGCCCTACAGACCTAGTTGCAACCTCTTTAGGTGCTTGCATGCTCACAATAATGGGGATAAAAGCACGGGGCCTCGGCTTGGACATTCACAATACGCGAATTTCTGTATCCAAAGAAATGGGCGATAAGCCACGCCGAATCAAAAAGATTATCATTTCTATTGATTTAAGAAGAAATAATTTGAGCCCAGAAGACACCAAGGTATTGGAAAAAGCTGCTTTATCCTGCCCTGTTGGGTTTACACTCAACTCCGATGTGGAGCAAGAAGTGGAGTTTATTGTTTAGGTAAGTCCTTGGGATGAATAGCACTGTGCGTTGAACTAAAGACACATTTGCCATTTTCAACAATTAACAACTGGGGTGACTCGTGCACCACAGTTAATTTCTCTGCTATTGCAGAAGACACCTCTCTAAATTGGATTAAATCCAATAAATAAAAGGGTGGCCAATTCTCCTGGGAAGCGGACTCCAAACGAGATTTAGCCATAGAACTAATGGAGCAACGGGTGCTATGCTTAAACAAAGCAACCCGAGTTCCATTGGTTTTCGACTCATCTAAGATTTCCTGAAGCTGTTGAACAGACTCCAAGTTTATCCAGCTATGCTTAGGCTTTGTCTTGAACAAGTTCAACATCGGCTTGACTATATGCGGGACATCCTTTATGTACTTTACAGGAGCTGAATGCGATTGCTGCAAAAGCGATGACAGCTGCGAAGGCAATTTTCTTTTTCATTATTCGTGTATGTTTGTGAAACAAATTTACTCTATTCTACTTAATTACTAACGGCCCAATCCTTGTTTCCTACAACAAAAAACCTTGCGCATTTCCTTATTCTTGGAATTCTAGCCTTTCAATTGCCTGGTTATGGTCAGGAATTGAGTTCTAAGATAGACGGAAGGTATCTAATTTTCGAGAACCACACCTTTCGTGATTCGATAAAAGCACATAATTTCTTGAACAATGAACTCGAAACATGGTTCAAGAAAGGCTATTTAGAAGCCACCTTTGAATTAACTGGGAAACGGGAGTATTTGTATTACACCTTAATTAAAGGCCCTGAATTTTATTATGATTCCATCGAAATAAAAAATAGCAAGCCAGCTCCAATTCGCAAAGTACTTGCCCGTCAATTTAGTATTAGCAACAACCAACAATTCACCCCTAAACAACTTATTTCCCTTCAGAAAAATAGGATACAGAGTCAATGGGAAGTAAACGAGTCTGGCGGAATCCAATTATTTATCCTGGCAGATAGTCTTACTCCAAGCATTTTAGTAAATGGGTTATTCAACGTAACTCAAAATCAGGGAAAAGCGGAGTATGAAGGGAATTTTGATGGAGAAATCAAAGACCTCAGTCGCTGGAGCGAACATATATCCGTGCATTGGAATCGCAATTCTCAAAGTCAACAACTGGCCTTTTCCATGGGGATCAAACACCTCTTCTATTCACCCCTAGGAATTGGAGTCCAACTCAATAATTGGTCCGATGATCAGATCAGACAATTCAAAAGTGAAATCTCATTTCGGTATTCCCACCACAACGGCTTTTACTTCTCCACCCATAAAATCACAGACCAAAGTTCAGATTTGATTCAGGAATCCAGTCGGAAAATTGCTTTTCTGGGGATGGGAATGGGTATTGAAAGTGGTCCGGAATCGGTGATATCCGTCCAGGTTTCTGTTGACAAAAATGCGAACGAACGCAAAGAGTTCATTTTTGTGCTCCGAAAAAAACAGCAATGGAAATTCCTGTTTATCCGGGAACACGTGTGGGTGGGTCGCAAAATTGGAGATTTCACCAAACCGAACTTCTACCACATGGGTGGATACAACACACTGTTGGGGGTTGACCAAGGTAGTATTCACTTTCAAAAAGGATATTTTGCGACGTTAACTCCGGGGATAAAAATCAACAAATCACTCCATTTTTTAGGGAAATATCAAATGGGTGAAATCGACAAAAGCCCATTCTTTTCGTATGGTTTTGGCTTTGAGTCGATAAAAAAACAGCGGAATTTATTTGTAGTATTTGCTTTCAGTAACTTAGCTCAGGAAGGATTTGATTTTAAACAAGGAAAATTACATTTTGGATGGCGCATAAAAATCTAATTGGGTGTCCCTTATTGTTGCTGGCACTTTTATCATTATTTCTCATGGGATGTGAGGTAAGTAAAAGTGTTCCAAACCCACCAAAAACGGAAACCACCAACTACATTCTCAGTCCAAATTTTAGGGCATTTCGGTTTTCGCCAGACTCTATTCGATTATTTTTTGAAATAAATAATTCCGAAGTCCTTTATGTCCGCAATGGAGAGGAGGCCAATTTTGTTTCTAATCTCAGCCTTTCATGGGATTGGAACATTCCTTCTAATGACCAAGAAGACGAATGGGGATTTGAAGAATCTTTTGGAGATATTGGAAGCAATAAGGAAACCAAGATTCTCCAAGGTCAAGTAGACATGGAAATCCCAACGGATGCCAAGACCCTCAGTTTAATGCTCAAGGACAACAACCGAAGGGCATCTGTCATCCAAATATTTAACGTGAATAAGGAAAGTAATTACGGTGCCATTTTGCTTCGAAAAGCCAATAGTGGAAAACCCTTAATTGCGAAAGAATATATTGACACCACCCGATTATTGGTTGAGAACCCTCAATACATTCCTTTCCTAGTAAAGGAGGTCTTCTTTAAACACCTACACCCTCTTCCGATGTTCTACTCCAATAGGGAAGCAAAAAATCAATTCGATCACAGGCTACTCCACATTCCGCAGCAGGACAAAAAAATCCTACGGGTTTCGGACTCGTGCGATTTTGTTTTGGTGGAAAGCGCTCGGGAGGAACTTATTTATTCTTTTTCCCGCATTCCATCCCTTAACTCCATTCGGGGGTCAGGTAAAGCTTTTGGGTTACCGCTTCGCTACATTATGAATAAGGAGGAGTACACTGGAATGGAAGCGGCTGGTTTTAGCAAAAGTTACATTGAAAACTTTTGGAGTAGCATAGCTGGAAATGAAATTCGATCCAAAAAAATTGCAGAGGTGTATTATGACCGAGTGGCTTATGCCAATGGACAATATTCGAATTTTAAACCTGGCTTCCTCACGGATCGTGGAATGGTGTTTATTGTGTTTGGAAACCCCACAAATATTTACAGAAGATCTAGCCACGAAACCTGGGTTTATGGGGATGAAAACAATATGATGGCTTTGAGTTTCACATTTTCTTTGGAAGAGATAGGTCAGTTTGGAAAAGATTTCATTCTTTCGCGCTCTCCTTCTTACAAGAACCTGTGGTTTAGAGCGGTAGAAACTTGGAGAAACGGTAGGTATACTACATTTTAATTATGGAAAACGACTTTATTTTTGGGATTTGGCCAGTGGTTGAAGCCCTTCGAGGTGGAAAAGAATTTAATGCCATTTTAATCCAAACTGGGTTATCGGCTCCTCAATTAGGGGAAATCAGGGAATTGGCTGCGGAATTTGAAGTTCCATTAAAGCACGTTCCAATTCAAAAACTAAACCGAATTACCCGGAAAAATCACCAGGGAATTGTGGGTTTAACCTCCCCCGTTGAGTATCAGAAAATTGAAAATCTGGTTCCAATTTGGTTTGAAGATGGATTAAATCCCCTCATTGTAATTTTGGATCGGATTACAGATGTCCGAAATTTTGGTGCCATTGCACGCTCGTGTGAGTGCATGGGAGTTAACGCCATTGTAATCCCAAAACAAGATGGTGTAAGCGTTACAGCTGATGCTGTAAGAACCTCTTCTGGAAGCCTGAATCGTATTCCGGTTTGTCGGGAAGAAAACCTAAAACTTACCGTTGAGTTTTTAAAAGCGTCTGGATTTGAAGTTGTTGGGTGTACAGAAAAAGCATCAGAAACTTCCATGGATCAAGACTTCACCGTTCCTACAGCTCTTATCATGGGAAGTGAAGAGAAGGGAATTCAAAATGAAATTATGCGGAAGTGCAGTTCATTGGTAAAAATCCCAATGCTAGGTGAAACGAACTCACTAAATGTTTCCGTTGCTGCCGGAATGATGTTGTATGAAATCACTCGTCAGCGAATTTTGGCAGAAAATAAATAGTTAAACAAGCAACCACTTGGGTTGTACATCGTTTGATAATCAACAAAAAAAATACCTCGCCCATTTTCATGGACGAGGTACCAACCTTAAACCTAACCATCTTCAAACCACTGTAGATGGAATAGCAAAACTAATGAATTTTGTTAGAATAGGTGGAAAAAGCCAAAAATTGCCTGCGCAATTTTTGGCTTTTTTTTTCCTGCATTATTTCAAGCACCTGAAAAATCAAACACAAAAAAAAGAGCACCGAGTTCTCATTTGAACTGGGTGCTCTTAACCAACCTTAAACCTAACCACTAACCGTGTGAGAAAGTCCTTGACCAAATATAATTGGCCTGCAAGACATAATCAGCAATTGTCCGACAGAAATTAGATTACACCCGATGAGTTGCGCAAATTATCGTTGGGATAAAATCGTTTCTCCAAATTAACACACCAGAACCTGAATTCCAGTAATTTGCCCGAGTTGGTCAAAAAAATTAGGGAAGCTTTTTTCCACGACGCTCGGATTCTCTATGACCAAATAATCCAATACCGATATTCCCATAGCACAAGACATTGCCACTCTGTGATCGTGGTAGGTTTCAATTTCAGGATTCCTATTTTCTGTTTTTTCTCCGGCGTAATGCATCGAGTCCTGTGTGCATTCAATTAAATAACCAATTTTCCCCAATTCCTGCACCATGGCCTCAATTCGATCGGTTTCCTTAATACGCAAGGTTTGCAATCCAGTAAGGTGCATTTTCACCCCTTTAAAACAAGCCAATGCTATCAAGGTTTGAGCTAAATCAGGAAAACCTTCGCAATTTACTGGTTCAGAAAAACCAGCCACTTCCCCCGTGTTAACCACCCGTAGTTCTCCGTTTTGGAAATCCATTTTCACTCCAAAATGCGGCATAATACTTTGCAGAACCGCATCCCCTTGGGAACTCAATGCCTGAAACCCCTTAAACCTTAACTCCTCTCCTTTTTTCGCAAGAGCAACTAACCCTAGGAAATAGCTAATGGACGACCAGCAGGACTCTACTTCAATTTTCCCTGTAGCATAACCTCCCGGTTCTACTTTAACTCCATTTTCTACCCAAGTAACTTTAGCTCCAAATAATCGCATGGTGTCCATGGTCATATTTATGTATGGTTTGGAAACCGGCTCAGAGTCGAAATGAATTTCTAGTCCTTTTGCTAAACAAGGACCTATCAACAATAAACTGG
>JBLHJD010000071.1:0-12022 GCA_047618705.1 Luteibaculaceae bacterium
TGGAACCGTTGATTTTGGCATCGTTAAAACCCATCATTGCTGCGGTTTTAATTGGGATAATGAAATCTACAAATCCTCCAAATTGCTCCGTTCCATAAATTTCCTGAATGGGTTCTGGGACATCTACGGTCACTTTTACCAATTCCCCTTGGAGGGTTAACTTACCTATTGTGGTATTAAAATCGAGGGCAGTAATATTTACGCGGCGTTTATGGTCTACCTGCTCACCTTCTAACATGAAGGTGTTGTAGATTCCACTATAGGCCGAAAAACCAATCTCACCCCGCTTCCGTTTCGCAACAGAAATTCGTCCGTTCAGGGCTGGTGATCCATTGTTGTCCTCACCAAAAAACTCCGGGTTTTTCCCTGAGGCAAGGGAAGTACGACCTGTAGAATTGAGGATAATGCCATCCTGCAAACCATTAAGCACATACGCGTTGTAACTAATGATGATTTTTTCATTGGGGAAAAAGCGACCAAAAAATCCAAATCCAACTTCCGATAAGGTAGTGGGGATAAGTTCGGTGGAGGAGAGGGGACGCTCCACAAATTCCCAGTTGGGCGAATCGTGGTTGGTGTTCACTAAGCCTAAGGCAGGCAACACAATCCCGGCTCTGAAATTAAATCCCGTATTGACCTTAAAATCTATTTGCGCGGTTTCTATGGCAATTTCCTCGGTTCCATGTTCAAATTCTATCTCGGCTAAAAATTGAATCTTCGGGTGGATTTGAGCAAAGGTAAACAGGTTAAATCGGCGCAGCTCCTGACTAAAACCATCGCTTATTCCGTCCTCGGACCAGTAATTGGTGTTCCCTTCCACATAACCTCCTAAGGCCGTTTTGGAGTTTTCCAAAATGAATGGTCGATTGTAGATGGCGTCTTGTTGCAGGGTGGTTGTGTCCTTTTGTTGTGCAAAGGCGGTAATACTTCCTAGAATAAGGAAAAAAGTATAAATATGCTTTTTCATGATTGAAGCAAAATGGTATAGTTAGTAGATGTTTCCTTGACCGGGAATACCGATAAGTTTTTGTTGGCAGGCCCTTTTAATACTTCACCTCGAAAGGAAAATTCGGATCCATGGCACGGGCAAACAAGGATGGGTCCTGCAGTGTTGAGCGTACACTCTTTGTGCGTACAAATCATCCGGTAGGCCTTTAGTTGATTGTTTTGATTAACCAAAAGGAATGGGCCGCGTTGGTCATTGTTCACCACCGCTGGCAATTGAAGCTCTGGTGATTTTTGAACATGAACTCCTTCTTCGGAGTATGTTCCAGCAACTTGAGGTAAGGAACTGCACGAAGTTAACCCGGCTCCGATGGATACCCCAGCGCAGCAAAGGCTTATTTTTTTGACAAAGGCACGGCGGTTATCCATTACAATGAATTTAGAAACGCGATAACTTTATCCTTGTCACCACTACTCAAACTCTGAAATTGGGTTCTCGAATTTGCCGCTTCACCACCGTGTAAATCAATGGCTGCTTGGTAGCTTCCTGCTCTACCATCGTGGAGTAAAAACATGGACGCACCTTGGCTATCTTTTTGCAAACCTAGTCCCCACAGAGGCATGGTTCTCCATTCTCGGGTTCCCACAATTCCTTCTGTATAATTATCATCCAGCTCCGGTCCCATGTCGTGGAGGAGCATGTCTGTATAAGCAGCAAAGCTAACGCGGTTCAGGGCTTCAATTTCGGAGGGACCCGTGCTTAAGGTTGGGGTATGGCAGTTGTTGCAGCCGATGTTGTTAAATATGGCTTTTCCTTCTTTTACTTCCGGTTTATTTTCTTCTCTCCGTTCCGGTGCTTTTAATGTTTGTAGGTAAAAAACAACATTCCCAACCGTAGTTCCTGAAACTTCGGGGTTGGGTGTTCCGTCGCCACCAAAGGTACTGGTTGCATAGTTAATGGGATCTTCTGTATCAAAATCAGAGGTGATTCCCATGTCTTGTTTAAAGGCGCCCACTGTTTGCATTAATAAATTAATGGCTGCGGCTTTGCGCCCAAACCGACCAATGTATTTCCCGTTGGGAAGGGCTTGGTGGTAACGTTCGTCAATGATTAACCAATCTGGGGCATCAATTTCATTCACAATTCCCGAAATACCATCTCCGTTAATATCAGTAGGGTCAGCCATGGCCAAAATGGAGGCATCTTCAACGGCCGCTAAGTAACCTAAACCGCTGACGGTTGGTCCAATAAACTGGGCACTTTCTGCTCCTGTCGGAACTTTTTCTGCTTGGTGTCCACTAATGGCGCGGTGCTGCAACTGGGGACCACCTTGCTGGATCATGGAATTCCAGGTGCTATCCGGATTGTATTTCCCGAAACGGGTGAGGTTGTTAAATGGATTTCCTTTTCCGTCTCCAATATGGCAACTTTCGCAACTGTTTTGAACAAAAATGGGGCCTAAACCATCGAGTTCAGAAAAAGTATGGGCAAATTCTTCGTCCCCAATGATGTGCTTGCGAAGTTGGGCAGGGCTGAGTCCTTTAATTGGACCGTCCAAAACTTCATTACTTGTGGGCGCTTCCGGCATCAACTTGGAACAGGCCAAAGCCAAAGTAAGGAGAAGTCCAATGAGGCCCAGTTTGTGTAGTCGCATTTTTGTGATTATTTCCGCAAAGCTAATTAAAAAATTAGGAAGGACTAAAAAATAATCGTGCCAAGTCTAATTTTGAATTTTTGAGCAAAAAAAAAGAGGATTATTTAATCCCCTTAATTATTTCTTGAATCTGATTTGATTTCCCCATGGTGTAAAAATGGAGGCAAGGTGCATCTCGTTCCATGAGTTCCTTACACTGGTTTATCGCCCATTCTGTTCCCACCTTTTTTACATCCAAGTTATTCTTACACTTTTGTACTTCCGTACTCAATTCTTCTGGAATGTCGATGTGGAAAAGGTTAGGGAGCACCGTAAGTTGCCGGGCTGTGGCCATTGGTTTAATTCCCGGAATAATGGGGATAGTAATTCCTGCCGCCCTGCACGCATCCACAAATGCAAAGTATTTGGAGTTGTCAAAAAACATTTGGGTTACAATGTATTCAGCCCCTTTTTCTACCTTCAGTTTTAAGTACTCAATATCCGATTTCATGTTCGGGGCCTCGTAGTGCTTTTCTGGGTAGCCGGCAATTCCCATGCAAAAATTACTCTTCGCAGAATTCTCCATTTCCTTTTCAAGGTATATCCCATTGTTGAGATTTTTAACCTGATGAATGAGGTCGATGGCATATTTGTGGCCTTCCTCTTGCGGCGTAAAAAACTGCTGGTGTTTTCCGGGATCACCCCGCAGCAACAATACATTTTCTATTCCTAAAAAGTCGAGGTCAATGAGGGCGTCCTCTGTTTCTTCCAAAGAAAATCCACCACAAATAATGTGGGGTACCGCATCCACGCTGTACCGGTTCATTATGGCTGCACAAATACCAACTGTTCCAGGACGCTTCCGTACTCGTTTTTCTTGCAACAAACCTCCCGGTAACTTTTTGTAAACCACTTCTTCTTGGTGGTAGGTTACGTCAATAAAAGGGGGATTAAACTCCATTAATGGGTCCATGCTATTAAAAATAGAATGGATGTTTTCTCCTTTTAAGGGGGGCAGAATTTCGAAAGAAAGCAGGGTTTCTTTTCTGTTCTTTATATGTTCAGTAACTTTCATTTTAATACGATAAGTTGGGGCTAAGCCACCGTTCCATTTCTTTTAATTCGCGCCCTTTCTTTTGTGCGTAAGGGATTACTTGGTCTTTCCCAACTTTTCCCAAACCAAAATATTTACTTTCGGGGTGGGCGAAGTAAAACCCGGAAACGCTTGCTGCTGGTGCCATGGCCAAACTTTCGGTTAAACTAACACCGGTGCAGGCTTCGGCATTTAACCACTCAAATAAAGTGGTTTTTTCGGTATGATCGGGGCAGGCGGGATAACCCGGAGCTGGCCGTATTCCTGTGTACTCCTCAGCTATAAGGCCCACATTACTGATGTTTTCATCGGGTGCATATCCCCAATACTTGGTTCTCACCAATTTGTGCAAATATTCCGCTCCCGCTTCTGCAAATCGGTCGGCTATGGCTTTTACCAAAATGGAGTTGTAATCATCCAAATCGGCTTGAAATTCCTGTGCCATTTTTTCTAACTCAAAACCAGCGGTGACTACAAATCCACCGAGATAGTCCTCCTCCGTGTCCGACAAATAATCGGCCAAAGAAAAGTTGGGATTTCCTTTTTGCTTTTCAGCTTGTTGGCGCAAGAAATGAAATTGCAAATTGGAGCCGTCATTAAGTGTGAATGTTCCACCTTCTTTTTTTCCAGGTGCAATTCCAATTACACCTGTTACGCTAAATGCATTGGTGCTAATTAGTTCATTTACCAACTTTTGCGCATCCTCAAAAAGTTTAGTCGCTTCCACTCCAACAACGGCATCCTGCAATATGTCGGGGTATTTTCCGTGCAATTCCCAGGTTTGGAAAAATGGAGTCCAATCTATTAAAGGTAGGATGTCTTTGGGATCCAAATTGGGCAGCTGAAATTGCCCAACTTGGTGCGGAATTACAACTGCCTTACTTTCTGGAACAAACCGATTGTCTTCGGCTTGCAGGAAGGTAAACATCCGTTTGTCGCGCTGCTTTTTGGCGTGCATTTCCCGCACTTGGTGATATTCTTTGCGCAAATCTGCCAAATAAGGTTCTTTTCCTTGGCCCAGTAATTTGGAAAGCACGGGGACTGAACGGGAGGCATCCAATACGTGGATAGTACAACCCCGCTCGTAATTCTTATCTATTTTAACGGCGGTGTGTACCCTGCTGGTGGTGGCACCCCCAATTAAAAGTGGCACTTTTAATCCCGCATCTTCCATCTCCTTGGCAACGTGGATCATCTCATCCAAAGAAGGGGTAATTAGTCCGCTTAGACCAATGGCGTCCGCGTTTTCTTGAATGGCGGTGTCAATAATTTTTTGGGTGGGCACCATGACTCCTAGGTCAATGATCTCAAAGTTGTTGCAGGAGAGTACCACTGAAACAATGTTTTTTCCAATATCATGGACATCACCTTTTACGGTAGCCAACACAATTTTACCGGCTTTGCGTTGTTTTCCGTCCACATCATCTTCCATAAAGGGCAGAAGGTAAGCCACTGCTTTTTTCATTACCCGGGCCGATTTCACCACTTGGGGTAAAAACATTTTTCCACTCCCAAACAAATCACCGACCACATTCATACCATCCATTAATGGACCTTCAATGAGTTGGAGGGGTTTGTCAAAAGTTTGACGAGCCTCTTCTGTATCTGCCTCAATAAAATCCGCGATTCCTTTGACTAAAGAATAAGACAAGCGTTCTGCCACTGGTTTTTTACGCCATTCAGGGTCTGCTTTTTCAGTCTTTTTTGTGTCGGTAATTTTTTCGGCGTAATCCAATAGTTTTTCGGTGGCATCTTTCCGCCTATTCAGAAGTACGTCCTCCACCATGGTTTTTAATTTGGCTGGGATTTCCGCGTAAATTTCCAACATGGTAGGGTTTACAATTCCCATGTCCATTCCGGCTTGGATGGCGTGGTACAAAAAGGCAGAGTGCATTGCTTCGCGCACGGTGTTGTTCCCCCGAAAAGAAAAACTTACGTTAGATACCCCGCCACTTACTTTGGCACCCGGCAAGTTTTCTTTGATCCATTTGGTGGCTCCAAAAAAGTCGAGCGCATTGTTTCGGTGTTCATCCAAACCGGTACCCACGGGGAAAATGTTCGGGTCAAAAATAATGTCGGAGGAGGGGAAACCGAGCTTAACTAAAATGTCGTAACTCCGTTTACAAATTTCAATTCTTCGGTCTAGGGTGTCGGCTTGTCCATTTTCATCAAAGGCCATAACAATTACCGCCGCGCCGTATTTCATTATTTTTTTGGCCTGGTAAATAAATTCTTCTTCCCCTGCTTTTAAGCTAATGGAGTTAACCACTCCTTTTCCTTGGATACATTTAAGACCGGCTTCAATTATTTCCCATTTGGAGCTATCCACCATAATCGGGATTTTGCAAATATCGGGCTCGGATCCAACGAGGTTTAGGAAGGTGGTCATGGCTTCTACACCATCCAACATTCCTTCGTCCATGTTTACGTCCAATATCTGAGCACCACCTTCTACTTGGTCTCGAGCAACGTCTAATGCGGCCTCCCATTGCCCCTCTTTTATTAAGCGTAAAAATTTCCGAGACCCAGTAACATTGGTTCTTTCTCCAATATTCACAAAATTGGTATCCTCGGTAATGATAAGGGGTTCTAAGCCGCTGAGGTGTAGGTTTTGATACATTAGTTAAGTGTGCTTACGTAGTTCGCAATTTCGGCTATGTGGGCTGGTGTTGTCCCGCAGCAACCGCCAATTATCCGCATGTTTTCCAATTCCATAAATGGAGCCACTTCCAGTAACATCTCCCTCGGGTTTTGGTCGTATTCCCCAAATTCATTGGGCAATCCAGCGTTGGGGTGAGCCGATAAGGCAAATTTGGAAATCTGGTTGAGGTCTTTGAGGTAGGGGATCAGTTGTTTTGCACCCAAGGCACAATTAAATCCTATAGATAATATGGGGTGATTGCTTAGCGAAATGTAAAAAGCGCCAACCGTTTGGCCCGACAACGTTCTTCCACTAGCATCTGTAATGGTACCAGAAACCATGATTGGGATACTGGTGTTGAGATCTTCATTAACTTCGGCTATGGCCATCAAAGCAGCCTTAGCATTCAGCGTGTCAAAAATGGTTTCCACCAGGAATACATCTACCCCTCCTTCAATTAATCCTTTGGCTTGTTGGTAATACGCCACCCGTAAATCATCAAAACTGACAGCCCTGAATCCGGGATTGTTTACATCTGGAGAAATGGAGGCGGTTCTGTTCGTGGGGCCAATGGATCCAGCAACAAAGCGTGGTTTTTCTGGAGTAGAATATTCCGCCGCTGCTTGTTTGGCAATTTGAGCGCTTTTAATGTTGAGCTCGTCTACCACCGATTCTAAACCATAATCGGCTTGGGCAATGGTGGTGGAGCTGAAGGTGTTGGTTTCAATTATGTCGGCACCGGCGGCCAAGTATTCCTTGTGGATGGCTGAAATAATATCGGGACGAGTAATGGACAGTAAATCGTTATTCCCGAACAATGGACTTGGATGATTTTCCAGAGCAGCATTGCGGAAATCTTTTTCTTCTAGGGTGTATCGTTGGATCATGGTTCCCATGGCTCCGTCCAATACTAATCTTCGTTTTTTGATTTCTTCCTTAATCATAGTTCGTAAAGTATACGCGAAAGGAAGTGTGAGACTTCTTATCTTTCCCTGATTTCTCAGAGTGGGAATTAGCACCCAGCTATTACTGGGTTGCTAAGACATCAAAGGGCCCAACCCTCCGTCTTTCGCGATAAGTGCAACAAATTTAACCGATAATAATGAGAATATAATTGAAAAAATATTATTCTAAACAACGGGGATTAAAAAGAATAAACCCGAAGTTGAGGCTCATAAATCCACCTCCATTTTTCCCGAAATGGTTGTAAAATAGGGAGATGGGACCAAAAGGACTTTCGAAGAACAGTCCTGAACTCAACATAAAATCACTTTCTAACTTCCCTAATTCCGATTCGGCTCGTAATTCTTTGTCCAGGGAGAATCGGGCCAGGTTGGTGAATTGGAATCCGTAGGCGTGCACTTCTAATTTCTCATAAATAGGGTGAATTAACTTAATACCAGACCCTACAAAGTAATTGGCTCTGAACTCCTCCAGAAATTGAGTTTGGGATTCGGGTACAGGAGAGAAATTGTCAGAAAAAATAAGGGTTCCGGTAATGGAACTAAATTCAGGTTGATTGTTGTAATTGGCTTCCGCAAGTATTCCTAGACTCCCTTTTCCGATATGAAAGAAATGCTGTCCTTTAATGTTTGCTTTGGTCCATTCCCGGCTGTGGGAAAGAGAAATCGGGTTTATACTGGTGGTACCGGGTACACTGGAACCGGTACCTCGGTTCAGACTAACTTTAAATCGCAGAAAACTTCCGTTACTTTCAAACTGTTTCCGATTTAAGGTGTTGTAGGTGTAATTAAGCCCTGTGCTGTAGCCAAAAAATTTAGTTTGGTCTGGAATATCGATAGCTGAAAACTCTTTGTTTTCGTAATAGTGGGCACTTATGTCCATGTATTTGTTTTCGATGGCTAGGGTAGAGGATTGGCTCATGGGGGAGACAAAGTTGATAAAAGCCAGCTGGTTTTTCAGGACAATAAAGGAGGGGATATCTTGGTTAAAAAAAGTGGCTTTGGCTTTAAAGAAATCAAAGTTGTTGTAATAGGCTCCCGCTTCTAATTTATAATCGTGCCGACTATTAAACCACCACTCTCCTTTAATACCAAAGGAAGAATAGAATTTCCCAAAATACGAATTGGCCGAAAGGATGGTGCCAACCTTGTGGAGTCGCTTGTATTTTAGTTGGAAGAATCCAGTGCTGATTGGGCTTGTACTAAATACACCCCCAGCCTGAAATTCTAAAGGTGGTGCCGGTGTAGTTCTGAATTGGAGAATTTGTTTGTCAGCTGTATCGTTTAGCTGACGAACTTCTGGGAATACATTATCTAACAATGGATTTTGAACCGCTCTCGAAAAAAGGGTTTTAGTTTCCATAATCCCCAATGGTTTTACCGATTTCTTTTTGGCCTTAAAACCCTTTTTTCTCCGCTGTTTTAATCGAGCTTGAAATTCGGGGAGTGCATTGCGGTATACCTGTCGCTGTAGAAATAAGGAGTCGGGGGAAGAGACGCTTGTAATATGGCTTTTTATTTCAACAATGTGTTTCATGGCTTCAATGGTCCCATTTATAATTGCTGAGGGAGCATTTTCAAAATCAAAGGTACCAACCTCCGATTTTGGGGAGATAATAACTACGGGTGTTCCATTGGTTTTTATTTCCCGCCGGTGGACAATAAGTCCCCTGACCTGGCTTACCAAATCATCGGTGCTTACCTGATGATCAAGGTCACTTACATCTGAGCCGATGATGAGGGTAGGATGAAAAGCTTTTTCGGCCTCTTCCAATGGAAAGTTGTCGTAGATACCCCCATCAAAATAAGTAATGCCATTGATGGAGTGCGGCGAGAAGTAAAAGGGAAAAGCAGTGGTTGCACGCAATGCACTGGGTAAATATCCTTTCCTAAATACCGTTACTGATTGTTTGCTAATATCTGATGCTACGGTAAAAAAAGGCACCATAAAATTGTTGAAATCGTTTTTGGCAACAATGGAAGGGATAGCAAACCACTGCATCAACTCAAAATCTAGGGAAGCACTGGAGTTGAGGTTGGTTGGTAAGTTTTTGTTTAAAGGTTTTAAAGGGTCGAATTTTAGGCTCAGTATTCCAGCATTGGTGGCTTCCTGTTTAAAAAGATAGTTTTTGCCGAGGCTTTCTTCTCCCGAAGAAATTCCCCTAAAAAAACCATTTTTTGCCCAGCTTTCCATGGTGCTGATGTCGATTCCAGTGGCATATAAGGCTCCAATAATGGCTCCCATGGAAGTGCCCCCTATAGAATGAATGGGGATATTGTTTTCCTCTAAAGTTTTGAGCACCCCAATATGGGCAAGTGCTGTTGCACCGCCTCCACTAAGTACCACGGTAACATGGTCTTGGGCAAAACTGATGGTTTTGATCCCAAAAAGAACAAGAAATAAGAGAAGTTTAATGTACTTCAAGGAGCGGTATTAATTTTTGTTTAAAATAAGAAAAGGTTTCGGAAACCCGAGTTCCAAACCAAGAAAACATTTCACCGTCGACCAATAAATGTTTTGCGTTAGGGAATCTTTCCTTTAATTCCGCGGTATCTTTTGCCTTAAAAGGGTAAGGTTCTGATGAGTAAAATATGTAATCAAGCTCTAAGTTTCCCCAATCTTCCTCTGTGATACACGGGTAACGTTTGCTTTGATCCAAGGCGTTGTCCAAACCACAGTGACTCAGAACAGCATCAATGTAAGTGCCCTTTGCAGCTCCCATCCACGGTCCTTTCCAAATGAGGTACAATACACGTTTGTTTAAGATTGGGAAAGGCTGTGCAATCGGGATGAACTCCCTTTTATTAATCCCGATTTTCGCCAAAAAATTAAGCAGTGTCTGGTTGTCATTGAGGGTGTTGACATCCGAAATGTAAATGGGGAAAAAAAGGGCTAGTTCCAGTAAATCTTCCTTCCGGTTTTCCTCTTTGTTGGCAATAATCAGGTCAGGATTTAACTCCTTTATTAACTCAAGATTTGGGTTTTTTGTGCCTCCAATTCGGGTTTTGGACCGAAACCAACTTTCGGGATGCACACAAAACTTGGTGATCCCAATTACCTCTTCCTCTAGGCCCAACTCGTGCAGCGATTCACTGATAGATGGAACTAATGAAATAATGCGTTTTGGTTTGTTGGGGAGGACAAGTTCCCTCCCCATCATGTCGTGCCCAGAGTAAAACATTAGGCTAATGCCTTAATTAAATCGTGGGATGTAAGGATGTACGATTGACCAGTAGGGTCCTTCACTAACACCGCTTTGGCTCCTTTTGAAATCGAAGCTCCCATATCGTGGATGGAACAATTCAAAGCCACTTCTGGAAAGGGGCTGTCCATAACATCTTTAATGGGTGCATATACCAAATTGGGGTTCGCAATAACTTTTTGCAGTAGGCTTTTTTCCTCAATGGATCCAACTATGGTATCTCCGTCTAGTACAGGAATCTGAGAAATATTCAAAGACGTTAACGTGTCAATCACTTTCCGAACTGGCTCCTCAATATTTGCTCCAACAGCCGGTGCTTGGTTGCGAATAAGGTCTTCGGCCATCATCGGCGTTCTTTCCAAAAATCCACGCTCGCGCATCCAATCATCGTTGAATATTTTCCCCACATAACGGGAACCATGATCGTGGAACAAAACGACCAGTACATCCTCCGATTTGAGGTGAGATGCTAACTGATTAATTCCGCATACGGCACTACCGGCAGAGTTTCCAACAAAAATCCCTTCTTCCCGAGCCAACCGGCGAGTCATAACAGCTCCGTCCTTATCCGTCACTTTTTCGAACTTGTCGATAACCTTAAAATCAACATTTTCTGGGAGAATATCTTCTCCAATACCTTCGGTGATGTACGGGTAAATTTCGTTTTCATCAAACACACCCGTTTCGTGGTATTTTTTGAAAACAGAACCGTAGGTATCAATTCCCCAAATCTGGATGTTCGGGTTTTTCTCTTTGAGGTATTTTCCAACACCAGAAATAGTTCCACCTGTTCCTACTCCAACTACAAAGTGGGTGATTTTCCCTTCGGTTTGTTCCCAAATTTCAGGTCCGGTAGAAAGATAGTGCGCCTTAGCGTTACTTGGATTGTCGTACTGGTTTACATACCAAGCCCCAGGAATTTCTTGGGCTAAACGTTGTGCTAAACTGTAGTAAGATCTAGGGTCTTCTGGTGCCACTGCCGTAGGACAAACATGCACTTCTGCACCCATGGCGCGGAGGATGTCAATTTTTTCCTTGGATTGTTTGTCGGCAAGAGTAAAAATTACCCGGTAACCGCGTTGGATAGCGACCAAAGCTAATCCCATTCCTGTGTTCCCACTGGTTCCTTCAACAATAGTTCCACCGGGCTTTAACAATCCTTGCTTTTCAGCATCATTGATCATTTGCAAAGCCATTCTGTCCTTAACCGAGTTACCAGGGTTAGTGGTTTCTACCTTGGCTAAAACGGTGCAAGGTGCATCTGGCACTACCTTGTTTAACTTTACCAAAGGTGTATTCCCAATGGTTTCCAGAATATTATTGAAGTATTTCATGGTCCAAAATCTTTGGTGCAAAAGTAAAACTTCCCTTGAGCCTGAGGGAATAAGGAACCATTTCTTTCGAAAATATTTTCAAGATTAAGTACTGGCCTACGGATCGTAGCGCAGAGCCTTGGATGGGTTGATGTTGTTGAGGAAAAGGGTGGAGAAATACAGGGTGAATCCACCCACCAAAAAGGCGCCGATATTGACCAAAACCATTGC
>JBLHJD010000072.1:0-12007 GCA_047618705.1 Luteibaculaceae bacterium
AAATGATGTTTCAGAGGTTCAGTTTAATCCCGGAAATGGGGCCCCTAGATTGAATGGTTTGCAATTCCCTTTCTCTTATCCTGAGGCAGGAAACTACATTCCGGAAATCAACTTTATGAGTTCCAACGGGTGCGCCCAGCACCAAATATTGGATACTATTTTGGTTCACCCAATTCCAAATGGAGAAATTATGGTAAGTCCCAATGCCTTGAATATTGTATTCTCCAAAGCAGAATTGCTGTTAAGTGCTGATGTGGAGTTGGCATCTGCCGAATGGCTAGCCATCAGCGAAGGAGATACGCTCTTCCCAGGATCGGACCCCAATGTGGAGGTGACTTTTCCGGCTGATGTTCGGGTGTGGGAAATAAGTAATGTGTTTACTAGTGTGTTTGGTTGTGTTAATTCAACCGAAAAAGTCATAAAAATTCACCCCAACAGTACTATTTACGCCCCCTCGGGATTTACGCCAGATGGAGACTACATCAACGATGTGTTCAAAATCAGCTATTCTGGAGTGGAATTGCAAGGCTTCGAGGTTCACATTTATGATCGATGGGGAATTATAGTGTTTTCGAGTAAAGACCCCAATTTTGAGTGGGATGGAAGAATAAAAGGGGAACAGCGGAAAATGGATACTTACGCATGGGTGATTAAGTACTTTGAACAAGAGGATATCCGGAAATCCTTAAGTGGGAAAATTACCCTTTTGCGCTAGGCTAAGTTGGAATAGATTGGTTTTTAAGTTTTTAGGCGGAAAATTTTCGTTAATTTGAGAGAACCTAAAAACCATATTATGAAAAAATTACTACTCCTATTTTGCATGTGTGCACCTATATTTGGGTGGTCACAGATAATTGAGGACATTTACATTGTTCCTGCTAACCCAAGTGATTCCGACGCCGTTTGGGTGGTTTCCAACAATTATCATCCCTATTCTCCGTGTGATTTGGATACGGCCATTGTTGCCATTTCGGGATCATTTATTGGCGTGGACGCTCTACACAACTCCGGATTATCACCCACAACCTGTAATTCAGTCGATTCTGTTTATTTAGGCGTATTTCAGGATGGGTCATACCAAATGCAATTCACCATTTTTGACAACACCGGACAAATTCCATTTGATTCTGAAATAATTAATTTTCAGATTGGTGACCCAAGTGATATTTCTGAATTCACAAATAGGACATTTCAGATTTTCCCGAACCCCGGACTTGATTTTGTGCAAGTAAAGGGAGTGGTTTCACCCATCGATTTCAGAATCATCAGTTCCAAAGGGAACACCGTTCAATTACACCAAAAGTTAATCAGCGATACCCAAGTAGATATCTCCCATTTGAGCAGTGGTCTTTACATTGTTGAGTTTGAAACGGAAAAAGGAAATTTGTTCCGCGAAAAACTTATTATTGAATAGATCATTTGGGAAAAGAACCATTTGTGGATGTATTGCCTAAATTCTTGGTTTTGTACTAGAAAGCTATTAGATTTAAAACGATAAACGTTTTGAATGCAATATAAGTGTGACTCAACAGATGCGTCTGTTTTATATAAATTACTCACGGGAACGATAATACCCAGGCCAATTGCTTGGGTATCGTCCCGGGATAAAAATGGGATCCTGAATTTGGCTCCCTTTTCTTTTTTTAATGCGGTAGGGGAAGATCCTCCCCATCTCGTGTTTTCTACCGTCCGTACGGGCAACAAAAACAAAGACACCCTGAATAACATTCTGGACAACCATCAATTTGTGGTCAACTTGGTCACAGAGGATTTGGTGGAAAAAATGAATGAAACCGCTACTTCAGTTGAACCATTAATCAACGAATTCGAAATGGTGGGATTAACTCCTGTGCCATCAACGTGTATTGATGTCCCACGGGTAGGGGAAAGTAAGGTGAGTTTTGAGTGTGAGTTAGTGCACCATTATTATTTGGAAGGGCACAAAAACGGAGGCGCTTGTGTTATGATTGGGAAAATATTAAACATGCACGTGGCGGATGAAATATTGGACGAAAATCACCGAATAAACCTCGAGAAATATAAGCCAGTAGCCCGTTTGGCTGGAGCGAACTACGCTTCTTTGGGAGAAATTTTTAGAATTAAAAGGAAATAAATGAAGATTGCAGTTGTTGGAGGTGGTCCAGGAGGCCTTTATTTTTCCATTTTAACAAAAATGGCCTATCCAGAAGCTCAAATTGAGGTGTTTGAGCGGAACAAAGCTGATGATAGCTTTGGTTTTGGTGTGGTGTTTTCAGATGAGACCTTAAGTGAGTTCCTAACCCGTGATCCAAAATCCTATTCCTTAATCCGTTCCAGGTTTGCTTATTGGGATGAGTTAGACGTTTCTCGGGACAACGAAATTACCCGTATAACTGGAAATGGATTTTGCGGATGTAGCCGGAAAATGCTCTTGCAATTGCTTCAACAACGCTGCACTGAAGAAGGCGTGAAACTGCACTTCGAACACGAAATCACAAGTCTGGACTTAACGGATCAATTCGATTTAGTCGTGGCCGCAGATGGAATTGGCTCAAAAACCAGAGACCAATTCGCAAGGGAGTTCGGCACAGAAATCACCCTGCAGAAAAATAAATTTGTGTGGTGTGGGTCTACTAAACCTTTGGATGCTTTCACCTACTTTTTCCGGAATACAGAACATGGTCCCATTGTAGCGCATACCTACCAATACGAGGAAGGGAAAAGCACCTGGATTTTTGAGTGCACCCCAGAAACATGGACCAAATTTGGATTTGAAATTGAAAATGAAGCCGATTCATTGTCGCGCCTCGCTCAAATATTTGAAACGGAATTAGACGGCCATGGTCTGATTAGTAATCGGAGTCATTGGCGGCAATTCCCCCATGTAGTTAACAAAAACTGGCACCATAAAAACATTGTTTTATTGGGAGATGCCAAAGCTACAGCCCATTATTCCATAGGTTCCGGAACCAAGTTGGCTATGGAGTCTGCTATTGCATTAAGTGACGCTGTTGTTGCTCACAAACTCGATTTAAAAGGGGCTTTTGCGGCGTATGAAAAAAAGAGACGGAATACCGTTGAGAAAATACAATATGCTGCAAAGGTGAGTTTAGAATGGTTCGAAAACATGGATAACCACATCCAAAAACCATTTTATGCATTTGCCTTTGGAGTAATGAGTAGAGCTAAAAAAGTGAGTTACGAAAACTTGCAGCTGCGCGATTCCAATTTCACCCAAAAAGTACAACACGAATTTGTGCATGGGAATAATACCTTATCTCCTGCCTTTCAAGACTTTAAAATCAATGGGCTTACCCTGGAGAATAGAATAGGAATGTCGGCCATGGGACAGTATTGTGCCGTGGACGGCTCGCCAGAGGATTGGCATTTTATGCATTATGCCTCCCGTGCCATTGGTGGACTTGGTTACATCATTACGGAGGCTACCGCAATTTCGCCCGAGGCTAGAATAGGAGATGGTTGCACTGGTATTTACTCCGAAAAAAATGAGCAGGGCTGGAAAAGAATAATTGAATTTATTCACACCAATTCCACCTGTAAAATTGGAATTCAGTTGGCGCATGCAGGCAGAAAGGCTAGCAGTAACTCAATCAAGAATAAAGGGATATTTTCGGCCTCTCCAATTGCATGGGATTCCGAATCGCCTACTCCGAAAGAATTGGATAGGGCTGGCATGACAAAAATCCTCAATGATTTTATGCAGGGTGCCATTAAAGCCGTTGCATTGGGATTCGATTTTGTGGAAATTCAAGCCCATCATGGATTTTTGCTGGGAAGTTTTTTATCGCCCCTTACTAACCAACGCTCCGATTTGTATGGAGGAGAGGGCAGATCTAAATTCCCATTAGAGGTAATCAAGGCAGTGCGGAATGTGATTCCAGCTAAAATGCCCTTGTTTGTTCGAATATCAGCTTGTGATTGGGCTCCAGGAGGAATAAGTACCAACGAGATTGTCCAATTCTCTAAAGCATTAAAAAGCATAGGTGTTGATTTAATCAATGTTTCTACCGGGAATACTGTAAAGGAGCAAAAACCAGCGACAGGGAGAATGTGGCAAGCCCCCTTTTCTGAGTTGGTAAAATCGAACGTGGATATTCCAACCATTTGTGCCGGTTCCATCGAAAATGTGGACCAAATAAATACCCTCCTCATAAATCAAAAAGCCGATTTAATTAGTCTCGGAAAACCCCTTTTAGCCAACCCTCATTTTGTTGCAATGGCGAAAATGAATGATGGTATAGGCGAATCTGGCCTTCCATTTCCCTACAATAAAGGAGATGATTTCCTCAAACAAACTATTTGGAAGTCAAGGAAAGAAATGGATGCTATGCGGAAAGCATTAAAACCTGCAAGTCACAGTGTTAAGCCACAGAAATAGAACTTAAACTTTAATTTAATGTCCAGCTATTCTGATTCGTTTATTCAAAAATCCTTGCCCCCTCAGGAGCTTTGGCCAGCAATAAAGTTGGATAATTTCCAATTGCCCGAAAATCTTAACTCAGCAGAGGTGTTTTTGGATAAACATTGCACCACGGGCAAAGGGGATGATATTTGTTTTTATGGATCAGCTGGGGCCTGGACTTACAAAAAGATGCAAGAAAGTGCCAACCAAATTGCACAAGTACTCATTAATGACTTGGGTTTAGAACCCGGTAACCGCGTGTTATTAAGGTCAGCAAACAACCCGATGTTGGTGGCATGTTGGTTTGGTGTAATTAAAGCAGGTGGGATAGTTGTAACGACCATGCCACTGCTGAGAGCCAAGGAACTAAACGACATTGTTCAACTGGGTGAAATTGATTTTGCTTTATGCGATGAGCGACTCAAAGAAGAAATGCTCCAAGTCCAACCCCGGGATGTTAAGACGTTGTTATTCGACGGCCTAGAGGTGAATGGTTCAGAGCTGGAAGCAAAAATGAATGGGAAGGCAAATCAGTTCATTAATTACGCCTCCAAGGCAGATGATGTGGCCTTAATTGGTTTTACCTCTGGAACCACCGGAATTCCAAAAATGACCGCTCATTTTCACAGAGACTTGGTGAATATTTGCCGCTCGTTTCCGGAGTATAGTTTGGAAATGAATGCCCAAGATGTGGTAATCGGTAGCCCGCCAATCGGTTTCACCTTTGGTTTAGGCGGTTTAGTTCTGTTTCCGATGTACTATGGCGCTAAAGGGGTTCTACTCGAAAAACCAAGTCCGGAATTGCTTCTACAGGCTATTCAAGAGCACGGGGTAAGCATTTGTTTTACCGCCCCAACGGCCTGGAAGATGCTGTGTACTAAATGGTCGGAATTTTCCATTACAAGCCTGCGCAAATGTGTTTCGGCAGGGGAAACCTTACCAGCCCAAGTATGGGAAGATTGGTTTAACACCACAGGACTGAAGATAATTGATGGAATAGGGGCCACAGAAATGCTCCACATCTTTATTTCATCCCAAGAATCGAATTTAAAACCAGGGGCAACGGGGGTTGCGATTCCAGGTTATGAAGCCAAAGTGGTGGATAAAAACGGAAAAGAATTGCCCCGGGGGAAAGAAGGAAAACTGGCGGTACGGGGAATAACGGGCTGCCGATATCTAAACAGAGAAGAAAAGCAGAGAGAATACGTGCAGAACGGGTGGAATATAACCGGTGATGTATTTTTTCAGGATGAGGAAGGATACTTTCACTACGTAGCTCGGGGAGATGATATGATTATTTCATCGGGCTATAACATTGCTGCTATTTCAGTGGAAAATGTGTTACTTGGCCACCCCGGTATTTTGGAAACAGCAGTGGTAGGAGAAGACGATTTGGATAGAGGAAAGGTTGTTGCAGCCTACATTGTGCTCAAAGAAGGAGTGGAGGGGAGTGAGGTCAAGAAAAAAGAGATTCAGGACTGGTTTAAGCAAGTCGCAGCACCCTACAAATACCCCCGAAGAATATATTTCCTTTCTGAATTACCCAAAACCCAGACAGGGAAATTACAGAGATATAAACTAAAAAAAACGCAGGCAATATGACCTTCACGAAGGACGAAAAAATACGGTTTCAACACATCGACAACGCGGGCATCGTTTTTTACCCCCGGTTTCTTGAAATGTTGAATTGTTTGGTGGAAGATTGGTTTGAGGAAGCGTTGGATCTTCCCTTTCATGAAATGCACGAAACCAACGGCATTCCTACGATTAACCTGGAAATAAAATTCAAAAGTCCAGCCCGTTTGGGTGATGTGATTCAAAAACACCTGGAAGTAGAGGAATTAGGAAGGTCCTCGATAAAGGTTAATTTTAATTTCACCAATGGCGGTATTGCCATCTTAGAAGGAAAAGTAACCTTGGTGTATGTAGCCATTAACCCTGAAAGAGATGGGATTAAATCCGAAGCTATTCCACCCGAATTAATTGCAAAAATTACACCCTACATTCGTACCCATGGATAACAACGAATTCCACCAATTTAAAGCAGCTACGGTCCAGACGTCCCCCATTTTTATGGATGTGAGTAAAACCGTGGATAAGGCAATATCATTTATCCAAGAAGCCGCTAACAAAGGGGCGAAGCTCATTGCCTTCCCAGAAGTATTTATTGCGGGTTATCCCTACTGGAACTGGATTATGACTCCAGTTGAAGGAAGTAAATGGTACGAGATTCTGTACAAGAATAGTGTAGCCATGGACAATCCTGATTTACTGCGTTTGTTTGAAGCAGCGAAGGAATTCGACATCCATGTGGTCATTGGAATGAATGAAAAGGGGCAAAGTTTTGGCGAAATCTACAACACCAACTTAATCATTGATAACACAGGAACCTGCACAGGCAAGCACCGTAAATTAGTGCCAACCTGGGCAGAAAAACTTACCTGGAGCAGCGGTGATGGATCTTCCCTGAAGGTGTATAATACCGACATTGGACCCATTGGAACCTTGGCTTGCGGGGAAAATACCAACACTTTAGCTCGGTTTACTTTATTAACTCAGGGAGAACTTATTCACATTGCCAACTACATCTCTTTACCCGTAGCCCCGCCCGACTATAACATGGCTGAGGCTATTAAAATTAGAGCCGCAGCGCATTCTTTTGAAGGGAAACTTTTTACCATTGTTTCTTGCTCTACCATCTCCCAGGAAATGATGGACATTTTAAAACCAGATGTTCCCAATGTGGAAAGCCTATTAACTCGGGAAAACTCCGCTTTTTCAGGCTTTATAGGACCCAATGGCGCTGTTACTGGTGATGCACCGCTCATAGACGAGGAAGGAATAATTTATGCCGATATCGACTTGGCAAAATGCATTCAGCCAAAACAAATGCACGACATTTTGGGGCATTACAACCGTTTTGATATTTTCGATTTGCGGGTCAATATAGCACCCACCAAAAACATCCAGTTTGTTGACGGCTGGAAAAATGAAAAATAATGGAGGATAAATTTAGCGACGATCAAATTGGCCGAGCCAGAGTTAAATCCAGCGAAGCCCTAGAAGCTTATTATAAAGATTTAGAAAAATTGGGTGCAGGTGCCCTGTGGACCGTAGCCAATGATATTGAACCCTGGGAGCCCCGAACATCCTCGGTTCCCATGCTGTGGAAATACGACGACCTCCGCGATTTAGTGATTAAATCGTCGAGTTTGGTTAGCCCAGAGGAAGCAGGAAGAAGGGTGGTTTACTTGGTGAACGACAATCGGAAGGACGTAAGTGCTGCCGTTGGTTGGTTGTACACGGGTTTGCAGGTAACGCGTCCCGGCGAAAGCACCTCAGCCCACAAACACAAAGCATCAGCCCTCCGGTTTATCATGGAAGGAAAAGGTGGTTTTACGGTGGTGGATGGTAACCGGATTGAATTTGAGGTGAATGACTTTGTCATTACCCCCAACTCAACATGGCACGAACATGGCGTTGCTGAGGACGGTGAAATGTGCATTTGGCAGGATGGTTTGGATATTCCATTGGTGAATGCCATGGAAGCCAACGATTATGCCGTGCATGAAAATACACAAGCCGTAATTTCACCCGTGAATCATTTGCCAAACACCTTTGGAAATCCGGGCTTACTGCCGGCTAATGCTGTGTGGGATAAACCGTATTCTCCCGTTTTTAAATATGCGTGGAAGGATGTGTATCCTGCCTTACTCAAGGCTGCAGAGGTAAATGAGGATGACCCGTATGATGGGATTATTATGCGGTACTCCAATCCAGTTACAGGTGGACATGTGATGCAAACCATGGGTGCATCTATGCAGCTATTAAGACCTGGTTTTCACTCCAAGGCTCACCAACACACCGGTTCTTTTGTCTACCAATGTGCCAAAGGAAAAGGATATACAATCATTAATGGCCAACGTTTCGATTGGAAAAAACGCGATATTTTTTGTGTACCCTCATGGGCAGTACACGAGCACGTAAACCTATCTGACACGGAAGACGCTTGTTTGTTTTCTTTCAATGATTTACCCACGATTGAAGCAATGGGCTTGTATCAGGAACGCGAATGTTCCGAAAACAAGGCAAAGTAGAATCAATTTTTTGTTAAAAAGACGCAATACAGAGATATGAAATTAGTAAGTTATTCAAAGAACCAAGGAGATATTCGTGTAGGTTTTTTACTGGGAGATCAGGTGGTAGATATGCAGCAATTCGGAAAAAAGGCCGGATTAGATTTACCAGTTAGTATGTTGGAATTTATTGACTTAGGGATAGCATTTGTACCAAAAGTTGAGGCCGAAGTTCAAAAACATGCCAACTCCTGTGCAGACATTTCTTCCCCGTATGATGCAGTAAAAATTCATGCACCAATTCCGAAACCAAGAAAGAACATCATTGGTATTGGGTTAAACTATACCGAGCATGTTGCTGAAAGTGCTAGAACTCTAGATACTTCTCAAGATTTACCTCAAAAACCGGTAATTTTCTCCAAACCACCTACAACGGTAGTAGCAACTGGAGAGCAGGTTTTGTTAAACCGGAAATTGACCCAACAATTGGATTGGGAAGTGGAATTGGCTGTGGTTATTGATCGCAGAGGGAAATACGTCAAAAAAGAAGATGCGCTGGACTACGTGTATGGATATACCGTAATCAATGATATTTCGGCCCGGGATTGTAGAAGATCTGGACAATGGATCGTGTCTAAAGGCCAAGATACTTTCGCACCAATGGGACCGATACTTGTAACCAAAAATGAAATTAAAGACCCACACAATTTGAATCTGTCTTTAAGCGTGAACGGGGTAGAAAAACAAAATTCGAATTCCAAGTTTATGTTGTTCAATATCAACGATTTAATCGAAGATTTAAGCACGGTTTTCACCTTGGAAGCGGGGGATATTATTGCAACCGGAACGCCTGCAGGTGTTGGAGCTGGTCGGAATCCACAAGAATGGTTAAAGGATGGGGATCATATCCTGGCCACCGTAGAAGGAATTGGAACTTTGGAAAACTGGGTGAAAGAAATATAAATGAGAAAGTTTAAAATTGGTCAAATTGTTCCCTCGTCCAATGTGACTATGGAAACCGAAATTCCAGCAATATTTAGAGCCAGAGAAGCCATTTTACCGGAGCGATTCACCTTTCACTCTTCCCGGATGCGGATGAAAAAGGTAACCAAGGAAGAGCTGGCGGCCATGGATGCGGAAAGTTTAAAATGTGCATTGGAATTATCTGATGCTCAGGTAGATGTAATGGGTTACGCGTGTTTGGTGGCCATCATGAGTATGGGAAAAGGATACCACTGCGTATCGGAAACCAACCTGCATGCGAAAACCATAGAAAACGATTTTCCAACACCGATTGTCACCAGTGCAGGAGCGCTGATTGATGGTTTGAATGTCTTGTCGGCCAAAAAAGTGGGTATAATTACGCCGTATATGCGCCCCCTAACCGACATGGTGGTAGATTACATCGAACATCAAGGAATTCAGGTGGTAGATTCCATTGCTCTGGAGATCCCGGATAATTTGGAGGTTGCAGCGCAAAACCCGAAGAATCTATTGGAAATATACAAACGCCTGGAATTAGGTGATGCCGATGTGTTGGTGGCTTCTGCTTGTGTTCAAATGCCTTCCTTGGAAGCGATAGATGAACTGGAGCAGCGCATCGGAAAACCGGTCACTTCTGCAGCAGTGTGTACTACTTATGCGATGATGAAGCGCCTTGGAATAGAGGCGAAGTCGAGTATAGGTGGGGCTTTGTTGAGTGGGAAGTATTAGAATGAAATTAGAATAAAGATAGGAATTCAATAAAAAAAATCGGGTCTCAACAGGACCCGATTTTTTTTTACCAAAACGTTCATTTACCAAGGGGTATATTATTCGTTTGCCAATTTGAGATCACGGGCTTGGAAACAAACGATATTAAAAAGAGGCAATAAAGTTTGATAGGTATTTACTTGATTAATCGAGCTTTATGTCAGATTTTATTAGACTAATTAAGAAGATTAAAACCTTTTATTATTAAATTCCCAATGCATGCGTCCAATCCTCCATTTTTTTGGGAAATTTTTTCTGTGGTTGTTAACCATCCTTATTGCCATCACCCTTATTGGGCCCTTTTTTATGGAAAAGATGGAGCGCAATTACGGCGATGATTTTCGGTCTGCAGATATTCCCATAGCTCCCAATACAGAATGGAATATTTATAGCGATTCTTTGGTTCAACATCAACGGATTTGGACCAGTTTTAACAACAAAAAGTACGTCCTGAAATATGGATTTTGGCAAGCTGAAATTCAGGAAAGCAAACAATTAAATCGGGGAATAGGTCGCAATATTAACAAAAAAGCCTACTGGGGATATATTTACCAGAAATTGGTGAACAACGATTCAATTTTTCTCCATCGCATTATTCAAAAACTAGACCGGATTCAACAGCAAGAAAAAGCGAGTCCCTTGGCTTTTGCCAACCTGGTTGTAACTTTTATCCAGGACATACCGTACACTCTAGTTGTTTCCTCAAGCTGCGATAGAATTGGAGATAAGGACTTGCAAAAGCAAGTGAATAATGGAATGCCGTGTGCTGGGGGAGTGCCTTACGGAATTTATTCCCCAGTCCAGTTTTTAAGCACCTTAGAGGGGGATTGCGATACGCGGTCAGTGTTGCTCTTTGCATTATTACGTCACTACGGTTATGAAGTATCGGTTTTGGTGAGTAATCAATATAGGCACGCCATTTTAGGAATTAATTTGCCTGGATATGGTTATCAGAAAAGTTTCCGCGGAATTACATACAAGGCATGGGAGACCACGGCTTATGGATTTCGGGTAGGGGAATTAAGCCCCAATATCAACAATATGGATTTTTGGCACGTAGTATTAATATCATAAACATGAACGAGGAATTATTTTATTTGGGCTTATTGGAGTTTGGACTTTCTTTTGGGGTGGTGCTGGTTATGCTGTACATCACCTTCAAAATTCTGAACCGATTTTTACTTCAAAAACACAATGTGGCCTATAAAAACCACGCATTTGCGGTTGTGTGTTCTGGTATTTTTATTTCGGTAGCATACCTTATATCTTCTGTGAAGGACGTTATGATAGAAACCATTAGGGCGCTCCAGCAAGTCCCTGGTTTAGAGGAGGTCATATTCTGGGAAGCCAGTAAATATTTTGGTCTTTTTATTTTCATGAGCCTAATCGTAATTGCCATTACCAACGTGGCCAGTATTGGTTTATTTACCATTATGACCAAGGGAATTAATGAAATTGAGGAAATTAAAAACAACAATGTAGCGGTGGGAATTATTACAGCCACACTTATGATTTGCATATCGATGATGTGTAAAGCAAGTTTGGTAACCATGATGCAGAGTTTTATTCCGTATCCGGAGCTCCCTAATATTAATTTTTAGTCGGTGAATTTTTGACCTTTATTAAGAGGGATAAACGCCCGTTTTAGAGGGATTTCTAAAATTAGATATGAAAAATAATTGTCCATGTGGTACCAGTCTAGACTATGAAACCTGTTGTGGTAGTATTCACCAAGGTATAAGAGAAGCACGTACGGCTCTGGAATTAATGCGGTCTA
>JBLHJD010000073.1:0-11523 GCA_047618705.1 Luteibaculaceae bacterium
TGATGGGATCCCTGATTGTTGGAACTAATTTTGCAAAAGGATTGGCTTTGGGGCTTAACATCCCTCTAGTGGAAGTAAATCACATGAAAGCCCACATTTTGGCGCATTTAATTGACGACGGAACACCAACTCCAACCTTTCCTTTTATGTGTTTAACCGTTAGTGGTGGCCATACTCAAATTGTTCTTGTAAAAAGTCCGCACGAGTATGAATTGATTGGGGAAACCATTGATGATGCCGCTGGTGAAGCGTTTGACAAAGGCGCAAAAACCTTGGGCTTACCCTACCCTGGTGGGCCATTAATTGACAAACTTGCCAAAACAGGAGACATCACCGCATTTCCTTTCCCGCACCCGGCAGTGCAAGGGCTTAACTATAGTTTTAGCGGACTCAAAACCTCGCTCCTATATCGGGTTAAAAAAATGAAGGCGGATGAGCTGGAAACGGCTTTGCCCGACATTTGCGCGTCTTACCAGCATTCGATTGTTCAATTTTTGTTGAGTAAACTAAAAAAGGCCGCTATTAAGCACCGGATTTCCAATATTGCCATTGCGGGTGGCGTAAGTGCCAACAGTTATTTGCGCGAAAAAATCACTGAGATGGGGGAAAAGGAAGGCTGGCAAACCTTTATTCCCGACTTTCAGTTTTGTACGGATAACGCGGCAATGATAGGAATAGCTGGATATTACAACTTCCTCAAAGGCGATTTTTGCACCGCTGACGTAAGCCCTAACCCCAGGATGAAAATTAATGTGGTTTAAGACGGCTGAATTGAAATAATAAATTTGCCGGTATGGGAGATATAAAGCTCTTCTCAACAGCGTTTACACCTTTCAAGAATTATGGGTTACATCGGATTGAGATATCCAAATGGCCACTAAGGCCATCATTGATAATCCTTTGAAGAGTGGAAAACCGAATATCTTTAATGTTCCTTTCCAGCTTTGGAATATTAGGATTTATTTGTTCCGGCAAGATCTACCAATTGTTCTTGGGTTAGGCCCTTGCTCTCTCTTGCTTGTTGAATTAAAACACCCAACTTAAAAGCACCTATTCATTTTTAAACGCCTCCCTTTGATCCGACCGAATTTCTCTGCAATAAACAGACCTAAGCTTTTTAAATCTTTACCCTCATTTTTCAAAGTTCTCCCTTTTAATTCTTTCCGCTTTTTCATTCTGACCTTTATAAAACTCCTCGAAATAGCTTTTATAAAAAATAGAGTTCCCTCCGTTTCTTCATAATATAAAGACACAAAAAGTAGTCGAATTAGACTACTCCCGTTTAAAAAAATCAAATCATCCCGCTCCTAAAATGGCCAATCGGAATTTTTCGTATTCACAAAATAGGAAGCCAAAGTGGTATTTTCAAAAGGAAAATCGTCCAAACAATTCGATTTCACAGCTGTACCTTGGAGGAGTAAAGTGCTCATTTGTCCAAAACGCAACTTGAGCACCCAAGCGGGAACCTTTGGAAACCACATTCTTTTGCCATATTTCTGAAGAAAAGCTTTTGTGAATGTCTTGTTAGTATCCTGGGATGGGCTTACCGCGTTGATAATTGGGTCTTTCCCTTTTTTTATGGTAGCTGCGTACATGTAGACCAAATCGTCCAAAGCAACCCATGGAAAAGGCTGCTGACCGGAACCCAGGGGACTTAATATTCCCCACCGGGCCATTTTGTCCAATTTTGAAAGTATTCCACCCTTCCCCAGAACAACGGAAGTGCGAATTATATGCACTGGCACCCCTATTTCTTGGAAGCTTAAAGCTGCTTTTTCCCAGGCAACACAGATATCTACAAGAACCCCTGTTCCGCTTGGGGACGACTCGTTTTGCACGCCCATATTCCCATCGTAATACCCGACACCAGAAGCAGAAATAATGGAAAAGGCCGTGTGCTTAATTTCCATGGCTAACTCTTTTAATTGCACCAAAGGATCAACCCTACTATCCGTAAGGACTTTTATACGTTTTAAGCTCCATTTTTCATCTCCAATGCCTGCTCCACTGAGATGCACAATGGAAGTACATCCCTTAAACCATTTCAAAAATTCGGGGGACCGCAATTGTTGATAGGAAAAAACAGGAACGCCAAGGTGTAGGGTCTCCTTTCTCCCCAATCCTATTACGCTATATCCTTCCTTTTTTAGGTGAAGGCACAAGGCACTTCCAACAAAACCGGTAATCCCGGTAATTATAACTGTTTTCTTTTCCATGGACTGTGAAGGTAAAAAAAGAACAAAAAAAAGGGCTGCAAAACGCAGCCCTTTTTTAAAATAGTACTAATACCTGTTAATCATTCACCAAACGTTGTGTCTTAGACACTCCATTTTCGAAGTTCACCTGAACCAGGTAATATCCTTTTTGGTTGCTGGGCAAAAGTAATTCTTGTTCGTACGTTTCATTTTCAAATCCGGCAAATTCAACATTGTGAATGATTCTTCCTGTGATATCGAACACCCGGATAGTTCCCGCTGTTTGACCTTCAGTTAAATCGAACATTAAGGTTGATTTGTTATTGTGTGCCGGGTTTGGAGCCAAAGCCATGTTAAATTCAAGTTGATCGAAATTAACTGTGGCATATTTATTTGGCATATTGGCAGTAACATTTACCAAGAAATCTTCTACCTCTCCATATCCAAAAGACTCACAAGGAGTTGACGCCCCATTGTATTTCATGGAAATACGCATCCGAGTTAAACCAGAAGCTGCACCAGAAGGAACAACCACGTTTCCAGAAACATTAGCGCTTGATGTTCCACCTGCATCAAAAGCAAGTTCATTGGCATCATCAAAATCACCATCCTTGTTAAAGTCGATCCAAACTCTCCAGTATTCTGGGTAGGTAGTTGGTCCAAAGAAACCAGAGTTAAATCCAGGTCTTAATGTAATTCCAGTACTAGATCCCGCTGGAAGACTGATAGTGTAAGCCGTAAAGTCTGCATAACCACCATTGTTCCCTGAAGTATATGTTGTTCCATTGATAGTAAAAGATTCTATCCACTCATCTGAAGTGGAGTTCCCTTGAGAATTACAGTATCCAGATGGAGGTCCAGTTTCTTCCGCTGTTGTGAAGGAAACAACACCAGAGTAGCTTGAATTGCTCTCAGAGCACAGAGTACGAACACGCAGGTCATAGGATGAGTTGGCACTCAATCCTCCAAGATTAAATGAAGTTCCTGATTGCGCAGAAGTAGACCAGGAAGCTCCACTAGCTCTGAATTGTACTTCGTAAGAAACAGCACCAGAAACAGCAGACCAAGATACATCTGCAGCATTGGTAGTTACGTTAGATGCAGCCAAACCAGTTGGTGTATCACAAGGTGCAATTGCATCAGTACTTGCCGACACTTCAGCAGAGTAAGCACTTACATCAGATCCACAGTTTGCTTTTACTCTAAAGTCATACGAAGTCTGTGCGCTTAAACCGGATACCGTATAAGAAGTTCCAGAAGTAGCAACAGAAGTCCAAGATCCTCCACTTACGCGGTAGTCAAGAACGTACCCTGTTTCGTTGGCACCAGCAGCACTCCAAGCCATAGAAATTGAGCTTGTAGAGGTAGTTGTTGCAGCTAAACCAATTGGAGCATCACATGGGATAGGTGTATCTGTGGTAGCAGAAACAACTGAAGAATAAGCACTAGCATCTGCATCACAGTTTGCTTTTACTCTGAAATCGTACGTAGTACTGCTGTTTAAACCAGCGAAAGTATAAGAAGTTCCAGAAGTGGAAACAGAAGTCCAAGAACCTCCGCTTGCGCGGTAGTCAAGAACGTACCCTGTTTCGTTGACACCAGCTGCATTCCAAGCCATAGAAATGGAATTTAATGACGTTGCTGTTGCAGCTAATCCAGTTGGCGTATCGCAAGAAGCAGGAGTATCTGTAGTTCCAGAAACAATCGCAGAATAAGGGCTATCCTCAGATCCACAGCTTGCTTTTACTCGGAATTCGTAATTGGACGAATTTGCCAATCCTGTTACCGTGTAAGAAGAACCACTTGTTGAGATAGCAGACCAAGATCCGCCCGTTGCTCTGTACTCCAAAGTGTAGCCAGTTTCATTAGCCCCTGCAGCATTCCAAGCCAAAGAAATAGACGTCTCTGAGGTCCCTGTTACTGCTAGGTTTTGAGGTGCATTACATGGGTCTGGTTCAACAGATCCAATAATCACATTATAATCCTCTACTTCTCCATATCCAAAAGCTTCACAAGAAGTAGGTGCACCATTGTATTTCATGGCAATCCGCATCCGAGTTTCAACAGAAGCTGAACCAGCTGGGATAGTCATAGAACCAGTTACCGTTGTTTCACTTGTTCCTCCGGCATCAAAAACCAACTCTCCGGCATCTGTAAAGTCGCCATCGTGATTTAAATCGATCCAAATTCTCCAGTATTCAGGGTAAGAGTTAGATCCAAAAAATCCACCACTTGAAAAACCTGGGGTTAAGGTTAAATTGTAAGCACTTCCAGCTTCAAACTGATTAGCACCACCTGTAAAGTAGGCATACCCACTGTTGTTCCCAGAATTATTCGTTAAAGACCCAACAGCTACACTAGCAATCCACTCATCAGCTGTGCTATTCCCTTGGGAGTTACAGTAAACGATCGGAGTTTGAGATTCTGGAGTAGTGAAAGTTATAACAGCTGAATAATCACTTTGACTGTTAGAACAGATGGATTTTACTTTTGCTTCATAAGTGGTGTTGTCCATTAATCCAGAAAGGGAGGTAGACGTTCCACTTACAGCTGTTTCCGTAAATGATCCAGAAGATTGAGGTTTGTACGCTACAACAAAAGATTGCGCGTTTTGTGCAGTAGTCCAAGAAAGGTCTGCACTTGTTTCTGCTACGTTAGCTGCAGATAAGTTGGTTGGGATTCCACAAGGTACTGGAGTGGATGCTGTTGTAAAGTTAAATGTAGCCGAGTATCCGGAACTTAATTCAGGACAAACCGATTCTACTTGTACTTCATAATTTGTGTTTTCTGCTAAACCACTAAGATTAATGGAAGCTGAAGATGATGTGGTGTTGGTCCAGGATGCTCCTGAAGTGCGGTAACGCACATTAAAGCTAGTAGCAGAAGCAGCACCATTCCAAGAAACAGTAGCTGAAGATGTGCTTACGTTACTGGCTTGAAAAGCGGAAGGAACTTCACACACAGGTCCGCATGTACCTAAACAGGAAGCTGCTGCAGTACGTTCGCGAATTAAATCTCCAGGAAGTGGACCAAAACCGTGGTTAAAGTTAATTCCGTGAGACGTAAGGTGACAGTAACTCATGATGGTTCCACCGTTTTCTGGTGCTGGACCAGCTAAGCAGGCTCCTTCTTGAGCGTAACAGTTGTCAATTGGTCCACCTGGCCAGTCGCATGACATGGTGTGTGGTGATCCGATGTTGTGGCCTAATTCGTGCGTAATTACTTCAACTGTCCACGAATAGGTAGGAACCTCTTGATACTCCGTATAAATTCCAGAGTACCCATATGCGTAATTATTAACACACAATACATCTACATACGCAATACCACCGTTGCTCGGTTTTAAATCTACCAGGTGAGCTAGATCTCCATTAAAAGAAGTTCTGTAGGCTTTAAAATCATTTAAAGCGGTCGTGGAAGAAGCAGTGCTGTACGGGCTACTTTGAGTCCAAACAAACACTTCGCTCATTTGTACATTCAAATTTTCGTTCGAATACAAAATAGATACTTCATTAAAAACAGCTGCAATAAAATTGGTAGCCGCATTTACAGAACCTAAATCCTGGTACACGTCATAATTCAACTCCATGTACACCTTTACACAGGTTCCACCAGATTTGGTGTGCTCCATGTCTAATTTAGGCTTAACCACCTGCATGTCTTTTGTAACTCCACAATAGGAACTAGAAGGCATTGGCATCTCGCGATCGTTGTAGATAACAAAAAGTCCGTCGGAATCATCCAGCTTTCCTAGGTTCAAATTCCCGTCCTCGGTTGTTATGATTCCGTGAATTTGATTGTCCCAAACACTGATTCCCACTACCGACTTAGCTGCTCCTTTAACAACTCCGCGGAAATGTTGAATACTGGGGGTGTATGCAACATACCCATTTGGGGTATTTACTTTAAAGTCTGCCGTAAGGGGTGAATATGGCTCTAAACTTAAAACTAGGTTTTCTCCTTTATAAGGTAAAACCAACTCCAATAATTGCGCATCAGAAGCAGCAATTTCTTGGAGCATTTTTGAATCCACAGAAAAAAGTTCGGCAGAACCAAGTTTTTCCTGAATGTTTTGCATGCTCTTAGCGGTAAAACTCTCTTTCACCAAAGGCGAATAGGTTTCAACAGTAAGATTCAAAGATTGTTTAGCACTAATGGCATCCATTGTTGGAGTTCCATTCTGGGCAAACCCGGAGGAAACCAACCCTAAGCAAAGCACCAGGCTAGCGCAACTTCGTAGAATTCTGTTCATGTTAAATGTGTTTAATTAAACCCGTGACCGATTTGTTTATGACTGTTAAACTAGACAAATAAAATTCTGAAAGTTGCCTCTGAAAATTGGGAAATGTCATTTTTTCGACCAACTAAGAATTTAACGCCATGAATAAAGTAACCGTCGGTCATTTATCAATAAACAAGTTTAAAATTCTCTTACACACCCAAATAATGGTTTTTAAATCTTAATTACTCAACTAATCACGTTTAACGAAAATACCACACCTCGAAAAAATCAAATAATACACCAAATTATATTTCGGAAACCACTTGCGACACGACCAATAACCGATAGCTTTAGTCTAGTTCCAAAAGTACCTCCTGAAAAACACACACAATACAAATTGAATTCTGTTCAACACCCACATTATCAGGTGGTACAACAAAAAAAAGGATCGGTTGCATGGAAAAGAATGTAGAAAAAGGGGGAAACCCCTTCAAGTCGATACTAGCTCGCCTTTGAAGAATATTCTAACTGCTGTAAAAAGCGAATTACTGATTGGATTCAAAAAAAGAAATCGTAGATACAATTAAATTCCTAAAATCGGTTGGTACAGAATCAGAAATCCAAGGTTGGGAACAACCAAAGGTATGAGATGACCCCTCAATAAAGCAAGTACGAACCCAAGAACCACCCCAAACAGCCAGACGCTCAGCTTCGGACATACCAACTGTAGTATCCCCGGTTCCGTGGGCCAAAAACCAGGGTTTCTGAATGCCTTGGGCATAATTAGGAATAGACAATCGGGCTTGATTATCCTTGAAATCTTGATAAAAGGAAAATAAGTGGGGCATATCCTGCCCTGTCCTGGCGTTTTGGATATAAGCAACCCCGTTCTTTTGCCATTCGCTGACATCCGCTGGAAAACGAGGAGCAAAATCGGAAACGGCTGCCCAGGTGGCAAAAGAAACCACAGGCAAAGCATTGGCGGTTAAAATAGCCATACCTCCACCTCTACTGTGACCTATTAAATGCAGCGGTAAGTTTTGGTAATGCGCCATTTCACCAGATCCCTTTTGGATTTGATCAAATACAAAATGTAAATCAGCAATTTCCTGGGAAAAAGTATTCTCGCCAAAAGCAGTCAGATCTGGAAAATCAATGGGGTTTTCTGCAGTTCCTCCGTTGCACGAAAAATTGAATTTAAAAAGAGCAAATCCATTTTCAACAAAAAATTTGGACATATGAGCAAAGCCGCCCCAATCCTTAAATCCTTTATACCCATGGCAAAAAACAACTACTCCTTTGCACTTATTCCGCTCCAATGGTGCTTCAAAATCCCAAACGATGGGCCGCTCATTTCCCCGATACCAAACTCCGTCCATATATTACTCTTCTCGTTGTACTACCATTCTTTGCGCTTCTCCTTCTTCTCCTACCCGAACCAAATAAAGCCCACCAGGCATGGCACTTACATCTACTTTGGCTTTTCCTGAAACAAAACCCAATTCTACTTCATTCACCCTACCAATCGCATCAATAAACTGCACTTTAGCTATCCCGTGAATTGATTCATCCTCCACATCCAATACCACCTCATCACTGGCTGGGTTTGGAAAAATAGACAAGGCACTGGTACTAAATCCGTCTTTTAAGGCCACGGGAACAACCAGGAAATTATCCAAGGCAAAATCTACTACTCCCTGGGCTGAAGTACTCCGAGCATTAAACCTCAATTCTCCGGTAGGTAAATCGGCTAAGAGTTGACTTTTACTGTTCCACTGTCCGGTTTCTAAACCTGAAAGCAAAACCACTTTGGTTTCATTTTCACCAATCACCTCCAATTCCAATGACCCCAACCCCGATTCAGACTCATAAAAGTGGTAATCAAAAGTCAACATCCACCGTTTCGTGTTGGCAAAAGGAATGGATGGGAAAATTAAAACGGCTTCATCGTCCAAATCGTTCGACTCTACATTTTTGCTGGCATTCCCCGTTAAAAAAGCCTTGGTACCCGGATCATTCTGAGAGTCAAAATCTGGGCTAACAATTTCCGAAACTCCAATTTTCACTAACAAGGGAACATCCCGAACAAATGGGGCTCCTTGGCCCTCGGTAAAATAGCGTACTCCTAGATCCAAATTCCCTTGATGACTGTAACCAGGAACCAAGTTCACTTCTATTCTCTGATCAGCACTTAAATTAGCTACCTGTATGTACTCCTCCAAATACCCCCATTTCCCCACAAACAATTCGTAATCTCCCGGCAAAACCCCTGAAAAGGTATCTCCACTTTTATTGAAACTAAAATACTCTCCCCCTGGGCCACTCAAAACCATTTCTATTCCCTGATCCTCTTGTACCCCACTAACATAAATCTCAATATTCAAAGCTCCAGCTGGTTCCAATTCAATTTCCAAGAGTTGGCCATCTTCAGTAAAGTCAATATTGACTGTTTTGGTAATATATCCATCGGCTTCAACGGTAATATTATAATTCCCAAACCGGTCGAAGCCCGATTTAAAAGTCCCGTCTGACTTGGTGGTCTCCACTAATGTGGTCCCTTCCCAGGAAAGCGTTGCATTTTGAATTACCTGCCCCGAAATAGCATTTTTCACCACCCCAATTAGCACCTTTCCCCTTTGGTAATTGGGATTCAACACATACAATCCTTCCTCAATATCGGACGCAATGATTAATCCGCTAGGCAACCAAGGGTAAACTCCCCAACATCCATTAAACCCGTTCCCCTCATAATTGGGACTGGTATCAAAATGCCCAACTTCAATAACATTGCTGGGATCCTGAACATCGTGTATGGTTACCCCATCTCGGTAGTAACTGGTAACTACATAGTCATTAATAAAATGGGTATTGTGAATTATCGTTTTTTCGTTCCGCAGAGACTGAATACGGTCCAATTCCCGAATGTTAAACACGTCCGAAATGTCATAGGACGCCAAAAAGGCTTTGGACTTTTCATCGGTGGTAAACAGATATTGCCCATTGTCCGACACCCATAAATTGTGACTAAAGTTGTTTGGGGTAGTTTTGGTGGCAATAAATCGGGGGTTTGCCCGGTCAGTGATATCCAAAATACTGAAAAAGCCATTGTTGATGTTAGCCAAATACAGCGTGTCGTTCCGCACTATACCATCATGGGCATAAAAAGCGTCCACCTTCCCTACCTGTTGAATATTGTAGGGATCGTTGACATCCAAAATTAACGTTGGGTAGGGTTTTAATCCCTTGTTGGCGCCAAAAACATAGGCAAAACCCTTATCGTCAATAAACAGATTGTGCGATGTTGACCATGAGCCTTCCCCATCGTAAAAGAAAACTTCGGTGGGCGGATTGTTGGGTAAGGGTTCCAGATTTATAATTTGGAGACCACCCCCGTTTTCATTGGTAACAAAGGCGAAATCGCCAAACGTTTTGATATCGCGCCAAATACTGGATACGTTATTCTTGGCTTGGGCAAAAAACACCTCCACTGGATTACTTGGATCAGCTAAGGAAACGACAGACACTCCCGCATTATTAACCCCAACAAGTGCGTATTCTACACCTGTTTCATCCACATATCCCCAAATGTCGGAATGGTCACTATTCCGGCTTGCCCCTACGTTGATGTGGGCCGTTTCGCTTAAATTATAGTCTTGAGCAAAAAGAGCTCCACTAATCAAACAAAGTAGGCAAATCGCCGTCTTCTTCCAAGTCATCCTCATTCGTTTCCTCTATTTCTTCCTCCGACGTTTCCTCCTCCATGGAGCTAACAGCAATACTCTTAATTTTTTCAGCACAGAAAATATTCCCCATTGCTTTGAGTCCCTTAACGCTTATAAGTTCCTCTAATCTAAGGGTTTCAGGCTCCTTATCCGTGCTTCGTTTGTCATATTCGACTAAAACTTCCGGAGACGTTTGGGTACTAATAAGAGTCAGCTCACTTTTGGGGTGTTCTGTGATTAGCGATATCAGCCTATCTGAATTCTCCATCAAGAAGCGTTTGATTTTGTAATGTTCCTTGTCTCCATCAAAATAAACCACGCTCAAAGCCCTGTTTGGTCTCCATTTCTCAATTAAGACCATGTTCTCCTCAAAGTGGAGATTCAGGTCAAAACCATAGAGTTTGGCCATTCCATTCTCATAAGCAACCAAAATTTTATCCTCCCCGCTGAACTCACCCAAAAAGTCACCTCTTGAATCGGTATTTAGCCTTTTTACAATAGGGTCGAACCACAATTTCCGGGCACCAAGGGTACTTACCCCCGCTTCCTTTAAAATTATTTTGCTAACCAGACTTTTGCTGAGTACATTTCCTTTGGACGCCCGGCCCTTGATTCCCAAATCAGCAAAATCGTAATCGAATTTCAGCTTCCGCAAATGAGGTCGTGGGCGTAATTGCACCTGAATTACCTCCGCCTCCCCATTGGGATTGGCTGTAAAATAGGTGACTCTCGACTTAGGCGTTCCTGCAGTAAGGTCGTATTCCTTATCCCGAGTAATTGAATTAACCGCAAACCTTTTTATGTGTGTAGGTCCAGTTGTTCCGTCCTGGTATATCAGATTATAAATAGTTCGTTTATCTCCCTTTTTCCAAACTCCAACATGGAGGATATCTTTCCCAAAAAAGGCTTTTTCTGAAACCTTGGATACCATCATTTTCCCATCGTTTCGGAACACAATAACATCATCAATATCGGAACAGTCGCACACAAACTCATCCTTCTTCAGTCCGTAACCTACGAAGCCTTCTTCGTAATTAACGTATAACTTCTTGTTCGCCACAACTACCTTGGTAGAGTCAATGTTCTCGAATTGACGAATTTCCGTTTTACGCTCCCTCCCTTTGGAGAAATTTTTCTTGAGGCCTTTGAAGTAATCAATGGCAAATTCGGTGAGGTTGTTCAAGAAGTTCTCCTTTACGGCTATCTCCTCTTCCAGAGATTTAATTAAATCGTCGGCCTTAAACGTATCAAATTTGGAGATCCGCTTAATTCTAATTTCCGTCAGGCGAAGAATATCATCCTGAACCACTGGTCTTTTGAGATTTTGAACAAAAGGTTTTAAGCCATCATCAATGGTACTTAACACCGCCTCCCACGTTTCACA
>JBLHJD010000074.1:0-11394 GCA_047618705.1 Luteibaculaceae bacterium
AGGCGCAATTACATTGGTGCTATCCAACCGGCCTCCAAGGCCCACTTCAATAATTCCGTAATCTACTTTCTGGTCTGCAAAATACGCCAAGGCCATCACCGTGGTTAGCTCAAAAAAACTAGCATTGACCGAATCAAATACCCCCTGATGTTGTTTCCAGAAATCGACCACCCACTGTTTAGAAGCTAGGCTTCCATTTACCCGAAAGCGCTCCCTAAAATCGACTAAGTGGGGAGAGGAATACACCCCTATTTTTTTTCCGGATTCGATGAGGACAGATGCTATGCCGTGCACAACAGATCCTTTACCATTAGTGCCGGCTACATGGATGGTTGGATAAGCCACGTGAGGATTACCCAGTTGCTCAAGCAAATACTGGGTAGTTTCTAAGCCCGGCTTAAACGCTGATTTGCCTTGCTTCTGAAAAGAAACAAAGCGGCCAAAAAGATGATCTATTAAGGTGTTGTACTGGACGTCCAAGTCCATGATTACTCCAGGATAAAAACAAAGGTCATTTTCCCCCGTTGCTCTACTGCTGAATTGGAATTTACGCTGTACTTGGTTTTCACCGCAGCACTTTCCGCCATCTGGAACAAATATTCGCTGGTAGTTGTAGATTCGCGCAGGTTGGGTGTTGTACGCAGTACATTCCCTTGTCTGTCTACCCAAATATTAAGTACCACTGTTCCTTCTTCTTTGGTATCCGGAATCCGAATTCCAGATTTCAGGCTTCTCCCAGACAATTCCCAAGACCCACTTCCACCACCTAAAGCTCCTTTTCCAAGAGGCACACCATCGGGGGTCCCTTCATTTCCTTTCCCCGCTGTAGTTCCTTTACTTCCTCCCGGGTAATTCGATTTCGAATCGGAATCCGTTGGTTTGTTGTATAAGGTTTTGGGGTCAATTTTTTTAGGTTCTTCCTTTTTCGGCTCCTCCTTCTTAGGTTCTTCCTTTTTCGGCTCCTCCTTTTTGGGTTCTTCTTTTTTCGCCTCCTCTTTTTTAGGCTCTTCCTTTTTAGGAATGGCCACGTCCGAGTCGTCCTGGGTTAATTCGTCAGGAGTAGATTCTTCTGGAGTAGATTCCGGCGTTGGCTCTGGTTCAGGGGTGTTCTCAACCGGTTTGGTAGTTGGTTGTGTTTCCCCTGGATCGTCTTGACCAAAACCAGTTGGTGTATCCCCCAATGACCCCATGGAAATCTCAACACCTATTTCCTCCGGTAGAGGATCGGGTTGAGTTAAGCCATAGAATAAGAAAAAAACCAAAAGCACAAGATGGATAAACACGGTTATCATCCAGGCTTTTTTTCTATTCTCAGAATAGGTGGTTGGGGTATACATTCCGTTTATTTGGGGTTAGTGGCCAGCACTATTTTACATTTATTCCGTTTTGCAACATCGAGGACTTTTACCATCTCTCCTGTTGGCACTTCTCTATCTACATGCAACACAATACCTTTCTCCTGACCGCTAGAAAAGGAGCGCAGCAAAGTTCTTTCGAAACTAGCCCAACTCACTTTTTTCGAGCCAATAAACACAGTTTTATCGCGCTTTATGGTCACCGATACCGTTGGCTTTTGTTTTGTCTTGTTGTTGCTCGTAGGTAAATCTACTGGCAAGGCATACGGACTAACCAAGGTGGAAACAATGATAAAAAAGATCAGCAAAAGAAACACCAAGTCGGTCATACTCGACATGCTGAAACTCGCTTCTACTTTATTTCTTGAACGTAAATTCATAATTAAATCCCAGGTTCGTCTAACAAGTCAACAAACTCCATTGAAGCCGCTTCTAAACGGTTTACAATTTTGTCGATTTTAGTTACCAAAGTGTTGTAACCAACATACGCAATAATTCCGATTACCAAACCAGCAACCGTAGTTACCATAGCCTGCATAATCCCTCCAGAAAGTTCTGAAATCTCAACACCATTCCCTGAAATTTTCATGGAGTGGAACGTAAAAATCATTCCAATTACGGTTCCCAAGAAACCAATCATAGGAGCGGCACCTGCAATGGTTGCCAAAATAGAAAGATTGCGCTCTAGGTTGTACACTTCTAATTTTCCAACATTCTCAATAGAGGCATTAATTTCTTTAATCGGCTTTCCAATTCTAGAAACACCTTTCTCTATCATGCGCGACATTGGAGTGTCGTTTTTAGCACACAGGTTTTTTGCTTCTGCAAAGTTTCCTTGTTGCACATAGGTTTTAATTGAACCCATAAACCCTTTATCTTCTTTGCTTGCTTTTTTGATGGCAAAATAACGTTCGAAGAAAATATAAACAGCCATTACTGAAAAGATGGCCAATGGTCCCATAATGTACCATCCACCGTCTTGGATCAATTGAAAGATAGAAATGGTTTCTTCTCCAATCATTTCCTCAGCTCCTTTTGCTGCATTTATTTGTAAAAACAAAGTGTTCATGTTGATTAAAATCTAATTGTAAAACGAAAAACGAATTGAAATATTACACCATAAAAATATAAACCATGGCTCCTGCGAAATAACCGCACAAAGCCAACAAGCTTATCTTTTTTAAATACCAAACAAAGTCGATTTTTTCAAGTCCCATTACAGCAACTCCAGCTGCCGACCCAATGATAAGAGCAGACCCTCCAGTTCCGGCGCAATAGGCCAAAAATTCCCAGAAAATCCCGTCTTCTTTAAAGTATCCTTGCCATTCGGTTGCCGTTGCATACGCTTCTGGTGGGGTTACAGTATACATTCCCTGACTCGCAGCAACCAAAGGCACGTTATCTACAATGGCAGACAACATTCCAATAACCATGTTAATGCTGTACACATCTCCCAAGGTATCTTTCAGCCAGTTAGCCATCAACACGAGGTGCCCAGCCGTTTGCAAGGAAGCAATGGCAATAAGTATCCCTAAAAAGAATAATACGGAAGGTACATCCACTTTTTGAAGGACCCCAATTACCGACAAACTGTTTTTGTGTTCGCGGTTTTTGTCGCCATGCATAATTTCGGTAACGACCCACAATATTCCAAGACCAAACAACATTCCCATGTACGGTGGCAAGTGTGTCCATGTTTTAAAAATAGGAACAAATAAAAGCAAGGCTACACCAAGGAAAAAAATGGAGTTCCGTTCAATACTTGTAGTTGGGTTTTCAATCCCATGCAATCCACCCGTTAATCGTGGGCGAACAATTTCCCCTTTTAATCGGAAAGTCAAAATTAAAAGTGGGACAAGCAGGCACACAAAACTTGGTAGCATCAACTGCCAAATAATGTTAGTGGCAGTAATCTGCCCTCCTATCCACAACATGGTGGTAGTAACATCCCCAATTGGGGACCAGGCACCACCCGCATTGGCGGCAATCACAACCACCCCAGCAAACAGCCATCTATCTTGTTTGTTCTCAATTAACTTCCGAAGTAAGGAAATCATTACAATGGACGTGGTAAGGTTGTCCAATGCGGCCGAAAAGAAAAAAGTAAGAAGACTGATAATCCAAATCAGTTTTACCTTATCGTTGGTTTTAATCCGATCTGTAATAACATTAAACCCTTCATGAGCGTCAATCAGCTCTACTATGGTCATAGCACCCAACAGGAAAAACAGAATTTCTGCAATTTCGCCCAGGTGATGGCGCAGTTCATGCACTACATAATACACCGGGCTGTTGTGATTGGAGGTAGCATCCATCAAGAAATCATGATAGGAACTAGAATTGGTGTCCACCAACATATCGGCACCTAGGGCCAGAATAGTCCAAGTAACTACCCCTGTAATTAAAGCGGATGCCGCTTTATCAATCTTAATAGGATGTTCCAAGGCTATTGCAAAATAACCTAGAACAAACACTACGACCATTAATCCAAACATGGAAAAAGTATTAAATCAATTGTTTCAACGCAATCTCGAAAGCCGTTTTAGCAATCCGAGTTGAAGCTGCATTACTTTTATGCGACTCTACTAAGGCTTTTCTAATGATGTTTGAGGTATCCTCAAATATGGCCTTATCTGTCATTTCAACTTTCCCTTGCATTAAAAATGCAAAAACACGGGCCATACCACAGTTCGATATAAAATCTGGAATTACGGCAATTTTCTCATCGGCATACTCACCAATAGCACCAAAGAAAATCTCTGGATCTGCAAAAGGAACGTTAGCACCAGAGGCAATCACTTCCATACCAGCTTTGATCATCCGATTCACTTGGTCTTGTGTAATTAATCTACTAGCAGCACATGGAATAAAAATATCTGCTTCTAAATCCCAAATTTTGGCATTTACCTCCTCAAAGGACATCATATTATCGGCGGCCAATTTGTTCCCGTCTTTGGCCAAGAAAAGATCTCTGATCTCCTCGAAGGAAAATCCTTCTTCTTTAATTAAACCACCAACGCGATCAATAATACCGACCACTTTAACTCCTTGTTGAGCCAAGTAAAAAGCACCTGCGGCTCCTACATTACCCCATCCTTGTACAATGGCTTTTTTGCCCTTGGTATTTTTCCCAAGATATACGTCGTAATAGTGCTTCACTGATTCGGCAACACCATATCCGGTAATCATATCAGCCACCACAAATTTGCGGCTCACATCTGGCGAGTACAAAGTATCCTCTAGCTCTTTTTTAACCCCGTAGCGCAATTGACCAATCCGGTTAATTTTCTCTGCTTCTTTGGGCTGAAAGTGTCCGTTAAAAACACCTTCCTGTGGATGCCAGATTCCACAATCTTCGGTCATTGGAATAACCTCATGTATTTCATCCACGTTCAGGTCTCCACCTGTTCCGTAATAATTTTTCAGTAAGGGAGCAACAGCCTTATACCAGCGCTCTAACACTCCTTTTTTTCTTGGATCATTTGGATCGAAGTTAATCCCCGATTTGGCACCACCAATTGGCGGTCCAGCAACGGTAAATTTCACCTCCATGGTTTTGGCTAAAGACTCCACTTCCCGCTTATCTAAACCAACACGCATCCGAGTTCCACCCCCGGCTGCACCACCACGTAGACTATTGATTACAACCCACCCTTCTGCTTCTGTTTCGGCATCTTTCCACTCAAAAACAATCTCAGGTTGTTTATTCTCGTATTTATCCAATAAATCTTTCATCAAAAGGCTATTTCGCACAAATGTAAAAAAAACAAAGGCTAAACTGACACACCACTATGGGGTATATTATCGCCAATTGTTTGCCACGTGTTGTAAGGCCTCAAAAACCTGATCGAGGTCTTTTTCCGAAAAGCTAAATGGAGGCAACACATACACTATGTTACCCAAAGGCCTCAACAACACCCCTTTTTCTGCAGCCAATTCTTGAACCCTGTTTCCGGCCCCTGAAAAATATCCTTCCCCCGCTGTTTTCAGGTGCATAGCAAAGACCACTCCTTGGGAAGTGCACCTGCTAACATTGGGATGATCTTTAAAAAGGGAAGTCCATTGTGTGTGCTTTTTTTGATGCAGCCCCCAAATGGAGGGCATATCTGCCGCTTCAAACAAAGCAAGGCTCGCTAATCCGGCCGCACACCCTACCGGATTCCCCGTATAACTATGGCCGTGCAAAAAGGCCTGACTTTTATCGTCGCTTAAAAACCCGGAGAAAATTTCTTGGGTAGTAAGGGTAACCCCCATGGGCATAATACCCCCTGTTAGGCATTTCGAAAGGCACACAAAATCGGGGCGTATATCGGCCCACTGAAAGGCAAACATTTTTCCGGTACGCCCAAATCCGGTCATCACCTCATCCGCTATAATCCGCACCCCATTCTCCTTGCAAATCCGGAACATGGTGTTCAAAATTTGTGGAGAGTACATTTTCATACCGCCAGCTCCTTGAATAAGGGGCTCTACAATTATCACCTTCGCACCTTCTATTTTAACCGCCTCCGTCAATTTTAGTAGAAAATCATCCTCACCAGGATTAGGTAAACAATGGGTTTGAAATAAAAAATCCTTGAAGGGATCAAAAAACCCATTAAACCGGCCTGCCGACATGGAGCCAAAAGTATCTCCATGGTATCCATCCTGCAAAGTGAAAATGGTGACATTCTGAGTAGGTTTGGCCTGAACTTCGGCCTGAATGGCCATCTTAATGGCTACTTCTACCGAGGTGGAACCATTATCCGAAAAAAACACTTTACTAAAGGGGGCTCCTAAAAGGGAAACCAATTTATTGCTCAAGTCCAAAGCAGGATCATGTGTAAATCCAGCAAAAATGGTGTGATCGAGTTGAAGCACCTGATCGTGAATGGCTTTAGCTAACTCCGGCCTACCGTGACCAAAGGGGTTTACCCACCAGGATGCCACGGCATCTAACAATTTGCTCCCGTCTTCTAGATGCAAATAATTTCCTGTGGCTTTCACTATTTTCGGTGGAATTCCGGCCACCTGCATTTGGGTGAAAGGATGCCATACTGGGTAGTTTTTTAACTCTTTATTTTCTTGATCCATTTCCAATCTTTTTCTGGAGAAATATCTCCTTTTACTTCCGCTATTCGGGCAATAATTACTACCCCAGACACGCTACAAATCACTTCCTCTGAGGCTTCATTTCCTGTCCCACTTATCACCATTCCCTCAATGCGCAAACCCCTGTTCCGGATGGCTTCAATGGCACAAAGAGTGTGGTTAATGCTTCCCAAATAATGCCGAACCACCAATATCACCGGCAAAGCAAACCTCACCGCAATATCAATGACCATATCCTTGCCATTTATTGGCACCAAAGGACCGCCAGCACCCTCCACCAAAATGGGCCGCTCCGATTTCGGCCATTCAAAATCGGACAGTTCAATATTTACCCCATCTAGTGCAGCGCTATAATGCGGTGAAGCTGGTGTGGTGAGGCGGTAGCGTTCGGGTATTATTTCGACATCTGGAAGGGCCGATTGCACTCTTTCCGTATCTGTTTGTGGATCTAGACCCGCTTGAATAGGCTTATAATAGGTGTATTTTAAATGGTGGCACAAACAAATTGAAGTCCAGGTTTTACCCACATCTGTTCCTATTCCTGTTACAAAAATTCCGTTCATAGATGTAATTCTTTGACTAGGGTTTCGAGTTCCTTGGCCGTGTGATTGGCGTTAACACAAATCCTAATTTTCTCCTCTCCTTTCGGAACAGTCGGGTATCGGACCGCTTGGGCGCGTATCCCTTGTTTTGCTAATGCTCCTTGCACATCTAACGCCTTTTGTGCAGAACCGCAGGGTAAATATTTGATGGGTGAATAAGGGTGTTCACTGACTAATTTCCCGGGCAAGCCATGCAGAGAACGGGCATTTTTATGGAGTTGGTGTAATTGAGTGGTAAATTGAGACTCCCACAGCGGCCAATTGACATCAAAAATTGAATTGGGAAGAGCCGTGGTATAAATAAAGGCCCGGCAAGCATTGATCATATAGGCACAAAATTCGCTGCTTCCCAACCAAAATGCGCCATGTAAACCAAAGGCTTTCCCCACGGTAACCAAGCGGAAATCAACCTGACTTTCCAAACCCAAATCCACAACCCATCCCTTACCTGTAGGAAAGGACGTTCCTGCACCATGAGCCTCGTCTACCACCAAAACGGTTCCCCACCGCTGGGAGAGATTAACCAGTTTCTCCAAAGGTGCTAAATCCCCATCCATGCTGTACACGGATTCCACCGCAACAAACACCCGTTCATGCTTTATTTTGAGGCGCTGAATTTTTTGTTCCAGGTCCGTTAAATTGTTGTGTTTAAATCCAACAGCCGTGGCTTTTCCAAGCTTAATTCCATCCCGAATAGAGGCGTGGACTTTCCGGTCAAAAAGCACCAGATCCGATTTACCCGGAACGGTGGACCAAAAACCCAAGTTTGCTGTATATCCTGAATTGAATAAAAGCGCTTTTTCCGCGTGTAAAAACTGAGCAAAATAGGCCTCTGCCTCTTCGATATGCTGGTGATTCCCTGCCAAAAGGCGAGAACCAGAACTCGGAGATGCATCTGGGGAACCAAGGGGGATATGTAGGGAAAGGTAATTATTGGATGTAAAGTCCGACGTCCAGGCTTGAGTAGTCGGTAATTTCCGATACAAACCTTCGGCTTGGAATTTGTCCAAAGCCGCTTGAAAATGGTGGTCTAATGAATGGGTCACATAACAAAGCTAAGGAAGCCTTTAAGACCACGAAAAAAAGCCGAAAAAAAAGTGCGTTAGGCACCTGTTTTAGTTTCTATCCCACCCCTTTCCGCCAAAAATTCGGATTGTGCCATGCACGGAAGTTGTTTGCCCCGGATTTGGTGAACCTATTAGAACATGGGGAGAAATATCCGAAAGCAAAAAACGGGTTCCAATTGTACATAACAAAAAAAGGGCTATCCGATTGGATAGCCCTTTTAACTATTTCAAAAATGGTTCAGAAATTAATCTGCCAAAACCATTATTTTATCGTTTTGAACTTCGACAACTCCACCGGTGATATTGAACAATTGATCCTTACCATCTTGGGTCACTTTTACTTCTCCTGCTTTCAAAGAAGAAATAAGGGGAGCATGGGAATTCAAAATCCCTAATAAACCATCCGTTCCAGGAACAACAATGGCTTCCGCCTGTCCTGAAAAAACGGTCGAGTCTGGAGTTATAATTTCAACTTGCATAGTCCTAGATTAGGCTTCAGCCAACATTTTCTTTCCTTTTTCAATGGCTTCGTCAATGCTACCAACAAGGTTAAATGCTGCCTCTGGGTACGCATCTACTTCACCGTCTAGGATCATATTAAATCCGCGGATTGTTTCTTCAATAGAAACCAACACACCTTTTAATCCTGTAAACTGCTCAGCTACGTGGAAAGGTTGAGACAAGAAACGCTGAATACGACGTGCACGGTGAACCGTTAATTTGTCTTCATCAGAAAGTTCGTCCATCCCTAAAATTGCAATAATATCTTGCAATTCCTTGTAACGCTGCAAAATCTCTTTTACGTCCTCAGCACACTTATAGTGCACTTCCCCGATAATTTCAGGGTGCAGGATACGAGATGTAGAATCCAAAGGATCTACTGCTGGGTAAATCCCAAGCTCTGCAATTTTACGAGACAATACTGTTGTTGCATCCAAGTGAGCAAACGTTGTTGCTGGAGCAGGGTCAGTAAGGTCATCCGCAGGTACATAAACAGCCTGTACAGAAGTAATAGATCCACGTTTAGTAGAAGTAATACGCTCCTGCATAGCTCCCATTTCGGAAGCCAAAGTTGGTTGGTAACCTACTGCTGAAGGCATACGCCCAAGCAATGCAGATACCTCAGAACCAGCCTGAGTAAAACGGAAAATATTATCAATAAAGAAAAGGATGTCACGTCCACCCGACTCCTCATCTCCATCCCGGAAATATTCAGCCAAAGTAAGACCAGACAATGCAACACGAGCACGAGCTCCTGGAGGTTCGTTCATCTGACCGAACACCAATGTTGCTTGACTATTCTCTAATTCTTTTTTATCAACTTTAGAAAGATCCCATCCACCTTCTTCCATGGATTTCTCGAATGCTTCTCCGTATTTTACTACACCAGATTCGATCATCTCACGTAAAAGGTCGTTTCCTTCACGAGTACGCTCACCAACACCAGCAAACACAGACATACCTTCGTACCCCTTTGCAATGTTGTTAATCAACTCCATGATCAATACAGTTTTACCTACACCGGCTCCACCGAAAAGACCAATCTTTCCTCCTTTTGCATATGGTTCAATAAGGTCAATAACCTTAATCCCTGTAAAAAGCACTTCAGAACTAGTAGACAAGTCTTCGAATCTTGGAGCGTCACGGTGAATTGAAGCACCGCCCGTTTTATCCAAATTTCCAATTCCGTCAATTGAATCTCCAACCACGTTGAAAAGACGACCACGAACTTGTTCACCAATAGGCATAGTAATAGGAGACCCTAAAGACTCTACTTCCATACCCCGTGCTAGACCTTCAGTAGAATCCATCGAAATAGCTTTTACACTATTTTCACCGATGTGTTTCTGAACTTCCAATACAACTTTTTGACCGTTTGCATTTATAACCAAAGCATCATAAATCTTCGGAAGCTGTTCTAGGTTCTCAAAGCAAACATCCACTACGGGTCCAATGACCTGTGTGATTTTTCCAACGTTCTTAGACATTCTATATAGCGTTAGCGGTTTTTACCCCTAAAATTGAGTGCAAAATTAAGACAAAAATTCGACTGACAAAAAATGATCCTGTTTTAATTTAATTACTTTTACATTCGTTATGAACAACGCGGTGCGATGGAACCCCGCAATCCTTTTGCCTCCCTCCGTCTCACCCATTCTTACACTTGAATTCACCTTGAAGGTTTACAAGAATATTTCTGAATTTCCTGGAGCATCCAATGTTGTTCTCACCACCGGAACTTTCGATGGTGTGCATCTTGGACATCAAAAAATAATTGAACAACTCGTTGCACTAGCAAAAGAAACCCACGGCGAATCCGTAGTTCTAACCTTCGACCCCCACCCCCGCCATGTAATTTTCCCCGACAACGACGACCTGAAGTTGTTGCACAATTGGGAAGAAAAATCAGAGGAATTAAGACTCTTAGGAGTGGATCACCTCATCGTTCATCCCTTTTCTTTACAATTTTCCAAAATAACCGCCACCGACTACATCCGCGATTTATTGATCAATACGCTCAAGGCTAAACACATTATTGTGGGTTACGACCACCAATTTGGCCGTAACCGGGAAGGGAATTTTGATTTCCTGAAGGAAGGAGAATTGACCTCTGGTTACCAGGTGGTTGAAATTCCTGCTCTGGATATTGAAGCGGTTAATATTAGCTCTACAAAAATCAGACTTGCCCTAGAAAATGGAGAAATAGAAAAGGCCGAAACGTACCTTTCTCGGCCATATAGTCTGCAGGGGACGGTTATTGAAGGGAATGCCGTTGGACGAGGAATGGGTTTTCCTACCGCTAATTTAGACCTTACCTTTAAATACAAACTCATTCCAAAAAAGGGGGTGTACGCAGTGGAGGTGAAAAACCTACAAAACAACCTGATTTATAATGGGGTAATGAACATTGGGTTTAGGCCAACTCTCCAAGATCCTATTCCCCAACTTCACTTAGAAGTCCACATTTTTAATTTTTCAGAAAACATTTACGGCTCTGATCTCCGCGTGTACTTCAAACATTTTATCCGAGAAGAACAAAAGTTCGATACCTTAGATGACTTAAAAAGTCAAATTAAAAAGGATGTGGAAAAGGCTCAAAACCTGCTTTTATTGTAGTCTGTTTATTGGATTAAGCCTTTCCTCTCAAGCACAAATAGAGTGGTCGTCCTTTCCTACAAATACGGATAGCATATCCCTCCGAAAACAAAAAATAAGAATCCTCGATTCCGCCATTTGTCAATTTCGACAACTGCGGTATTTGGATTTGGGAAAAAACAA